>PLDW01000321.1:0-43314 GCA_003136315.1 Gemmataceae bacterium | reverse complement strand
TTCGACCCCTGCCGGGGTCGGGGACCGGGGGTCGGGGGGTCCGGGGATCGTGTGTAGGGGCTTCAACATGCCATCCACTTATCTCGGTCTGCATTATCATCTTGTGTTTGGCACAAAACACCGCGAGCCGCTCATTGCCGCGGAGTGGCGTGCGAGCCTCCACGAGTATCTGGGTGGTACGATCGCTGGTCTGGGTGGGTTCCCGCAAGGAGTCGGTGGCGTGGCCGATCACGTCCATCTGCTGATCGGTCTGAGGGCCACCTACTGCCTGGCGGATGTTGTGCGGGAATTGAAAAAAGCGTCTTCGGTTTGGGTTCACAAGACAATCGGCCTGCTGTCTTTCGCCTGGCAAGAGGGCTACGCGGCCTTCACGGTGTGCCCCACCGCACGACAAGGCGTTCAGAGGTACATCGCGAATCAAGAGGAACATCACCGCGCGAAATCGTCCCGGGAGGAACTCGTCGAAATGTTGGCAAAGGCCGAGATCGAATACGATGCCAAATACCTCGATTGAACGGAGAATGACCAAACCGACCCCGGCAGGGGTCGCAGCGATTAGCCGGTGGTCGAGCGTAGCTCTACCACCGGTGGCGGTCACGATGACGATTACGTGAATTCAATGACCAAACCGACCCCGGTAGGGGTCGTAGCGATTAGCCGGTGGTCGAGCGTAGCTCTACCACCGGTGGCGGTCACGGTAACAATAACGCGAATAGGATCACTCTACCACCGGTGGCGGGGAAGGTGGCCATAACGTGACTACGATGACCATTGCGTCTATTTCTGATGCGGATCGGGAATCGCCTTGGCAATCTCGTCCGTCACTTCCTTGGCATGGGTGAACACGCCGCTGGTGATAAACGGCAGGTCGATCACGACCTTCGGCTCGTCCAGCCAGTTCTTGACCTTGAGCCGTGCTTCCGTCTTGGGCCGGTTCAGCATACTTGAGACGTTGCTATTCTCCAGGAAACCGTGCCCCCCAAGCACGACCACGCCTGACCCAATCGCCCCAATGACCTTCTTCTTCTGAAGCAGCTTCGAAATCAACCGATAAATATCGTCTGCGTAAGTCCCTTTGGGGCCGAATGATTGGGACTCGCCGGGGATGAGGAGAACACCATCGACCGAATCGAGGATCGAGTCGGTGATGTCCTTCACCCCATAATCCGGTTCGAGCGTCTTGGCGGGTGTTCTTGTGCCCTGGCTGTGCGTCTGGCCTTGAAGTGTCTTTTTCTCCGGACCGACCGTCAGAATGCCGACTTTCAGACGCTTGAACTCCGTCGTGGCGACGTTGAATTCGCCCTGGGCGAACTCGGCAGGGATGAGGAGCAGAACCTGCTTTTTCTGGACCGTGTGGACTGGACGCGGAGGAGTTGTCGGTGCCGGTCCGGACGATGAAGGCGGCTTTGAGGGTGTCGCGGATGGTTCGTGAGGGATGACCGGGCCTGCACTCTCCTGGTCCCAGTTCATCCAGACTGCGAGGCCAGCCAACCCAAACCCAAGAACCATCAAGGCTGCCAGGGTGGGGAGCCATCGCCGGCGCTTCGTGACCGAGGGAGTCGTCTCATGGACTGCAACGCTCTCGCGGATTTCCGTCGCTATCGGCAACTCAGAACTGACTGTGTTGCGGTCGTTCAGTTGTGTCTCCGCGATGGTAGGCACCTGGCGAGTCCTGGTCGGAACCTCTGCATGGGCGGTTCCGGAAAAGGGGAGAAGGGCAGTGGCGACCTCGGCGGGAGTCTGATACCGATCATCCGGTGACTTGGCCAATAACTTCCGGAGCACGTCCGCGAGTTTTTTGGGAGCATCGGGCCGAGCGACGGTGAGCTCCGGGGGAGGTTCTTTGAAGTGGGCGATCATCTTCGCGTACACGCCGTTGCCCTCGAAGGGCGGCTTCCCCGCGAGCAGATAGTAGAGCGTGCAGCCGAGCGAGTATATATCCGAGCGGATGTCGACATTCACAACGCTTTTCGCCTGTTCGGGCGAGAAGAAGTCCGGCGTTCCCATAACAGTGTGGGGTTGAGTAATCGCCATCGCCGTCATCGAGGTGGGCGCTGCGCCTTCCACGTTGGCCACGCGGGCGAGGCCGAAGTCGAGGATCTTGATCTGCCCCGTCCGGGTGAGCATCAGGTTGTGCGGTTTGATGTCCCGGTGAACCATTCCCTTCTCGTGGGCGTGCTGGAGCCCAATCGCAGCCTGACGAATAAATTCGCACGCCACCGCTACGGACAGCGGCCCCTGCTTCTGGATGAGCTTCTCCAGACTCATCCCCTCCACGAACTCCATCACCAGGAAGTGCAACCCACCGGCCTCATCGGCGTCGTAGGCGGTGACGATGTTCGGATGGCTCAGACGGGAGGCCAGCCGGACCTCCCGGCGGAACCGATCCATCGCGGTGGTGTTTGACGATAACCCGGCGGTGAGAACTTTCAGTGCCACCATCCGCCCCATGACACGATGTTCGGCCTTGTAGACGACCCCCATGCCGCCCTCTCCGATCCGTTCCAGGATGCGGTAGCGCGGGTGATCGACCAGTGGCGAGGGGATGTCCGATGGGTCCGTCAGCGACGAATCCGACTCACTGTCATCGACGTTGTGGGAATCATCCATGGTCTGTTCACTCGATGCGAGTCGGCCGGAGCACTCGCTGCATCCGGCGAGATGGTCTGCGAGGGTCGCTCGCTCCCCCACCGCGAGCCGGCCACAGAGGAACGCAATGAGAGTGGCAACTTGCGGATGATTCGGGTCGGTCGCCGCGCTCATGGGGAACGGTCCAGTGGGCTGTGCAGAGTCAGGAGTCGCCAGTCGCACAAAGCCAAAGGGATTGTGAGACCGCCAAAACCACCTGTCTACTCTAGTTTGCCGAACGAAGTGGTCAAGAAATACTCGGGACCGAAGGATCGAGGATGTGGCCAGAGTTCCGGAAGGGTGATTGGTTTTGAGCCTGAAAGGCTGAGATTTCTCAGCCCAGGGCAACGCCTGGGTTTCCAAGGGTTTTGATTCCAGCCTGAAGGGCTCAGAGAGCGACCGCCAGCAACGTTATCCCAGCCCTTCAGGCTGGAAGAGGGTGGGCGGTCGTCTCCCCAGGGCGTTGCCCTGGGCTGAGGAATCTCCGCCTTTCAGGCTGAAAGCCATCGATATCGAGGCGTTGGTCTGACCTTCTTCACCCTGAAGGGGTGAGATCTCTCAGCCCAGGGCGATGCCCTGGGTTTCCAAGGGTTTTTGATTCCAGCCTGAAGGGCTGGGATAACAACTGACAGCGCAGTCGTCTCCCCAGGGCGTTGCCCTGGGCTGAGGAATGTCCGCCTTTCAGGCTGAATACCAATCACCCTCCCGGACGATCTCGCCCAAACGGTTGTGGGGGGTCGCCCCGGAGGAGCGAATTCCCATCACCGTTCGCAACTCCCGGATAGTCATTGCCGGATCGCAGCGTAGATCTCGCGGAGCGGAACGCCGCTTTCACGCGCGATCCGGACGCAGTCGTCGAATTCCGGGGTGAGGATCTCATACCCATTCGTGCGCCAGCCCCTCTTGGCCTTCACTGGCCCCCAGCGCGTCTCGACGGTGACCGCCTCCCGTCGCAACTTCGTCCGTGATGCGGAGTAGCGCCGCACACCGAATGTGGCTACTTCGCGGAACAAGATGTCTTCCAAGTCGCCGACTTTCGTCGCGTCTGCGATCACGCTCAGGAGCAACCCCGGTCGGTTCTTCTTCATCTGAATCGGGATGGTGAAGACATCGAGCGCGCCCGCCGCGAAGAGCCGCTCGAAGCAGTATCCGACCACCTCACCGGGAACGTCATCGAGGTTGGTTTCCAGAACCACAACCGAATCGGATTCCTCCGCCTCTGCCGGAGTTGCGGGGCTCGCGCCTGTCGTTCCCACGAATAACCGCAGGATGTTCGGTTGCTCGATGAAATCCCTGGTTCCGGCCCCGTGCCCGATCCTCTCGATGGTCATGGCCGGGGCGGCGGTATACGCCGATGCCACCGCGGTGAGGATCGCGGCCCCGGTAGGGGTTGTCAGCTCGCCTTTCATGGTTGTAGGGGCGAGAGGGACGCCCTTGAGCAACTCGGCCGTGCCAGGAGTGGGAACGGGCATGATTCCGTGGGCACATTTCACCGTCCCCGTTCCGGTCGGCACCGGCGAACTCGTAAACCGCTCTACGCCCAGAAGATCCAGCCCCACTGCCGCCCCGACGATGTCCGCGATGCTGTCGAGTGCTCCGACCTCGTGGAAGTGAACCCGTTCCAGGGGCATTCCGTGGGCGACGGACTCGGCCACGGCGACCTTGCGGAAAATCGTGGTTGCCAGTTCGCGCTGTTTGGGCGTAAGGTCGCCTTTGGCGAGGATGGCTTCGACGTCGGGCAGGAACCGGTAATCTTCCTGGTCGGCAGCCTCAATGGTCGCCTTGGTCGCTGCGAACCCGCACCGCTTCACCTTCTCGATTTCCAGCTTGATCGGCAGCCCCAGGGAGTCCAGCACGGTCCGGATCTGTTCCGGGTTTACCCCGGAATCGATCACCGCCCCGAGCACCATGTCCCCGCTGATCCCGCTAAAGCAGTCGAAATGTGCGACACGCAAGCCAGACTCCCAGAGGCCCGGGGGTGACCCGGGGAAAAGTGATCGGACCGGTTCGGTGGGCCAGTTCGCTCCCGCCAACAGGCCAGACCACAGTTGCGGGCGAAAGCTCTGCTGCGGGCGGGCGACATGTTCTATGGTACGGACAGAATTCGCGCGATGCGCGACCTCCATCGCCAATCGTCCACTCAGTATCCGCTTCGACCGACCTGCCCTGGAAACTCTCTGATGCCGACTCTTGCCACGGTCCTTGATCGGCTCGCCTCCCTGGTCTCAACAGACGGTGGCTGGGGCTACCAGCCCGGCCAGCCCGCCCACCTTGAACCCACCTGCCTGGCCGTTCTGGCGCTCGCTGCGGATCGCCCGAAGTATGGCTCCCTCATCGAGAACGGGCTGGCTGCAGTGGAGACGAACCGGGTCGCCGACGGCACCTATCGATTGACCCGGGGGCGACCCCAGGCGGTCTGGCCGACCGCCCTGGTCCTGTTTGCTCAGCACGCTCTAGGCCAGTCGACTGAACGGCTCCAGGCCACCGCCGAACGACTCCTGGCAATGGAGAGCCAGGTCATCGCCCTGGACAACGAGACCTCGGATATGAAGGTCGATATCGACGTTTCTATCCGCGGCTGGCCCTGGGCCGAAGCGAACTTTGCCTGGGTCGAACCCACCTCGTGGGCGTGCCTGGCTCTGCGGGCAGTCGGTCGCGGGGACCATCCGCGGGTCGCCGAGGGGATGAAACTCCTGCTGGACCGGGCATTCGATACGGGCGGAGCAAACTACGGGAATCGGATGGTGCTGGGGCGGAGCACCGAACCCATCCCTGGCCCGACAGCCATCTTGCTACTTGCTCTCCAGGGGGTACACGATCAGCCCCGGGTCGATGCAGCCATCGGCTACCTTCGGGTTCACGCGGCCAAGACCACCGACCTGGAACACCTCGCGTGGGCGAAGCTGGCCCTTTCGGTCCACCCCTCCGATGCCGCGACACGGGAATTCCTCCCCGAACTCGACGCCCGGATCGCGGGAGCCTTGAGCGAAGAGATCCACCGGACCGACGGCCTCGGCGCGGGCTCCTACCGGCTGGCCCTCGCTGCGCTCGCGCTGAATTCGCAGACCACGAATCCTTTTTGCCTCTCCCCGCTCGCTGCTCTCATCGGAGCGAGCAAACTCACCGTCGGTGAACGGACCGGCGAGACACCCGCGAACCCCCCATCCCTCAATGGAAACGGGAAACATCCCCGGGATTCTCGCCCGCTCATGGATCGGGTGAAGTCGAAATTCCGGGGGTGGCTTGTCGGCGGGATGAATCGGTTGCGCCCGCTCCCCCTGACGGGGGCCGTTCACATCGCCCGCGCTGAGTCCTACGACGCCCCTCTCACCGACATCCTGGCTGGACAGTACGAGCACTTCCGCACATTCGTTCCGCTGAAGGGGAAGCGGGTGGTGCTCAAGCCGAACCTGGTCGAGTACCGGCGCGAGAAAGTGATCAACACCGACCCACGCGTGATCGATGCAGTGATCGCTCTCTGCAAGCGTGAGGGTGCGGCCGAGATCGTGGTGGCTGAGGGGCCGGGGCACTGGCGGAACGCCCAGTATCTCGTGAAAGAAAGCGGCCTCGGAGCGATCCTGGAGAAGCACGGGGTGCGCTTCGTTGACCTGAACCACGACGAGCCGGTGAAGGCCCTCAATCTCGGCCGGTTGACTGGCCTGGAGTATCTCTACCTGGCCCGGACAGTGATGACCGCAGAGGTGTTTATCTCGCTCCCGAAGCTGAAGACTCACCACTGGGCCGGTGCCACGCTATCGCTCAAGAACATGTTCGGCACCCTCCCCGGGATCTGTTACGGATGGCCGAAGAACGAGTTGCACTGGCGGGGCATTCCCAACAGCATTATCGACATCGCCCTGACCGCGCTGACCCACATCCCCCACCTCGCGATCGTCGATGGGATCGTGGGGATGGAGGGCGATGGTCCACTGATGGGGTCGGCAAA
This sequence comes from Gemmataceae bacterium, assembly GCA_003136315.1. Taxonomy (GTDB): domain Bacteria; phylum Planctomycetota; class Planctomycetia; order Gemmatales; family Gemmataceae; genus Urbifossiella. The sequence continues at coordinate 36,740 of PLDW01000321.1, read as the reverse complement.
GCCAGTCGGAGCCCTGGTGATGGGTGCCGATCTGGTGGCCGTGGATGCCACCTGCTGCCGGCTCATGAAACTCCCCCCGGAGCGACTCCCCACCCTGATGCTCGGAGCCCTCAAACGCTTCGGGAGGATCAAGGAGGCGGAGATCCCCCAACTCGGCGAGCGGATCGAGTCGCTCGCCACCGAATTCGAGTTGCCTCCCATGATCGAGCAACACCTCTTGCCAGTCGATGGTGCAGCGACGGTACGAACGTGACCTGCGGGTGCGAGAGCACTACCCACTCGCTCCTAGGGGAGTTGGTGAGAGAAAATCGACCANNGACAAGCCGCCCGTGGCACCCTGGACGATCGTGGTAGGTCTTTTCCTGGCATCTGCTAGGGTCTCTTCGACGTGTCTGGGTTCGCCTTGGCTGCAAGATCGGGGTCGATTCGCCCTATCGCAACGCGGGCAGCCTCGCGGACCCTGGCGTCACGGTCGTTCTGCGCTGCCTGGAGCGCGGGGATCGCCTCCTTTGCGTCTTCACCGAATGTGCCAAGTCCGATGGCAGCGCTCCAGCGGACATCGCTCTCCTTGTCCTTGAGGGCATCGACCAGCGCTGGCACGGTCTGTGCCGCGTCCCCTTTTCGATGCGGTAACTGACGAACCGCGATGATCCGGTCTTTCTCGTGGGGCGACTTCAGATCCGCGATCAACTCCGGTGTCGATTTCTCCTTGCTGCAGCCCACGCACGCCAGCAAGCCAAGCAACAGCACGACTCGAGTCCGGATGCGCATCGCTAACTCCTTGATCGCAATCGAGCGATCAGTAATCTCCGGGAAGTTCGCCCCCGGCGATGGTCATCATGCCTTGATAAGTGGGTGGGTTAATGCCGCTGCTGAGGAAATGCACGGACCCGTCACCGAATAGGAAGTTTGCCCCTCCGATGTGCATGCTCCAAAACGTATCCGGGTCGAAAAACGGGTTGTCGGCGTTCGGCAGATGCGTCAGGTTTCCGTGGCCCAGGACCAAGGCTTCGTCGTAATCCGCATTATCGTAGGCAGTCCCGTTACCCGTATTTGGCGCGGAGCCAGGAGGAGTGTAGGGGGTCGTCCAGGGTTGGGTCGCCATCCAGGCGGGGCACCTACCTCCCGTCACGGCACCAGTCCAGGTCGTGGGCGAGTGGGCGCCGCAGCGTTCGCCAACAATGACGGAATTACTCAGACCGTCGGTGATGTTGGCGATTCGATTTCTGCTGTTGCGATAAAAGAGACCATCGCCAGCCAATCCCGTGGGGGCATTGGCTCCGTCTCCGTCTTCAGCGCCGCCACCGTCGCTGCTGGGGTTGTAGTTACCGCCAGCGTTGTTGAAACATTCCACCCACCCATTGCAGCCGATGTAGTTGCCATGCGCCACCACAACACTTGTGGGCCAGACGGTGAAGCTCTGCTGGTAGGGGTCGGAGGGACACTGGTAGATCGCCAGTGGTATCTGGGAGACCTGGACATTACTGCCCAGTCCCACCCCCTGGCTGAAATTGATCTGGTTGAAGACATTCCCCTGTTCCAGGTAAGGCAGCACGTAGGAGGCCCAGCCCCACCCTGGCCCCACGTCGTTGTCGGGAGTGCTGGCGGGGTTGGTGTTGCCATCAATGTAGCCTGCGGGAAAAACACCATTAGCATCGTGGTAGTTGTGCAGGGCGAGCCCGATCTGCTTGAGATTGTTGGTGCATTTCGCACGTGCTGCCGCTTCGCGAACTTTCTGGACGGCAGGGAGGAGGAGGCCGACCAGGATGGCGATGATGGCGATCACCACCAACAACTCGATGAGCGTGAACCCGCGCTGAGGGTCACGGGTACGGGCGGATGAAGGATGCATAAACGTCCTCCTAGGGAATCAGCAGCCTAAGAAACGATGGATGGCAGCGAACCTGGAGCCCTGACAAGAGCCAACCCGGTTAGCCGAAATCCATCCTAAATAAAAAATTGTTATACGTCAATCGCCCGAGGTAATTTTTTCGACCCGCAGCAATCAGGGGTCGACGGCAGGGTCGGCTTTTTTCGCTCTCACTGGGGCACGAAGCGTTGAACGTGTGGCCTTTTCGAGGGACTTGATGACTCGGTGACTCGGATGGGTGTGACCGGTCCAGCGCGGAGTTTCGGGGGTCGTGCGTTCGCCCAGAATCCTCTGCGGACTTCCTCGAATTGTGTTCTCATCGGCAACGCCCCGTAATCCTGCGATTTCCGGTGTCCTGGAGTCGCCAGTCAGTCTGAAACGCGAGCGGGATGAGGCCGATTTTATCTTCACATCACCCACAATTGCGAGCCGTCAGATATCTTCATCTCTGGCCGGAGAGGCGAGCAGCGAATGGCTGTCTTTCTTCCCCGGTTGTTGCGCCCTGAACAGGAGCGACCCATGCGAACCATGATGCGGTTGGCAGGTTGTGGCATGGTGCTGGCCCTGGCAGTCGGCGGCCTCCGGGCCGATGAGGACAAAGTGCCTCTCGACAAGTTGCCAAAGGCGGTCAAGGACAGCGTGAAGAAGCGGTTTCCCAAGGCTGTATTCGTCGAAGCCACGAAGGAGACGGAGGACGGCGAAACAGAGTATGCCGTGACCATCAAGGTCGGTCAGACCAAGATCGATGTGACCCTCACCCCGGACGGAACGATTACGCTGATCGAGAGGATGATCACTGCCAAGGATCTCCCCAAAAAAGTGTTGGACACGCTGAAAAGTCGGTATCCCAGAGCAATGATCAAAACGATCGCGGAAGTCATTGATGTGAACGATGGGAAAGAAACTCTTGATTACTACGAGGTGGTTCTGGTCACAGCGGCCAGGAAAACCCTGGAGATCGAGATTTCTGCCGATGGAACGATCAAGACGACCGAGGACAAGTAGATCGCTGCATCGCGATCGAGTCGAGGGTGATGGACATGGTCGGTTTGGTAGTCAATCGTTAAGGCGACCGTCAGCTGAAAATCTCCCTGCCTGGTCTGACGTTCTGTCTACCTCCCCGCTTGCGGGGAGGTCGCCGCGAAGCAGGCGGGTGGGGTGTGAAGCATGTGCGATCGCGACAGCTCAACCCCCTCCCGGCGAGCAAAGCCTCGCCGACCTCCCCCGCAAGCGAGGGAGGAAAAAACCCTGCCACAGCACAACGCAAATCTGGGTAGTCTTTCTGAGACTTCTCGCTGGACGCGACAGCATCACCCCTGGTTCCCACGCTCCGCGTGGGAACCGGTCTTTCCCCGCTCTGCGGGGTGGGCCAACACGCCGGGGACGACGCCGATCGTATCTCGGGTGAAGCGTCCGTCCCGTTCAGGCCAGGACGCGGAGCGTCGAAGACGGCATTCCCACGCGGAGCGTGGGAACGAGGGAGATGGAACCCATCGGCACAAGATCTTGTCGCGTCCAGCGAGAAGTCTCGTCTTTCTCCTGCCGAATGCCTCAGAGAGTTGATCTGATCTCTCTTTGAGCCCCGAAGGGGTCTCAGATCAGAGCCCAGGGCGTCAGTCTGGACGGACTGGGATCAGTACCGCTCCGCCCGCACGGGCTCAAGGGCAAGACCCCGGTGGTGACGTTCTCCACAGCACTCTCACTTCGACCCTGGATTCAACCCCTCACTCGCTTTGCTCCCTGCGCTGCCCTGGTTCGCCCCACCCCCGGGCGAACCCCGCTCCAGAATCTGTTGCCTGGCGGCAGAAAGCAAAATGGACCGCGCCCAGGCTGCCATCCCCGAGGGTTCGTCGCGGGTGGCTTCCTGGAGGAGTATTTTCTGTTCAGTGGTGACGGGAATCCGAATGTCGGTGTCCATCCGGAGCCTGCCGTCTTTTCGAGGGCGAGCCATGCCCTCAAGATAGGGGCGCTGCGAGTAAAGAGAAGTCGAGATGTTTTGTAGGTTATTTATGACTACAGAAAAAATCTCCCGAGGTAAGAATTTCCGGCTTGACATGGGGCCTGCGGGCTATGTAGGTTATTGAGGTATGTAGGTTTAGCGAGCCTCAAAACCGGCAAAATCAAAAGATCAAAAGCCACCGCGGTAATCGGACAAACCATTCCTGAGTTTGTTTGTCCGTGTTGCGGTTCGCATCCGTGATCGGAAGCGATCGACCCCCGCCTGGTTTGGCACGCTCGCTGTGGCGAGGTCGATGGCGACGACAGTCTTGATCGGGGTGGTTCGCGGGGTGTCCGCATGGAACCGAAACACCCCCGCACTCGCACTCCAAAACGTTGTGAGAAGTTGCATCGGTCATCCAGTTCGCTCAGCCGGCGGAACGGACACCTCCCAGCGCGATGGTTGTCTGTGAAGATTATGCCGAGCCACCTGTTTTCCTTTCGCGCCCCTCCAGAAGCATGCCTTGTCAGCAGGGCCTGTCTTCATCAGCAAACTCACGAGTCTGACGGTTCGCAACAACACCCCGGACGACCTGGCGGTTGCCGCGTCCAGATTCGCCGACCGAGGTTCCATCGAATTGGAGTGACGACTGCCCTCCGTGGTGGACCAACTGGGTGCATCGCGAGATCCCCACACGCGGCACCTCTCACAGGCGGGGCGGCAGCATCCAACCCTCGATTACCAAGCCGGTTGGGTTCGTGTCCCATCCCACTGCTTGCTGGCCTTTTCGGGGGGCAGGCAAGACTGGACAGGTCAACCGCTCTTTCCCCAAATACACTAATCGATTTAGCCGGTACTTCCCTCACCACACCGGCGCATTCACTGCATTGGGGCCAGAACAGACCTTTGCCAACTGAAAAGTAGCTGGCAAACTGGAAGGGCTGGCAAACTGTGAGGGCTGGCAAATTGTTGACGGCACGCAATCCGTCGGGGGCCGGAAATCGTCTGGCTTCTATGAAGCCAAGGGACCACTACAGGTAGCGTTGCGCTTTCGCTCAATACAAGAGCCCCCGACTCGCATACCGAGATGAGAATTAAAGGGAGAGGACTCGCCTTTCCCTCTTTACGACTTCAGGTGGCAACAGAACCCGCCCCGTTCCCGGGTTCGACCGAATTGCTACCGTGATCACTGGAACCCTGGAACAGACTTGCTCCGGTTGGAACAGCACCCGACCCCGTCTGGGTTGTCGTTTCAACACTCCCACCCACGGAGTTGCACCGAATGGCCCGCTTCACGCTTCAGAAGCTGTTTCGGTCGATGGCCTTCAAGCCCAAGAATATCCGCCGAAAGCTGCACCATTCCACTCTGTTCCTCGAAACCTTCGAAGAGCGGGTCGTGCCGGCCCTTCCGCCGCCATCGGTGATTCTGGAATCCACTCAACTGAGTGACGAACCGTTCGCTCAGACGTTCCCAAGTGCTGCGAACAATGAAACGACGGTCAATTTCATTAACCCGCAGACCGTCGCCGATCCGGTCAATCCCGCCTTTCAGGTGATGGTTGCGACCAGTGTCACGGAAAGTGCCGTCATCAATCCCGGCGTCACGACATTTGGAGTCGTCGCGGAAGCCTCGATCGACAACGGACTGCTCTGGGTGCCGATCACGAACTTCGGCACGGCCAACGGTGCCACCGAGCCGTTCGATCCGACTGTCACCCCCACCGCTACCTTCCCGACCGGCGTCCCCTACACCAACGAAAGCTCCGCCTCGGTGGCCTTTGGCCGCAATGGCGAGGTCTATTTCACGTACCTGGTCGAAAATGCCGCCCAGACGAGCGGGGCCGTGGTGTTTGAAAAGGGGACGTTCAACGCAGATGGGCTCACATCGGCCGGCACCTTTGTGACAGGTCTCCCAACGAACCCGGGGACCGCGACTTCGACCGCGTCAAGTGCCATCCTCTACCAGTGGACCGGCGTCGATCCCGCGGAGAACCCCGTTATTGCCGTGGATAATAACGTCCCGACGTACACCGACCCCACCACCGGCAAGACCATCACCGATACGATGGATAGCGCGGCCGGGTTGAGTAAAGGGGTGTACGTGGCCTGGAACGGGGACAGTTCGGCAACCCCCGGAGATGTCTCCGCTAACGGCTTCGATAACAGTCCAATTCTTGCGGTTGTCTCGGCCAATGACGGGAAAGGGGGAACGTGGAGCAACCCCTCCCCCGTGAACAACGATGGCTACTTTGAAGGCTCGACGAGCCTCGCCGGGGCACCACAGATCAGCTTCAGTCCGGGGAGTTCGGGGTCACCGGGTTCGCTCATTTTCGTTTGGCCGCAAATCGTCCCCAATGACGGCGGCGAATTGACCACACTCCAAACCGATGCCTCGCAGCCGAACAATGGGGTTGCAGCCGATGTGATTCCCCAGGCGTTCACCGCGTCCAAAACCTTTGGACAGGGTGCGGCGGGGAATATCCCGGATGCCATCGACAATCCCAATTCACCACCGACCTACATCCCTGGGGTCAAGACCGTCACGTTCGCTGTCACCGCAGCCAACTCCGGACTCCCGACCTCAGGAACTCCGGCATTTTCGCTCCAGGATCTGTCGATCGGTCTCTCGATCGTCGATCCAAATCTCAATGAACTGAGTATCCAGCTGACTGCTCCAAACGGGAAAAGTGTCTTTCTGCTGAATAACCAAACGGATGATAACGGCGCGACGATTGGTACTCAACCCGGTGAACCATTCGCCCCTGGCCTCTCGCCCCCTCCCCCCCTAACAACGACTGGAACGGCTGGTCTCGGGGTCGAGAACGGAGTTTTCAGTCAGACAATCTTCGACGATCTGGCCGCTCGGGACATCGACGACCCAACCACACAGTTCCCGTACATCGGAACGTACCGGGCAGACGGTGGCTTCGGCGCTGTCAATATTCTCACCCAACTCGGATTGGCGAATGCGACGGCTGCACAGTTGGAGGGGACGTGGAAACTCACCCTCACCGACAACGTGGATGACACCACCACGACTTACACTCCCATCCAGTACATCCAGGATTGGTCGCTGACCTTTTCGACAATCAAGAAGAATCAGGATTTCGGTACCGACACGGAGGTGCCAGTTCCGACGGACCCCGCGACGGGCAACCCGATTTTCGGGGCCTCTTACTCTCCCACCCTGAACAGCCCACTCAATGGCCTGCTGGTCTCCGCATTGGAAGGAACCCCGGTTTCACCCTCCCTGGCTTTCGACACGAGCCTCGGATCCAATAGCCCCTACGCCGGGCACTTTTACATCGCCTACACCGGGGCAGTCCTGAATGCAGCCGGGACAGCGATTGTCGATACGAACATTTACCTGGCGGTCGGGACGGTGGCGGCTGGCGACGCGATCACCTGGAACACTCCGGTTCAGGTCAACGACGATAGCGCTGCCGACAACTTTACCGAGGGGAACCGGCCGCAGTTGATCCCGGCCGTGGCCGTCGACTCGTCGACCGGAACCGTGGTTCTGACGTGGTACGATACGCGACTGGATGCGAGTGCGGTTCGGGCCGCCGAGTTCATCGCCACCAGCACCGACGGCGGCCAGACCTTCAGTTCGCAGACGTTTTCGACCGAGACAGAACAACCGTTCCTCAACGAACCGGTTGCCGGCACGGACATCATCACGGGAACGACATACGACCTCCAGCCGATTCCGACGAACCTCGTGCAAGCGAGTGGCGCAACCAGCTATGAAGGCGTTGGCATCCGTCAATCGGTGATCGTCCATGACGGCATCATCAACGCGGACTGGTCGGGGAACTTCAACGAAACCGGTGCCAGCATCTTCGGCGGCGAAGCTGTGATCGCCGCTGGTTCACGCACTGTCAGTGGCGACGAAGGTGATGTCACCGGTCCATCGACTGCGGGCGGCTTTGATTCACTGGGGGATCAGCTTGGCTTTACCGTGGCGACGGCACTGAAGATCGTCGCGAGCCCGACCGGGGCCACGGAAACCGGCCACACGGTGACGATCACGACGACAACGGCGGGTCCGGCCCTCTTCGAGGTCGGCCAGACGGTTACGATCGCCGGGGTCGGAGTGACCAAGTACAACGGGACATTCAAGATCACGGGAGTCCTCTCCGCGACCCAGTTCACCTACACCGACACGACGGCTGGCCTGGCGGCTTCCGGCGGTGGGACGGTCACCAGCGCAGCAGGGCAACTCTTCCAGGAAGAGTACAACACGCATATGGGTTCAGACGGTACCCAGGGGATCGATGGCTTGCTGGTCACGATGGACCGGTTGATCAGCCCCACCCAGTTCATCGGTCTTACATCGGCACAATTGTCGGCGATCTTCAACATCGAGTACCGTAGCCCCTACAGTTCACTCAGCTCCCCCTCCACGCAGGTGATGGTCAGCTCTGTCGAGGTTTTCCTGCCGGCTGATACGAACGAGACGGATATCCTGGTCCACTTTGTCACCCCGCAATATGCCGTTGGCACGTACAGCTATTCGGTCGGACCGAATGTCGTGGATCAGGTCCAGACTCTGCAATCCCAGTTTTACTCACCCAATACTCCTCTCCTTGTTCCGTCGCCCACAACGGCACTCACAGTGACTGTGCCGCCGACCTACGACCAGACCGGCGTCGTCTCGTCGCTCTCTGTCCCAGCACTACCGGCAGGAACCCCGGCCCTCACCGCGGTGGAAGTCACCGTCAACATGGTGGAGACCAGCGACAGCAACGCGAAGCTCGTGCTGATCGGACCCGACGGCACTCGTGTGGTGTTGATGAATTTCGGGGATGCCACGGGTGAGGATTTCATCGGTACCACCTTTGCCAATACCGCCACCGGAACGATCGCAGCTGGAACCGCCCCCTACAACGGGACATTCAAGCCAGCCTCCTCGCTCGCGGCTTTCGCGGGAAAGCAGGCGAGCGGAACCTGGAGCCTTCAGGTCGTCGAAAATGGGGATGGTGATGAGGTCATCCTCACCGAGTGGTCGCTCCAGCTCGTGACTGCCTCTGGCGTACTGACAGTGAACTACCTCGGCAACGACATGGATCAGAGTTCGAAGGGTATGCCCGATCAGGGGGCTCCGATTTCTGGGGGGAACCCGTTCGCGGTCGAGAGCGCGGTCTTCTCGATGCCAACGGCGACGAGCGGGACACCGTTCACTCTCCCGTATGTCGAGAACACATTGCCGCTGATCATTGCCGGTCCGCATGTCAGCAACTTCTATGCGGTCAGTACCACAGTCGTGACGACTGGGTCCGTCGCCTCGGGGATACCGGGAACGATCGATATTACTCTGAATCAACCGTTCAATGCAGCGACGCTTGCAGCAAATGGTTCAGACATTCTCAGTCTGATCGATCCCAACGGAAACGAAGTCTTTGGCAATGTGACGCTCGCCCCATTTTCTGTTTCTCCACTCGTCTCCAACACGCTGCTGCCAATCACCAGCGGCGCCACGGACATCCTCCAGATCACCCTGCCGACCGATCTGGCGACCGGGCAGGTCTATACAGCGCTCACAGGTTCGTACACGATCGATCTGGCTCAGAGCGTCGTTCCGGCCGACTACGAGACTGTGGGCTCCGCAGTCTCCACCACGGAGATCAGCTTCGACCGGGAAATGAACTGGCCGACCAGCCCCAATTACAACGCGGCCGACCCGGTGTTCAGCCCGAGCAACATCGTCTCGATCACTGGCCCGGCAGGCGTCATCTATGACCGGGCGACGGCCACCTCCGATCCACTGACGGTCTCTCTGGCTACTCCAGGCGACTACCGCGACTTCATTATCGGGTTCCCGGGCCAGATCCTCAGCGGAACCTATTCGATCGTGATCGATCCGGAGTTCGCTGCGGCGACGCTCGTCTCCGGCCAGGAAGAGTTGATTGATACCAACGAGAACGCCGGTCTGGATGTGCTCCGCGGAACGGCAACCCCCAGCACTGGTACAGCGGTCAGCAACACCTATTCGGCCTCGTTCTCGGGGTCGACGGCCACGATCCCTGCTGAAGTCGGCACAATCCCGGGGTCGGCCAGTTTCCCGATTGCCATCACCGACGATTACCCGATCACCATCTCGGCGGGTCACCAGATCGAGGTGCAGCTCAACATCAGCAGCACCGCAGCCGAGAGCCAACACGTCGTCAACCTGACTGCCGACTTGATTTCCCCCAGCGGAACGGTCTTGCAGTTGTTCACGGACGTTGGCAATCCGAATCGGACGCCGGGTACGCTCTGGTTCAGCAACACGGTCCTCGAAGACAGTGCCAATACTCCGATTCAGGAGGGGTTCCAGCCGTTCGACTCTGGCCCCTACAACCCCCAGTTCTCGCTGGATAATGCGTTCAACGGCGAAACGGTCAACGGGACGTGGACACTCCGGATCACCAACGATGGCAACCAGACCCCGAACCTGACCTCGTGGTCTCTGATACTGCCAGAGATCACTCCGGGATCGGGGATGGGAGAGACCTACGCCGACCAGATTAGCCACACATTCACCGTGTTCACCCAGAACCCGACCAACACGCTGAGCCAGGATGTCTGGACAAATGTCGGTCCTCAACCACAGGCCGACGCGACTGGCACCAACATTGCCCAAACGAATGCGATTGCTATCGATCCCTCCGACCCGTCCGGGAATACGGTCTACATTGGCGCTGCCACCGGTGGGGTCTGGAAGACCACCGACTACCTCACCACCAATCCGCTTGGACCGACCTGGATTCCGCTGACCGATAACGGACTGATCAACGGCCTGAACATTGTTTCGATTGCCGTGTTCCCGCGCAACGGAGATCCGGAGCAATCGATCATCTATGCCCTGACCGGCGACGGGAACTTGAAAGAATCGATGCCAAACGGCGAGGTCGGATCGAGCGGTGTCGGAGTGCTGATGTCCGACAACGGTGGGCAGAGCTGGGTACTCCTCGACAGTACGAACAACGAGGACGCCGCCGGCAATGTTTCCGCGTTCACCGCGACAACCCGGGACCACATATTTGATGGCACCGAGGGGTACAAGATCGTCGTTGACCCCACCCCGGTCAACGATGCGAACCACGATGTGATCGTCTACATGGCGACATCGATTGGCCTGTACCGTAGCGTGGACAGCGGTCTGATCTGGACTCTCATGCAGGGTGGGGTTGCGACGGATGTTGTTCTGGCGGCCGGGAGTGCCTCAACAACATCGACATCGACTGGCAACCTCCAGATCCTCTACGCGGCGTTCGAGGGCCAGGGCGTCTACATGGCAGACCCGGCGTATGCCGCGACGAGTCTGGTTCCGTTGACAGGGTCTCCCGCCGGGAACGGGGACTTCCTTGACACCGATTTCACCACCCCCACGGAGGTCAAGATCGGTGCCCCGAGTTCGACTCCGACCGGAATCAACGGCCGAATTGTTCTTGCGACCCCCCCTCTGACGAACAACCCCCTGAAGGATCTGAATTACGAGGGCTGGTTGTACGCCCTAGTTGTGTCTAACTATGGAGACTTGACCGGGTTGTACATGACCAAAGACTTTGGCCAAAACTGGACCGATGTCTTGATCCCCGAGTACATTCCCACTGCCGGCGGTCCTGGATACCCGACCGACGACTACTCTTTGTTCAACGTCGATCCCTTCAGCAAGTTTGCCCCTCCCGAACCCGCTGGCGGCAACTACGATGTCGCGATGGCGATCGACCCGACGAACCCGAATGTCGTGTACATTGGTGGGTCGATGACCACCTCCATCGGTGAGGGCGGGGCAGGCACCGGTGGATTTATCCGTGTCGACACCACTGGACTCCTCGACGCAGGAGCGATCGTTGCCTACAACAATGCGGCAAACGATGGTGGAACCACGATCTTAGAAACGGATGGTAAGCCTGGCAATCTCGAACTGGGGATCGCCGGAACGACTTCCCCAGTCACAATGGAACCTCTGGGGCCAGGCGAACCGTACGGGATTGTCGGCGACAGCTTTGTCACGGGCGGGTTGTTGAACGTCCTGCGGAATCCAACCGCGCCGTTCGTCAGCAACTCCGTGATCCAGTTTACGAACATCGCCGAGATCGAGAATGTGGGGACAGGGTCTCACTGGGAGTTCCTTGATCCCGAGATTTTGACCAACGTTCACACTATTACGACATTCGTCGATCCGCTCACCGGGGAGACCCGATTGCTTGTGGGCGACGACGCTGGTGTGTCGAGCGTTCTGATCGATGCCTCCGGGAACATCGTGACTCAAATCGGGTCCGAAAACCAGGCCGTCGAGCTCCCCAGCCTGAACCGCAACGGTGACCTCGGTTCGGCCCAGATGGTGAGCACGACTGCCCAGCCCAGCCAGCTCGCTGCCGAGATCGCCGGGGCCTTGCTCTTTGGGATCTCCCGGAACAATGGCTTCCCGATCTCCAGTGCGGAGATTCTCCAGACGGGTGCGGGAGCAGACGGAGACCCGGAGTTGACCTGGAGCGGCGCCAACGCAACTCCCAACACCACGGTCCCCGCGAATGGGCAATGGGTTATCGCCGATCCGGGTGGATCCGGGACGGTTTACGAATACGAGTGGCCGTGCTGTGCGGGCGACGGGGATCCGGCTGCGGACTTCTTCCGGGTCATCTTGCCCGGGACTGGACCCGACGGACTCGGCCGGACGCTCTTCCTGGTCCAGCCCGACGACAACCCGGGCACGGGTGAAGGGGACTGGCCCACGGGTTCGTGGCTCATGCCAGTGGTGGCCGGCGGTGTGCCGGCAGTCAACCCGATCGACGCGCAGGGCCTCCTGCTCAGCGCTCCGCAGACAGGGCTGGTCTTCCGGTCAACCGACGAGGGGCAGACCTGGTTCGTGGTCGGTGGCGATACCCTCCTCAACACCAGCCAACTGGACGGTTCCTACTCGCAGGCACTCGCCTTCGGTGCTCCCAATCCTGCAAATCCGGCCCAGCTCGACAACTTCCTGTACGCCGGAACCATTAACGGTAACATTTTCGTCTCGACCCAGGGTGGTGGCACCTCGTGGTTTGAAGTCTCGAACGGACTCGATGGCAGCGCGGTGCAGCAGATCATCCCCGATCCGGTCCGCGGTTCGGTGGACGCCTACGCTGTGACTCTGAAGGGGGTGTATTACAACCCCAATACTGTCGCAGGAGATGCATGGGTCAATATCACCAACAACCTGTTCAGTCTCAAGGAGTCGATCTTCGGACAGACGAACACGACCACAGGGAGCGGTGGAGAGTTCAACGCGCTCCAGTCGATCAACACCCTCGCCGTGGACTGGACGTACGCCATTCCTGTTGATCAGGCAGAGGTGGGTCTCGCGAAGGCTCCCATTCTCTACGTCGGTGGCGAAGGTGGCGTGTTCCGATCGCTCAACGGCGGTGAAACCTGGGCACCGTATCCAGCCGGGACAACCTATAGCTACACCGACCCGACGACGGGCAAGCAAGACACCATCAGCATTCCGGCTGGCGGCTACCTGCCGACCGTCGATGTGACCCAGCTCACACTTTCGCAGGGCAACATCAATCCAACGACCGGCGACCCCCTCCAACAGACCGGCGGGTTGAACCTGCTGACAGCCGCGACCTTCGGTCGAGGCACCTGGGTCATCCGCCTCGGAACTCCCGAAAACGATCCGGCCATCGCTGCGGTAGCCCAGTATCAGGTTGTGCAGCAGCCTGGGCCGCAGGTGATCGGCGTCAGCGTCATCACCCAACCGCAGGACGTCGGCCTCAGCGCCCTGAGTGAGGTCAATAACACCGTGACGGCGACGACGACTGGGGCCTTCAACGTCGCTGCCGGCGATCAGGTGGTCATCTCCGGCGTGACACCCAGTGGGTATGACGGCACATTCGTGATCGCGTCTGTCGCCACGGTCGGATCCACGGTCCAATTCACTTTCAGCGACCCGGTGACCGGATTGACGGCTGCGACCCAGTTCGGGATGGCAACCGTCGGCTCGATCGACGTCGAATTCAATGCCCCCGTGCTGGCCAGTACCTTCACGACTGGCCAGATTCAGATCACGGATTCGAACGGGAACCCGTTCACGATCACGAACGTGACCCCGATCGTGAATGACGTTGCCCCGCAGGGCTACCCTGCAGTGCCAGGTAGCCCGGCCGATTACCACAACCTGTTCCAGGTCAATTTCGTTCCATCGAGTACGATGATCGCCAGCGGGATCGGGGCAGGGTTCGGGCAGGTGATCGTTGGGATGCTGATCTCGTCCTCGATCACCACCGGCTATACTCTCTCAACGCCGGAAGTTCAGACGATTACGAATAATGCCACTTCCGGCACATTCACCCTGACGTTCAATGGGCAAACGACGCCTCCTCTGGCCTTCAACGCGACAGCCGCCCAGATCGAGACCGCGCTGGAGAATCTGACGTCGGTTGGTGTGGGGAATGTGGCAGTCAGCTCGGCTTCGACCAGTACCGGGATCGTGTACACGGTGACATTCCCGGATACGGGTACGCTGTCGGTATCCAGCCAGCCACTCATCAGCGTGACCGAGCCAGAAATCTCGGATTACGCTGGCTTCGGGATGGACCAGGATGGCACACTGCTCAACGGCGAGACGATCACCGACCCGAACAATGGCAATGCTGCGATCGATGCTTATCACGGCTATCTGATTCTGAACTCGGCCGGGACAGCGGGGAACCTGAGCATCAGCATGCCGACCGTGACCACGGCTGGCGACCCGGTGAAAGTGATCATCTCGGACCTCGACCCGACGACGGGGTTGCCGGTCACCACCTACACCGGCACTGTCAAGATTACCACGAGTGACCCGCTCGTACCGACGATCACGTACACATTCACCGCCGCAGACGCGGGCACTCACGTCTTCACGATCACGTTCGAGACGGCCAGTGCTCCGCCCAACCAGACACTCCTCTCGGTGATGGATACAACCGGGACACCAAACCCCGCCCAGGCGTACATCACCGTCATTGCCTCTTACGCCACGCACTTCTCGGTGACCGGCTACCCGAACCCCGATGTGGCTGGCACCGTTGGCTCGTACACAGTGACTGCGCTGGATGCGTTTGGGAATATCGCGACCACGTACAACGGTACGATCACGATGTCGAGCACTGACCCGAAAGCGGTGTTCACACCCACGACGTACACCTTCACGTCCGGGACCGGGGCCGGGTTCGACAACGGCATCCACTTCTTCATGAATGGGGCCGAACTGGAAACGGCTGGGTTGCAGACAATCACAGTGACCGATGCCACGAATCCGAATGGCGTGCTGACAGGGTCGGAAACCGTCCTCGTCGTTCCGGCCACCCCAACGACGATCGACGTGACCGGGTTCCCCATGTCAATCGTGGCCGGAACACCGGGCACCTATACGGTAGCCCTCTTCGATCCCTATGGCAATCTCGCGACCAATTACACTGGCACGATTACACTCTCCAGCACCGACCCGCAGGCATCGTTTGTCCCGTCAACCTATACGTTCACCAGTGGATCCGGATCTGGGTTCGACAACGGGATGCACACGTTCACCAATGGAGCCACACTCTACACCGCTGGCACCCAGTCGATCACGGCAACCGACACGACCCTCGCGATCAGCGGCTCCGAGAACGGGATTATTGTCAACCCGGCGGCAACTTCGCAGTTGCTGCTCAACTTCCCGAATCCGGTGACGGCCGGGACGACCCAAATCCTCATGATCACGGCCGAAGATCCGTATGGGAACACCACCCCGGCTTACACGGGGACCATCACGATCACGAGTTCCGATCCGCAGGCGAGCTTCATTCCGACCACTTACACGTTCACCGCGACGGACAACGGTGTTCATACATTCAGCGGGACACTGAAAACCGCAGGAACCCAGTCGATCACCGCAACCGATACCATCAACTCCTCCATCACGGGAACCGAGACCGGGATTATTGTGAATCCGGCCGCGGCTTCGACCGTGATTGTGACCGGGTTCCCCACGCCGGATGTGGCCGGAGTCGCGCACACTTACACAGTCACCTTGAAGGATCCGTACGGGAACGTGGCGACTGGGTATCGGGGCACCGTGAAGCTGTCCACCACGGATCCGCAGGGAGTCCTGGTCCCGACGACTTATACCTTCACTGCTGGCGATGCCGGGATCCACACATTCACGGCCACGCTGGAGACCGCGGGAACGTGGTCCATCACCGCGAAGGACTCCGCAGACGCACTGACGGGCTCCGAGACCGGGATTCTCGTGAATCCAGCGGCGGCTTCCACGGTGGTTGTGACCGGGTTCCCGACCCCAGACACGGCCGGTGTGGTCCATACCTACACGGTCACTCTGAAAGACCCCTACGGAAACGTCGCGACGGGGTATCGAGGGACACTCGCGTTCACAAGCAGCGATCCGCAGGCGACCTTCACCACGCCGGTCTATACGTTCACCGCAGCCGACGACGGCAGCCACACGTTCACCAACGGAGCCACACTCAAGACTGCCGGCACCCAGTCGATCACCGCAACCGACACCGTCACCTCGTCGCTCACCGGCTCCGAGACCGGGATCATCGTCAACGCGGCGACAGCGTCCACGGTGATCGTCAGTGGGTTCCCGACCTCGGACATTGCCGGGGTCAGCCACAGCTACACGGTCACTCTGGACGATCCGTATGGGAACGTGGCAACAGGGTATCGGGGGACTGTCACGCTTAGCAGCACCGATCCGCAGGCGAGCCTTGTTCCGACGACTTACACGTTCCTCACAGGTGATGCGGGAACCCACACATTCACGAACGGGGCCACGCTCAAGACCGCCGGTACGTGGTCGATTACCGCCAAGGACACCGCCGACTCCCTCACCGGTTCCGAGACCGGAATCGTGGTGAGCCCGGCGGCAACCTCGCAGTTCCTGATCACATTCCCGACGCCAGTCACGGCTGGTACGACTCACTCGTTCACGGTCACCGCCAGCGATCCTTACGGGAACACCACCCCGACCTACACCGGAACCATCACCCTCACGAGTTCCGACCCGCAGGCGAGCTTCGTTCCGACCACTTACACGTTCAGTCCATCGGACGACGGGGTTCACACCTTCAGCGGGACGCTGGACACCGCTGGCACCCAGTCGATCACTGCGACCGACACCATTACCTCCACCATCACGGGGACCGAGACAGGGATCACCGTGAACCCCGCTTCGGCTGCGACCCTGATCGTGAGCGGGTTCCCCAGCCCCGACACTGCGGGAGTGGTCCATAGCTTCACAGTCACTGCCGAAGACCAGTTCGGGAACGTGGCGACGGGGTATCTCGGGACGATTACGCTGACCAGTACCGACCCGCAGGCGACGTTTGCTCCGACGACCTACACCTTCACGGCAGCCGATGCCGGGATCCACACCTTTACGAATGGAGCCACGCTCAAGACGGCNNGGAACCCAGTCGATCACCGCGACCGATATCTCCAACCCCTCGATCACGGGGACCGAGGGTGGGATTCTGGTGGATCCGGCGGCAGCCTCCACAGTGATTGTGAGCGGGTTCCCGACCACGGACACGGCCGGAGTGGGCCACACCTTCACAATCACCCTGGACGACCCGTATGGGAACGTGGCGACAGGGTATCTCGGGACCGTGTCCTTCACCAGCACCGACCCGCAGGCCAGCTTTACACCGTCAAGTTACATGTTCACCGCGAGCGATGCGGGGACACACACATTCACGACTGGAGCCACGCTCAAGACGGCCGGCACTCAGTCGATTACGGCCACCGATACGGTGAACTCCTCCCTCACCGGCTCCGAAAACGGAATCGTGGTCAGCCCGGCAGCGACCTCCGAGTTCGTGATCACCTACCCCAAGCTGGTCGCGGTGTCGTCGACTCACTCGTTCACCGTCAGCGCCAGCGACCCGTATGGAAACAACACCCCGGGCTATACCGGGACTGTGACCCTCACGAGTTCCGACGGGTTGGCGGTATTCGTTCCGACGACTTACACGTTCAGTCTATCGGACAACGGCATTCACACGTTCAGCGGGACGCTGAACACGCCAGGCACCCAGTCGATCACGGCGACCGACACTGCCAACTCGTCCGTCACCGGAACCGAGACCGGGATTGTCGTGACTCCACCTGTCACGCACTTCCTGGTGAGTTTCCCGACGACGGTGACGGCCGGGACACTCCACTCGTTCACCGTGACCGCCGAGGATTCGCACGGGAACCCCGTCCCGACCTACACCGGGACGATCACTCTGACGAGTTCCGACCCGCTGGCCAGCTTCATTCCGACCACTTACACGTTCCTGTCCACGGACAACGGAGTCCACACCTTCAGCGGGACGCTCGACACGGCAGGCATGCAGACGATTACAGCGACTGACACGACCGACTCCGCCCGTACCGGGTCCGACAGCAATATTCTCGTCAAAGCAGCCGCAGCCACGACGCTGAGCGTCACCGGCTTCCCGAACCCGGACGTTGCTGGGGTGGCTCACTCCCTGACAGTCACACTGAGGGACCAGTTCGGTAATGTGGCGACAGGGTATCTGGGGTCCGTGACGCTGAGCAGCACCGACCCGCAGGCCGCCTTCAGTACGACGAGTTATACATTCACGGCAGCCGATGCGGGGAGTCACACATTCACCAACGGAGTCACCCTCAAGACCGCGGGAACCTGGGCGATCTCTGCGAGGGACACGTCCAACTCTTCGCTCAGCTCGGCCGAGTCCGGGATTGTGGTGAACGCGGCAGCGGCTTCGACCGTGACCCTGAGCGGGTATCCGACGACCGAGGTCGCCGGGGTGTCGCATAGCTTCACGGTCACTCTGAGGGATGCCTACGGGAACCTGGCAACCGGTTACGTCGGCACGGTTGTGTTCACCAGTAGTGACCCGAACGCGGTGTTCAGCCAGACTCCGTATACCTTCACTTCGGCGGACGCGGGTTCGCGACAGTTCTCGGCCTCCCTCCAGAACCTGGGCTCTCAATCGCTGACGGTCACGGACTCGAGCAATCCGAGCCTGACAGCAACCGAGAGCGGCATTGTGGTTTCCCCGGCTCCTGTGGTCGGATTCACTCTGACCGGAGAGCCCACGCTGGCCGCGGGAGGAACGGCTTTCCCAATTACAGTGACGGCGGTGGATCAGTTCGGCCACACCGTGCCGTCGTTCTCCGGGATCGTGACGTTCACAAGTAGTGACCCGTATGCTAACCTCCCGGCGAGTTTAACGCTGGCGAACGGTGTGGGGACTGCCAGCGTAACCCTCAACACGCCAGCCGTTCGCTCCATCACAGCCACGGATACGTCGAACTCGTCGCTCACCGGAACCGTGAATGTCAGCCTCCTGGGTGGCCAATTCCAGCCCGCCACGGTCAGCAACGAATACGCCGCAGGGGCTGGCACCGGCCCGGATGTGACTCTCTACAACGCTGCCGGAACGGCTCTTCAGACCCTGACCCCCTTCGGCCCCAACTACACGGATGGAGTGCGGGTTGCCGTTGCCGACTTCACTCTCAGTGGACACCCCGAGCTTGCTGTGGGCACCGGGCCGGGTGTCACCGCCGAGGTCAAGGTCATCGACCCAACGACCGGCGCGGTCCTCTTTGACATTCAGCCATTCGGCACCTTCACGGGCGGCGTGTTCGTCTCAGAAGGTGACATCAAGGGGGATGGGTATGCCGATCTCATCATCACCCCGGACCAGGGCGGTGGGCCACGGGTCGAGATCTACCACGGTGGGGACTTCGCCGAGATGGCCAACTTCTACGGGATCAATGATCCAGGCTTCCGGGGAGGTGCAAGGGCCTCGGCGGGGGATCTCACCGGAGACGGCTATGACGACCTCGTGGTATCGGCTGGGTTCTCGGGCGGCCCGCGTATCTCGATCTACGACGGGAAGTCCCTGGCCCAGGGCCAAACGGTCAATCTTGTGAACGACTTCTATGCCTTCTCCAGCGAACTGCGTAACGGGGCTTACGTGGCAGTTGGAGCCGTGACCGGCGGCAATCAAGCCGACCTGATCTTCGGGGCGGGGCCTGGCGGCGGGCCGGAAGTCGAGATCATCAGCGCCCAATCGCTCTTCACTGAGGGTGCTGTGGACGCCATCGCGAACCCGATCGCGAACTATTACACGGGTCTGCCGGCGAACCGCGGTGGAGCCCGAGTGGCTGTCAAGAACCTGTCCGGGAACGGATTCGCGGATGTGGTCGTCGGAGACGGGGATCTGGCCGGATCCTCGGTCCGGGTCTACCAGGGCAGCACGTTGTCGTCAGGTGGTATCCAGACCGAGTATTCCTTCGACGCCTACCCGACACTCAACGCGGGGGTGTTTGTCGGCTAACCGACAGCCCTTCGGCACCACAGCGACCCTGGGACGACCCGGGGTCGCTTTTTTTGTATGTCACATATCGCCCCAATGTTACCTGTGAAGATGATGAGGTCGGCTGTGTTTACCTCGAAGAGGTTCCACAACAAAGCCCAGAGTCGCGTTTCGCGCACTCTGGGTCATCTCTTACGTCTTTGTTTTTACCGCGAAGCGGTTGTACAAGGTACACTCGTCCCAAACGTCGCGTTCGTCGGGCGCGATAGTGTCTTTCCTCAACAAGCGACGGCATGTCTAACCGCTTCGCGGTAAAAGCTGGGGGAGGCAACCGTAGACCCAGGGTGCGCGAAACGCGACCCTGGGCTTTGTTATTCAACCTCTTCGAGGTAAAGACAAACGACTGATTCACCCCCACTCGGAGATCACATTTTTTCGCGATTCGGATGCAGTAGAGAGAATCGCCCCCTGTTTCCTCCTCCGGTGGCGCATCTGCGGAACTGCACTCCCCTTGCACCTCTGCGGCCGCCGGAACACAATTCGGTACAGACACAAGAGGTCCCTCCATGAACCGCCGCGAACTACTCCAACTCTCCGCTGCCAGCACCCTCGCGGGTGGCGTTGGCCCGTCCCTCGCATCGCTTGTCGCCGAGGAGCCGAAACTCACCCCGGACGAACTGATCCACAAATACCTCGCGACAGAGGTCGAGCGCATCAGCCGGATGGCCCTGGCCGGGGTGAAGACGAAAGACGAGTGGCAAACGAAACGACCGCAGCTCAAGCAACAATTCCTCGACATGCTCGGGCTGAATCCCCTCCCCGAGAAGACCGACCTCAAGGCCACCATCACCGGTACAGTTGACCGCGGCGACGTGGTGATCGAGAAGATGTACTTCCAGAGCCGGCCAGGGCTGTACGTCACCGGGAACCTGTACCGGCCGAAGACCACTGACCAGAAACGACCCGCGATCCTGTACGTCTGCGGGCACTCTGGCCGCGGACGGGATGGGAACAAGACCGCCTTCCAGGACCACGGGATGTGGTTCGCGCAGAACGGCTACGTCTGCCTCATCGTTGACACTCTCCAACTGGGTGAAGTCGCGGGCAAACACCACGGGACGTATAACCTCGACCGGTTCTGGTGGCACAGCCGCGGGTACACGCCCGCCGGAGTCGAGTGCTTAAACGGCATCCGGGCCATCGACTACCTGTGCTCGCGGCCCGACGTCGACCCCGACAAGATCGGGGTGACTGGAATCTCTGGCGGTGGGGCGACAACCGTTTGGGTCGCTGCTGCGGATGATCGCGTCAAGGTGGCAGTGCCGGTCAGTGGGATCAGCGATCTGGAGAGCTACGTCAAAAACAAAGTGATCAACGGTCACTGTGATTGTATGTTCGTACATAATACGTATCAATGGGAATGGACCACGATCCTCGCCCTGTTCGCTCCCAGGCCGCTGCTGTTCGCCAACTCGGACAAGGATCCGATCTTTCCGATGGATGGGAACCGTCGGATCATTGCCCGCCTCCGGGCGTGTTACGAGATGCTTGGGGCGAAAGACAAGGTCGATGAACACGTTTCACCTGGGGGGCACGATTATCGCCCGGATCTGCGCCTGGCGATCTTCAGGTTCTTCCACACCCACCTGAAGGGCGACCAAACCCCGGTGAAAGACGCCGTCGACCCCAAGATCCTCGGTAAGGAACTCCGGGTATTCCCAGAGGATTCCGACCTGCCGAAGGACTCGATCAACGCGACCGCCGATGAAGTATTCGTCCCGAGGGCCAGGGTGAACCTGCCAGCCGAACCGAAGGAGTTCCCCGCGTGGAAAGCCGGACTGATGAAGCAATTGCGGGAGCAATGTTTCCGCGCGATTCCGGAGAAAGTGCCGGCCGCCAAGCGTGTGTCGCCTCCCCGAGATCGCGAATCGACCTGGATCGCAGAACCGGGGATCGAGTTGATCAGCACGCTTATCCAGGCAAACCCGAAGGGAGATGACACCTTCACCCTTATCGTGCTCAACCCGGACGAGAACGCAGCCAAAGCGGGGGAAGCGTGGATCAATCGTTATCCTGGTGCATCGGTCACCTTCGCCATGCATCCGCGAGGCGGAGGTGATCGGCAATGGACGCGAAAGAATCCGCCCAATACCGTCGAGCGGTCCCTCGCCCTGCTTGGGCAGACTGTCGACTCAGGCCGGGTTCGCGATGTCGTCGCCGTCCACTCGAATCGGCCACCGCAGGGCAAACCGTTCCCGATTCGGCTGGTGGGGACTGGGCCGGCTGGTATCATCGCTGCATATGCAGCGATGTTTCACCCAGGGGTCGATCATATTGTCATCCTTGATCCGCCCACATCTCATCGCGACGGGCCGCATTTCCTGAATGTCATGCGGATACTTGACATTCCCGAAGCGCTCGGGCTACTCGCACCGGATGTCTCGCTGACGCTGGTTGGAAAAAACGCCACGGACAAGGCGTTCGACAAGACCGCAGCGATCTACAAACTCGCCGGGGCAGAGGCAAAGTTCAAGCGGGAATAGGTGAGCGACCCATCTCCGTACCGCGAAATCCACCGCGGAGCGGTGAGTATTCGATCACCGCCGACGGAAAACCTCGGACATCAGATTATCGACCGGAGCGAACTGATCGGTCAGGATCACCCCCGGTTCTTTGCGGAGGAACGGTTCGAGTCGCTCGTCCGGCACCACATGGGTGTAGAACGGGGTGCTAATGACCGCCTCTGCTGCCCCCAGAACAGCGGCCCGTGGGGCATCGAACCCTCTTGCCGCGTACGTTCGCTCCCACAGGTCGATCTCATCGAGCGGTCGGTCTGATGCGTAGATCACGCAGACCTGCCGTGCGTCTGCCCAGTGATCTGGCATGTCCCCCTCCGGCGGTGTGGCTGGTGTGGACGAGAGGAGACGGACGTGCGGGAAGGTCTGCCGGAGGGTGGTCATCGCTGCCCGCCACAGTTTCCCGTACTCGATCGAGTCAATGATCGTGAGCAGGTACACACCGTCTGGTTTCAAGGCAACCTTGATCGCATCGTTATACTCCTTCGTCAACAGGTGCGACGGGACAGACAGGTCGTTCACTGCGTCCTGGACAACCAGATCGTAGCTATGCGGGATGGCACGTTCGGCGACAAACTGTCGGCCGTCCATGTTGAAGTCGCGGATGCCGTACTCCCGCTTTAGTCCTAGCCGCTCGTACGCGACACGGGTCACGCCTGGGTCGATCTCCACCACATCCATCCCGGTTTCGGGGAGAAGCTCCTTGGCATAGCGCGGGAACGTGTATCCGCCTCCACCGATAACCAGTACCTGGGGGTTCTTCGTCCGTGCCCGGGCGGCCCGAAGAAACTCCATCTGGATGTATTCGTGCGTGTAGTAAATGTACGTTGGGTCGTCTGGGTTGACTTTGGAGTGGATCAGATGATCCAGAGTGAGCGTGAGAGTGCTGGTCGGATAATTTCCATAATAATCGGCTGTCACCTTAATTGTATAGTAATTTGTCTCTTCTACCGCGACGACACCTTCTTTGGGTGCCGTCCGAACGGTCAGGATCACCCCACCGGTGATTCCCCCGAGGACGATGCTGAAGACGTACAACAGCAGGCTCGCGCCAACGGATGTGGAAGTGTGAGGACCACTGGCCGTGGTCCGGCCGGCCTGGGCATCACGCCAGATGTTTTTCACCAGCAGGGTGGTCAGGGTCAGGACCAGGGAGGCAATGAGGAGGGTCATGTGAACCCCGACGGTCGACACTAGAACATATCCGGTGACGAACGTTCCCACAATCGCCCCGGTCGTGCTCCAGGCATAGACCCGCCCTGCCACCTGCCCGGCTCGGGCGACATCTGAAACGGACAGACGGATCACCTGCGGGGACACCATTCCGAGGAGGAACATCGGCAGGAAGAACAGGGCAAATGTCCACCCCAGAACCCTTCCGATCAGGCCGACATCGTCCAGGATTTCGGTCCAGGTGATGGCGGCGATTGTGACGAAGATGAGAACAGTCGCACCGCCGCCCGCCATCAGGGTAACAGCCAAATAGTCTCGGGCATTAATAGTCAATCCGGGGCGATTCACCCGGTCGGCAACGAGACCGCCTATGAAGTTCCCCAGGGCGGTCCCGGCAAGCATGACTCCGATCACCCCGGTCCAGGTGTACAGCGACACGCCGACGAATTGAGCGATCAGTCGGGATGCAGCCAGTTCGAGAGTCATTCCACAGAAACTGGCCAGGAACACAATCAGGTAGGCCTGCCGGATGTCGGTGAAGAGGCGACTCTCGGCCCCCGTTTCATCCGGGGAGTGTGGTGAAGGGGAGGTGGAAGGCGTGTTTCCGACGACATTCAAACCGGGTGAGGGATCGAGTTTCAACACAACATAGGTTCCGACCGACAGTAGGAGCAAGGCCCCCGCCGCAAGCAGGACCAGGGTGTTGATGAAGAACGCCGGGATCAGGTAGAACCCGGTGAGGTAGTTCCCGAGCAGGCACCCGAGTGTGCTCAGGGAAAACATCATCCCGGTAACTCGCCCGGTGCTGGCCACGTCGGGTAATCCGAGTTTAATGGACACCGGAGTGAGCAGGCTGAGAACCAGCCCGGCCGGCAGACAGAGGATGCCACTGAGAAGGGGGATCCGCGGACCGAGCGGAATCGACAGGTGCCATCCCGTGTCGTTCAGGATCTTCGAAAACAACACCATCCAGACCGCCGCCGCTGCGCCCGCAGCCAGGAGGGCAGCGAGGGTGAGCGGGGTGGGGTAGCGGTCGGCGAGTTTCCCCCCAAACCCGTTCCCGAGGGCGATCCCCGCCAGGAACACCCCAATGATTGAGGTCCAGGTGTAGAGATCGGACCCGATAAAAGGAGCGAGCAGCCGGCTGGCGACAAGCTGGAGCACCAGAAGCGCAGCGTTTGCCAGGAACACGACCGCCCCGACCCCGACCAGTCGGGCGAGCGGTAGCCGGGCAGCGGACGGGGCGGAACCCATTTGGGGAAACCGTGCGGGAAGGTTAGGTCAGAGAGGGCGAAGGGTAGGGGTATGCCAACGGGAGCGGAACGGCCATGCGAGGGGACTGGATATCGCTCAAACCTCCCGTCCAGGTTCGACACTGCCTCCATCGTGACCGGAAGATCTGGGGTAAGTGACACAGTAAATCGTTTGACTACGATCAGTTATAATAGTGAATTTTTGACACTTCTCGCTGGACGCGACAGCAGATCCCCTGGTTCCCACGCTCCGCGTGAAGATGCCGGAAGTTGGCATGGCGGGATCAAAGCCCGGCCTCACAGAGGCCAGCTACAGATTTGGAGGATTGCCTTGCTGTAGCTGGCCTCTGTGAGGCCGGCTTCGGGGGTTGCACCACACTTCACGGGGCGTTGATGGCCGCCAACGGCGGCAAAAGGGTTCTGCGTGGGAATGCCGTCTGAGACGCTCCGCGTCGTGGCCTGAACGGAACGGACGCTTGACCGGAGATACGATAGACGTCGTCACCGGTGTATTGGCCCACCCCGCGGAGCGGGGGAAGACCGGTTCCCACGCCGAGCGTGGGAACCAGGGAGATGTTGTCGCGTCGTGCGAGAAGTGTCATTTTTTTAACGAATTCTTGATCAGACGCGATCAATTCCACGGCACGAGAGAAATGAGAGTCGCAACATAATGTTATTATAAGATATATATCGACAAGTGAAAAAGAAAGTTAAATGTATAATTTATTCATCTTCTATAATATCAATGCCAAATTCTCCATAATTATATAAGCTCAGCGAATGTGATCGCGATCTCGGTGCCTCAATGTGTTCACTGGCTGCTTGCGACCAGAAGCACGGGAACAAGGGTTGTCCCCGTTGGGCACAGCACAGCGTGGCAACTGTCGGATTTCCTCCGCAGGCAGGATGTCCGGCTCCGATTCGCCCATTGGCTATTCAGGCGGCGGTCCGCAGTTCGGCCCCGCACCCCTCAAACGACCGACCCGTGAGCAGGTCATTTGGGATCGCTGCATCCATCGCACCGTTAACCACTTCGGTCAGTTTCGCTAACCGCTCGGTCGCTCCCAAGGGTTCTGTGGCGCTCAGAACGAGTCGGATCACTGTACCGTCCGCGGTCCGTTCGTCGCTGGCTTCGCCAGGGTTCAGCCCGGCCCCGTTGAGGCGGACTTCGTATGCATTGAGTGCCTTCCAGACCATGAACAGATCAACCGCCGCCCCGGCAGGGGTCGCGTCCGGTCGCAGTTTCAGTGTTAACACCAGCACCGGTGCCGCAGTTGCTTCGAGCAGGTCAAGTTCCACAGTCGGCAGGATGTTCACCGGAGCTTCCGTCTCCCCCAAGTTCGGCGGCACGGATATTCCCGCAGCGAAATCGACTTCGACTGGGTTGAGCATATTAATTGATGCGATCTCGGTTCGGCCGTTTGTCTTAAAATCTGGGGTCATCATTCATCTCACCAGGATCTTCTCGTCCGCGATCGATTGGCCATCGCAGATCAGGTGGAATGCGTACTGACCGGCGTCCGGGAACACGACGTTCTTCAACGGGATCGGGAGACCATGAACCACGGTGGGGTCTTGACCCAGGTCGAGTCTTCCTACCCTCAAACGCGGATGCACCAATCGCTCGACACCACGGTCGAATCGGGTCAGTTCGAGAGCGAAGTCGTGCGACCCCCGACCATTCGTCAGCAGCGCAAATAAGGCCATCTTCTGGCGGATGCAGGGGAATCCTTCTCCGGGCAATCTGACGATCGCGTGGATCAGGTCGTGGACTGTCACACCCCGGCCGCCTTGTGAGAGCACGGTCTCCAGGCAAGCGATGAAGTGCCGCACCACCGGAACCTCATTCATCAGGCGACCTCGGGCCAGACTCACCTCGTTACTGCCCAATTACATCAGACCAACCAGGAGCGAACAAGCCCTGGTGGTCGGACCATGTGATCTGAAGCTGGTTGCGTTTTGGCGTACGAAGACAGAAGTTTGGCGACATCTGCGCAGACCGCGGGCCAAAATCCACAGTGACATCCACCGACCGCAGCCGGAGTGGGTGGGGTTGTCCCCCTTGCCGACTCGCGGCATACTGCGCCATGTCTGCGGACCAGCGGAGAGAGCCCCTCTCCCGAGCGCGGGGTTTGCAGCTAACAGCAGGAGGCGAAGGACGACCAGACGACCACTTCTCCCCCTTCCTTTCCAGGGAAGGGGGCTGGGGGTTAGGTTCTCTCCGATCCTCCATCGTCAGACCCGGACGGATTCGGCCCATGCGGTTTCACAACCTCCAACTCCTTCGGGTGGCCGCCGCGCTGGGGGTGGTCGGCTTCCATCTGTACATCCACGGCGGGGGGATGTTCGGGGCCGACAGGTTCCCGTTCACGTGGCTGCGGGGGTGGTGGACTCAGTTCCCGGTCCCGGTGTTCTTCGCACTCTCTGGATTCGTCCTCACCCACGCCCTTCAGACTGCCCCGCCAGGGCGGTTCTTACTCGCCCGGTTCCTCCGGCTGTATCCCGGGTACTGGCTGGCGATGGCTCTGGGCCTCGCGATTGTCTGGCATGGTGTTTGGCCTCTCAACCAGCAGGTGACGTCGAAATTCAGCACGACAGCAGCGAGCCTGACACCCAGTGGTCCATCGAAGGGGTACTACGTCCTCGGCGGGGTCGAGTGGTCGCTCATCTACGAGGTGATGCTCTCCGTCGCGCTGAGCGTACTCAGCCTGCTCGGAGTGCGCCGAGGACTCCTGATCGGGGTCGGAGTGTGGCTGGCGGTCCTGGCGGCGAAGTTGGTCTGGTGGCCGGGATTCGCGACTGAACCGTTCCCCCACTGGCAAACGATCCTCCTTTCTGCGTACAGCGTGCCTTTCCTGCTCGGGGTCATTGTCTACTACCTCCGCGACACGGGCCGGCGGTGGCGGTGGGTGGTGTTCGCGGCTCTGGTCGGGTTCGTGTGGGAGGTCGTCCCGCGTGCGGGTGGGAGCCGGGAACTCCACTGGTGTGCCTGGGGAGTGGCCGGGGCAGTCGCGGTCTGGTTCGCGGTCCAGGTCCGGCAAGTGGCCGCCAGAAATCCGATCGCCCGTCTCGGGGATGCAACGTATGGTCTGTACCTGGTTCACGTCCCTGTGATGCAGGCGGTGTATTACCGGGCCGTGCTCCGGGGGTGGGACATCACCCCAGCGCAACTCACGTTCCTGGCCGGGGGTGTCGCGGTGGCAGTCGGGTTGCTCTTCGGGGCGATCGAATCCACCCTGCACGCCAGGCTGCGACCCCTGGCCAAGCTGACTCCTGGAGATCTCCGCCGCTGGCCCAGACGGGTCCGAGGGTGGGTCGTCGGTTGGAGATTCGCGGCCCGTTGAATCCTCGGCCGGTTCAACTTGTGATCTGGCCGTCCAGGACGGCTCGTACCTTTCGAGCCAATCCGAGTGGGGAGAACGGTTTCTGGATGAAGGCATCGGTGGCCTCAGACACTCCGTGGTGAACGACTGCATCGTCTGTGTACCCACTCATGAACAGCACCTGCAACCCTGGCCTGCGAAGACGCATGGTTTCGGCCAGTTGACGACCCCCCATCTCCGGCATCACCACATCGGTGACGAGGAGGTGGATCTCTCCGGAGTGCTCCTTGGCCACCCGAATTGCCTCCGTTCCGCCGCCCGCTACCAGGACCGTATACCCTTGTGTTTCGAGGCTGATGCAGGCGATCCGGCGAACCGCCTCCTCATCCTCGACCAACAGGACGGTCTCGGTACCCCGCATGGGGATCTTCTGAATACCAGAGGCCGCACCCACAGGCTCTTCGGGCGCTGCCGGGAAGTGCAGTTGGAACGCCGTCCCAACCCCGACTTGACTTTCCACCCCGATCTGCCCACCGCACAGCTTGACCACCCCGTGAACGACCGCCAGCCCGAGTCCTGTCCCCTTGCCAACCTCCTTGGTCGTAAAGAACGGCTCGAAAATCTTGGCCCGAACCTCGTCGGGCATCCCGCACCCTGTGTCCGTGACAGTCAGCCGGGCATACGGTCCGGGCTTCAAGTCGGGATCACCCGTGAGATCCTCTGCCCCCAGAGTGACGTTCCGGGTCTCGATGGTCAGCCGTCCGCCGTTTGGCATCGCGTCACGGGCATTCACCACCAGATTCATGATCACCTGTTCAATCTGGCCAGGATCCGCCTTGATCCGGGCCAGGGCGGGAGCAAGCGCCACCGCCACGACGATGTCCTCACCGATCAACCGGCAGACCAGTTTCGCCGACTCTGCCACCAAGTCATTCAGGTCGAGGATCTTTGGCGCGACGATGGCCTTGCGGCTGAAAGCCAGGAGTTGCTGGGTGAGGCGTGCGGCCCGTTCACCGGCATCCAGGATTGCAGCGACCGGCTCGCGCAGGGTGTCTCCTTCTGGCAATTCCATCAGCATGAGATCGCCGTACCCGTTGATCACGGTGAGGAGATTGTTGAAATCGTGGGCCACCCCACCTGCCAGGCGGCCAATGGCCTCCATTTTCTGAGCTTGCCTGAACTGGGCTTCCAGTTGCCTCCGCGCGGAAATGTCACGGACCACCCCGGTGAAGTGCCTCTCACCGTCGAGTCGGAACTCGGTCACGGTCAATTCGAGGGGAAATATGGTCCCATCTTTCCGCCGCCCCTCGACCTCGCGGCCGATCCCGATCACCTTCGCAACCCCGGTGCGGAGGTAGTTGGCGATGTAACTGTCGTGCTCGCCTCGGTACGGTTCCGGCATCAACATGCGGATATTCTCGCCGACAACCTCGGTCATCGTGTACCCGAACAATCGCTCAGTGGCCGGGTTGGCAGACTGGACAATGCCAAGTTTGTCGATGGTCAGAATTGCGTCGTTTACGCTCTCAAGTACTGAGCGGAGCAAGTCCATGGACCGCTCCCGCTCGGTGAGATCGGAAAGAACGACGAGGATAGACGATGAACCTGCTCCGGTAATCGGAGAGCCCGCACTATAAACAGGCACCTGGCGGCCATCCAGTCGGACAAGTCGCATCTCGATTCCGGTCGTGGCCTCACCAGTCTCGCGCATGGCCGCGATCCGCGTGCGAATGAGATCGTGGTAGTCCCGATGAGCCACATCGGACGATCTCATCCCCAGCAACTCCTCAGGGCCAGAGGCACCCATCAACCGAACGAACGCCGGGTTGCAGAACACGATCTTATCGTTAGAGTGGATGAACAAAGCCTCGGGGAGGACATCCACCAGTCGTCGGTAACGCTCCTCACTCTCGCGGATGGCCTCTTCGGCCCGCTTGTTCTCGGAGATGTCCATGACCACAACCACGACTGTCGGCCTCCCTCTGTCCCCCGCGCGAGGCTCGTACATCACCCGGAACCACCGCGGGGAAGTCGCCCCAAATGGCGGGGGGAGGGTCAATTCATACGCCACCCGCTCGCCTGCAAGTGCTCGATCCAATCGTGGTTGGATTTGAGGCCAACCTGCCGGGAGTAAGTCGAACACATGGCGGCCGACAATCTCGGGGAGATCCAACCCGAAGATCTCGGCATAGGCCTCGTTGGCGAACAAGTACTGGTAACGATCACTGACCACCACTAACCCGACCCGGGTCGACCCTGTGACAATTCCCAGGAGCCGCTCCCGATCCCGCAGAGCCCGTTCCGACAGCTTGCGTTCGGTGATGTCTCGTGTGACCATGGCGAAGTGACTCGGCTCACCCGTGCTATCCCGCAGTAGGAACGTGGAGCGGAAGACATCAATGGTCGCTCCTGTCTGCATATTTCGGATCTGCATCTCGCCTTCCCACATCCCCTGCTCGCGCGCTGTGCGAATGACGGTATCCCGGGAGAAGGCGTGCCACTCGGGAGGCACATAATCCCTGATGTGAATCCGGCGCACGTCTTCGTCTTCGCCCAGACCGATCATCCGGCGGGCGCCGGTGTTCATGAAGGTGATCTTGCCATCCATATCCGCCAGTGCGATGAAATCTCGACTTTGCTGGATGAGCCTGACAAGATTCTGCTGCTCCTCTTCCGACCGTCTCCGGTCTGTGATGTCGATGGTTGTCCCGATGATCCGCAGGAGCCGCCCGTCGGCGGCGTAGTTCAGCCGACCCCGGTTACTCACCCAACGGATCTCTCCGTTGGGTCGAACGATTCGGTACTCGACCTCGTTCACCTCCCCCTGCTCAGCCACGATCCGAGATTTTTCCGCCAGCAGCCACGTCCGGTCCTTCGGGTGAATCTGCTTCACCCAGTCTTCGTGCGTTCCGCCAAACTCGCCTGGCACGAGCCCGTAGATCGCTTCCTGTTCCGGAGTCCAGATACTTCGGCCTGTTACCGCGTTCCAGTCGAAGATCCCGACGCGCCCGGCTTCCTGAGCCAGGCGTGAGCGTGCCTCGCTCTCCCGCAGAGCCTCTTCGGCCCGCTTGTTCTCAGTGATGTCCCGGAAGTACCAGACCCGGCCGAGCCGTTCGCCGTCCGCTCCCCGGATTGGCCCACTGTATCGATCGAGGGTCCGCCCATCGGCGAGGGGAACTTCGTCGTGGCTCATCACGTCTAGGTCGGCATGGATGGCCGCGACGCGGGCGGCGAAGCCGTCCGGGTCGGCCGTCCGGCTCCGGGCCAGCGCCAGGACGGGGGTGTCATCCCCAACCGCGGCAAGTTCCTCCGGGATGCCCCACAGCTCCAGGAACCGACGGTTATAGGACAAGACGCGGTTGCCCGCACCGACAACCAGGATGCCGTCTGGAGACGCCTCGGTCTGGCATCGGAGGAGAGCGTTCTGAAAACGCAGGACCGACTCGTCCCGCTTGCGCTCGGTGACATCGGTGAGGAACCCATGCCACAGCGTGCTACCATCCGGTTCTCGGACCGGCGAGGAGTTGCCCTCGATCCAGATTTCACCGCCCCCGGGTGGGCGAACTCGGAACGTGTCACGCCAGGGTGTCATGGTCCGAGCGGATTGCTCGATCGATTTGTGAACTTTCTCGACATCCTCCGGATGGATTGCGGCGAAGACCGCGGACGCATCATCAGCGAGGTCTTCCGGTCGCAGCCCGTAGATGGCGGTGATGCCGGGGCTGGAATAGGGAAATGACGTCGTGCCATCGGGTCGCAGCCGGAACGAGCAAATCACTCCCGGTGCGGCTTCGGCGATTTTCGTGAACCGGTCCCGCTCCTCTCGCAACGCGTTCTCAGCCCGTTTGCGATCGGTAACGTCCTGTAATAGAGCGACAAAATAATCGATGGATCGATATTGAGATCGCATACACCTGACCGAGATAATCGCGTCGATAACATGGTTATCTTTGTGGATAAATCGCTTATCCATCGAATAGCCGTCAATTTCTCCGGCGATCACCCGATCGAACTGCGCGAGATCCGCGCCCAGATCGTCCGGATGGGTCAAGTCGCCCCAAGTTCTCTGCAACAATTCCTCGCGGGTATACCCGAGGATTCGACACAGCTCGTCGTTTACCTCCAGACATCCCTTGGTCGGGGAGGTGATCGCCATGCCGATCAGACCGAGTTCGAAGTTGTGCCGGAACCGCTCCTCGCTTCGGCGGAGCGTCTCCTCGGCGTGCTTCCGGTCGGTGATGTCCTGGATCACACCGACCATCCGCACTGGCTGACCGGACTCATTGCAGTGGGTTTTGGCGATGTCCGAGACCCAGCGTACTTCTCCACTGGGGCGAATAATTCGGAATTCCAGCGCAAAGATTGATCGCTCTGTGATCGCACGCTGCATCTCGGCGAGCACGGCTTCGGCGTCCTCCGGGTGCAACGCACGGGCGAACGAATCGTGATCGCCGCCGAATTCTTCGTTACCGAAGATTGCCAGGCACTCCGGTGATCGTTGAACCTGATCGGTGCACAGATCCCAGTCCCAGGCCCCCATCCGGGCTGCGGACAGGGCGAGGTTCAATCGCTCCTGGCTCTGCGTGAGTAACTGCTCACGTTCCTTGCGACTCTGGATGTCCCGACTGATCCCGACCAGACCGATGATCTGGCCAGTGTCATCCCGTAAGGGTGCCTTGGTCACCTGACGCCACGTGACCCGGCCGATCGCGTCGCGAGCAAAATCTTCACTGTCGAAGATTGTCTCGCCACGGGTCAGAACCCGTAGGTCGTCTTCGTGATTCTTTTGGGAGTAGGGTAATGGGAACAGATCGAACACGCTCTTCCCGGTGATTTCGGCTTCCGACGACGCCCCAGCGAATGTCACCATTGCCAGGTTGCAGAGCCCGTACCGCCCGGTCGTGTCTTTGGTGAAGATCAGGTCCGGGATCGCATCAATGAATGTGCGCAACACGTTCCGCTCGTTGCGCAGAGCCCCCTCGGCTTGCTTCAGATCCTCAATGTCGGTACACGTCCCGTACCACGCGGTAATCGCTCCCGCCAGGTCGCGGGCGGGCACCTGACGGACAATATGCCAGCGGGATGCACCGTCCGCGCGACGGATGCGACATTCGCTGTCGTGGGGCACCCCACTCCGGAGCGTCTCGGTCCACACCTCGACAACTCGGGGCAGGTCGTCGGGGTGGACAACCCGTTCCCAGGACCACCCGGTGAGTTCGTCGGCTCCGATGCCCGTATACTCGACGACTCTCGCGTTCAGGTGCGTCAACGCACCGTCCGGGCCAGCCGTCCAGACGATCTGTGGGATCGCATCGGCCAATTCCCGGAAGCGCCGCTCACTGGCCCGCAACTCCTCTTCCGCTCGCTTCTGGTCGGTGATGTCGCGAGAGACCCCGATCAGACCGATCACGTTCCCATCATCGTCCCGATACGGAGCCTTGGTCGACAGGTACGTCCGGGTCACGCCTGCTGCCGTCAGGTGTTCCTCCTTGCACTCCGCTTTCCCGGCTGACATGACCTTCCGGTCCCGATCCATCACGATGCGAGCACTCTCGGGGTCGAAAAGTGCGATATCGTCCTTACCCAACACCTCCGCGACTGGCTTCCCGACGAATCGCGCGGCAGCCTCGTTGATGAGCAAGTATTTCCCGTCATGGTCCTTCACGAATACGGCGTCTGTCGTCCCCTCAGTGACCGCACGCAGGAGAGCGTTCGCACGGGCAAGGAGATGGAAGGCGCGGCGAACAAGCCAGTAGACCAACAGGGAGGAGAGCAAGACAAAGAGAGTTCCCTGACCGACCGCCGCCCAGAAGCCGTGTTCGTTTTGGATCCCGCTCCAGACCAGTACACGGTCTGTCAACCAAACCCAGGCCAGACCAAAACCGAGATAGATCGCCGCGATCCGGATCGCGACTGCACGGTGGGAGTTCGTGGTCCGCATCGCGCTTGGGTGCTGCGGTGCTGGGATCGAGAAGGGGTGGGGCGGTTGATCCGGCATCGGGTCACTCGATCACACGGGGGGAGACCGATGAATCTGGCCGGGCTACTGGGAGAGTTCAATTATCGGTCCCAGATCAGTCGGATTTGCGGCCTCTGATCTTGTCCGGGCGAATGGGTGCGAACCAGCCATCGGCTCGCCTGGGCAATGCCACCTCGGACCAATCTCGGCGCCTGGCTGAAGATCAGCATACCAAACGCAGGGGGAGGTGAGCGATCTTCTCGGATGAAGCTATCCGTTTTGGCCCCCGAGCAGATTGGTACGACCCAAGGACCAGCGACCCAGCGGGTGTACGACATGGTTTGCNNCGCAAACCGTGTCGTACACCCCGACCCAGCCCACGACCCGAGTCGGGCTTGACTGCTGTCCGACGCAGGACTTACACTCCCAACCTCCTCGGCCGACTCCCGCCCTGACAGGGCGACAGACCGCTTCTTCCACCGGCAACCGGAGAACCCACCTCATGGCGGAACGCATTCTCGTCACTGGGGGCCTCGGATATCTTGGGAGCATCCTCTGCGAACACTTGCTGGCCGCCGGGTATGAAGTGACGGCCCTCGATAACCTCATGTACGGCACCGGTCAGCAGGGATTGTTCCACCTTTGCGCCAATCCCTCGTTCGATTTCGTCAAAGGGGACGTCCGGGACGAAACCGTGATGCAGGGGACGCTGAAGCGGGCGGATGTGATCGTCCACCTTGCAGCCATCGTCGGGGCCTCCGCCTGTGATCGCGACCCGGCCCTCGCAACGTCGGTGAACCTCGACTCGGTCCGGTTGCTGAACCGGCTCCGCAGCCCCCGGCAGTTGGTTCTGTTCCCAAACACCAACAGTGGGTACGGGGCAACCACGGGCGCGGCCTTCTGTACCGAGGAGACTCCGCTCGAACCGATCTCGCTCTATGGGCGGACGAAAGTCGAGGCCGAGCGTGAACTGCTCAACTCTCCAAACACGGTCGCCTTCCGGCTGGCGACGGTCTTCGGCATGTCCCCCCGGATGCGACTCGACCTGCTCGTGAACCACTTCGTCCACGCAGCAGTCACCGACGGTTATCTCGTCCTGTTCGAGAAGGATTTCAAGCGAAACTTCGTCCACGTCCGGGACGTGGCCGACTGCTTCCTCCACGCGATCCCTCATGCCGGGCGAATGGTCGGCCAGGTGTTCAACCTGGGACTCGATTCGGCGAACCTCTCGAAGGAAGAGCTGGCTCTGGCGGTCAAGCGACACGTCGCAAACTTTTACCTCCACTTCGCCGCGATCGGTCAAGATCCGGACAAGAGGAACTATGTGGTGTCGAGCGCGAAGTTGCGAGCGGCCGGATTCGAGGCGAAACGGACGCTCGACGATGGCATCCGCGAACTCCTCAAGGGGTATCGGATGGAAGGCCGCGGGCTGTTCAAGAACGCAGCTTGAACCGCCCCAAAGCCGACCGGGGTATCAATTGCACTCCAAGGCAGCAATCGCATGGCTGGACTAGCGGATTCGGAGTGAATACCCGCTCCCGTCGGTTCCGATGGGATCCTCGTCGAAGGCGGGGAAGGACACTTTCAACGCCTTGCGCAGCTCCCCGATCGTCCACCGGATCGTCGTCTCCTCGACCATGTATCCGGCCCATGCGTCCCGCAGCCGTTCCGCCGAAACCGGCCCGGCCTCCCCCGCAAGAACTTTGAGCACATCTAGCTTCCGGCCCGTGATCGGGACCGGTTCCCCATCGTATCGCGGGACGGTACCCGAGAAATCCCACCCCGGCCTCGGCCCGACCACTCGCGGAACATCATCGGTTTCTGTGCTCTCCCGGGCGGGTAAAGTGAGGGCGACAATCATCTTCCGGTTCACGTCCCGAACCTGGACCACATCAGGACGGGAGTCTGGGGCCACAGACAGGGCATACCGTCGCGCGGCCCGCTGCAAGGCTCGGAGTTCGTCGTCGACCGCCATACTTCACACCAGCAAAGGGGCAGGGAAGCCGGCATTGGAACGGGCTAAGCCAGTTCGCATGCCGCCTTGTCGCCCAGACAAGAGCCAATCGTCCCCCGGTTCAAGACTAGTGAACAAGTGAATAGTTGTAGAAGACGAGTTGTCGCAGTTTCTGTCCGCCACGAGCGGACGTTCATCCGGTTCGGCCGATACTGCGAGCCGGCCGCCTCAGAGTGGGGCGAGGTCATTCCCTCCCCCCCAAACCGCTCCAACAAGAGAAGTCGCCGGGTGAGCTGATACGTACCCGGCAACTTTGAAACCAGGGCGGGCAGAAGGAGTGTGATTTTCCTCTGTTCCTCTGTTCCGCGTTCCGAGTTCCG
>PLDW01000460.1 GCA_003136315.1 Gemmataceae bacterium | reverse complement strand
TATACGTTCAATCGTCTTTCCATAGATATGACAGTCTCAACGGCTTCCTGTATCAGGGCACCTGCCCTGGGCTGACACCGCTTCCTTCTCTGGCAGGCAACTTCCCCCAGTAGAGTGACCTGAATGATCTCTCCTGATGACATCCCGCAGCAACTCGGGATTGGGCATCATGGTGTTTAGTGTTTAGTGTTTAGTGTTTAGTGTTTAGTGTTTAGTGTTTAGTGTTTAGTGTTTAGTGTTTAGAACCACCGGACAAAACCCCTGGACCGAGAGGCAGAGGGAGTCAAAGAGTCAGACCGCCCGCCCTTTGGCTCCCCCTTCCTTCTTAGGGAAGGGGGTTGGGGGGTTAGGTTCCGTCCTCACCGCCCTTTGGCTCCCCCTTCCTTCTTAGGGAAGGGGGTTGGGCGGTTAGGTTCTGGCCGCTCGTCCTTGGTGTTTTTGGCCACTGGGTCTCAGGCCCAAACGGTGTCATCGGATGATTGGAAGTCGCTTCCTTGAGTGAAACCATGAGGCCGTTGTGACGATCCCCATCCCACACCCCTGGACCTCGTCCCATTTGGAACATCCCCGAGAACCGCGTGAAACAGTCAAAGCGGGGCAGCGCAGAAAGTGTCACATAATAGATCTGTTCGAGTGTTTGAAGATTGCTGGGTGTCGGGTGCCAGGTCCGCCGCTCGGGGAAGACATGCATGAACCACCAGGGGAGGACTTCGCCCACCGGGCGAGCGATTCACGCCCGCATGCCCACGCAAGGCCGTGGGCATGGCACCCGGCAGAATATTTGAGTATTGCGCGAGTGGGGCAGTGCAGAAAGTGTAACAGAACAGGCTTGTCAGAGTGTTCATGTGTCGCACAAGAGGACTTCGCCCACCGGGCGAGCGATTCACGCCCGCATGCCCACGCAAGGCCGTGGGCATGGCACCCGGCAGAATGTCTGAGGATTGCCGAAGCGGGGCAACGCAGAAAGTGTAACAGAATAGGCTTGTCAGAGTATTTAGGTGTCGCCCGAGCGGGGCAACGCAGAAAGTGTAACAGAATAGACTTGTTTGAGTGTGGTAACGTGATCCGTCTCGATCCCCGATCCTCGAACCGTAACCGAGACCCAGTCCATTGGCTCAGAGCGTGCGGCCTGCGGCCGTTCTCAGCCCTGGGTGGGCTCGCACCCGTGCGCTCACCCCCCCGATTCGCCCGACAACTCCCGGTACAGCCACGCCTTCGCGAATGCCCAGAGCCGGTCGGCCGCCCGCCGCGAGATCCCCAGCACCTCCGCTGCGTCCGGGATCGTGAGCCCCGCGAAATACCGCAGCGACACCAGTTCCGCAGCCTTCGCATCGACCGTCGCGAACCGGGTCAGGGCCTCGTCGACCGCGAGGAGGTCGATCTCGGTGCCCGGAGGGGCCGGGAGCTGGTCCGGGTCGAGTGCCGAGCGGACGTTTCCTCCGCCGCGCTTGGCGGCACGCTTCTCCCGGGCGTGGTCGACCAGGATTCGCCGCATTGCCTCGGCTGCCGCAGCGAAGAAGTGTCCGCGGCCATCGAACCGGGCAGCGGCCTCAGGGCCGACGAGTCGGAGGTACGCCTCGTGGACCAGGGCGGTGGCGTCCAGGGTGTGGCCCGCGCGCTCGTCAGCCATCCGGGCCGCTGCCAGCCTTCGGAGTTCGTCGTACACGAGTGGGAGCAGGTCGGCGGCGGCCTGGCGATCACCAGCTGCCGCGGCGTCGAGTAGGCGTGTGACATCCGACATGATGATTGAGTGTATCCGTCGCCCGGTCGACTGCAATGCGAAAGCCGTCGGGGTTGCGATCCGAGTCCGAGCATCCTGGCCTCAGCACTTTCCCTCCCATCCGATACCATGAGGGCGTACCTTTCGCTGCCGGAGAAGGGAGTTCCGAATGTCGTGGTCCGCGGGATCAATCGCCCGCCCGCTGTTCGCCGTCGATTTCGCCACCGTCGGGGCAGTCGTCGCGCTGGCACTCGTCGGACTCATTGCCGGCGGGGTGGTGCTCAGTTATTTCTCCGGGATCGTCCCGACCATTAACCGCCACATCGGCCGGCCGTGGACCCGGTCCACCATCCTCACGCGCCCCCTCCTGAACTGGGAGCGGGTGAATCTCTACCTCGCCATCGATGCCCTCTTCGCCGAGACCCCGAACGCCCCCCCCGTCATGGGGGTTAGCTATTACAATGAACTCACATCCGTTCTGTCTGCAAATGCCTCCCGGCACCATCCGCTGGAATACACCGTCAAGCCAATCTCCCTGCTCGGGACAACGAAAGTGGTGGTCGCCGGGCTCTACCTGCTGCATCCGCCTGGAACCCCGCCGTTTGTGGCCATGCTCTCCCGAACCGGGCTCGACCTGATGGCAGCGACCCCCGAGGAGGCCCAGCAGGCTCTCGACCGGGTGCTTGCCGAAAGCCGCAAACGGAATGTGTTCCGCGGTCAAGTGCTCGTTGTCGAACAGGCCGGGACAAACGGACCCAACGGTGAGCCCGACTTCCAGATCCAGTTCCACGACCTCCCCGTTGTGACTCGCGACCAGATCATCCTCCCGGAGGAAGTGCTGCAAGTGGTCGAGCGGAACGTGATCGGGCTGCTCAAACACGCCACCACTCTCCGGAAAGCGGGTCGGAGTACCCGGCACGGGGTGCTCTTCCACGGTCCGCCCGGGGTCGGCAAGACCCTCGTCACCAAGTACCTCGCCCGGGCCTGCACGGACTACACCGTTATTCTGCTCACCGGCCGGCAACTCCGCTTGGTCCGGGAGTCATGCGTCCTCGCCCGGTTGCTTCAGCCCTCAATGGTGGTGATCGAGGATGTGGACCTCATCGCGATCGACCGCGAACAGAGCTTCGACACCACCCTTCTTCACGATCTGATGGATGAGATGGATGGGCTCGGGACGAAGGCGGAGGTGATTTTCCTCCTCACCACGAACCGCCCGCGGATGCTGGAGAGAGCCCTGGCCGCCCGACCCGGACGGGTCGACCAGGCGGTGTATTTCCCCCTCCCCGACCGCGATTGTAGGCGGCGGCTGTTCGCGTACTTCGCGAGCGGCCTCGACCTTTCCGGGGTGGATGTCGATCCGCTCCTCGATCGGACCGATGGGGCAAGCCCAGCGTTCATTGAGGAGCTATTCCGGAAGGCCGCGCTGATGGCAGCCGAGCGTGGCGAGCACTCCGACCCGCTAAAAGTGACGACTGCCGACTTCGAGGCCGCGGTCCGGGAACTGGTCGAGTTCGGGGGGGCTCTGACCCAGAATCTTCTCGGCTACCGAAACGACCCCGATGCCGGTGGCCGGGGGATGGGATTCCCGATGGGGTAAGGCTCCTGTGTCCCAGGGTTTCGCCGGAAACCGGC
Organism: Gemmataceae bacterium; assembly: GCA_003136315.1. Taxonomy (GTDB): domain Bacteria; phylum Planctomycetota; class Planctomycetia; order Gemmatales; family Gemmataceae; genus Urbifossiella. The sequence continues at coordinate 2,918 of PLDW01000460.1, read as the reverse complement.
TCCACCCTGAGCTATTGTCCGCCGACCCTTCGGGGCGGAAAACCACGGGATTTCAGGCCCCGAAGGGGCCGTCANNAGATAGTAGCCCAGGGCGTCAGCCCTGGTCGGCCGGTCGGCTTGCTGACCTTGCAACGTACACGCCCCGGAGTCATACTCACCACATCACGAACGGAAGGAGCAGGTCGTGTCCGCGATGACTGATCCGCAGCCCAAGGTGATCGACTACCCCGATTGCGACGGGGAGCCCATGTCAGATAACACCGTTCAGTTTGACTGGATTTCCATCATCAAATGGAACCTCGAATACCAGTTCGCCAGTCGCCCCGATGTCTTCGTGGCCGGGGACCACCTCATCTATCCGGTTGAGGGAGATCCTCAGACCCGACAAGCACCGGATGTGTATGTGGCCTTCGGTCCACAGAAGGGTGACCGGGGCAGCTACAAGGTCTGGGTCGAAGGCGGGGTGTTCCCGCAGGTCGTGTTCGAGGTGTGGTCACCGAATAACCGGTTCGGGCGGATGGAAGCTAAACGGGACTTCTACCAGCAGTACGGGGCCGAGGAATATTACATCCTGTACCCCGAGTTCCCTTGTTATGCGGAAGGGTGGATCCGGACAGCCGGAGTGTTTGTTAGCATTCCGGAAATGAACGGCTGGATAAGCCCGAAGCTCGGAATCCGCTTCGCGATCCAGCCGGAGGCGCTGTCGATCACTGGCCCGGACGGGCGAGAATTCCGAACTCCATCCGAGATCGCAGCCGAACGGGATGCCGCCGAACGCCGAGCCGAGGAGGAGCATCGTCGCGCGGAGGAGGAGCGGCTTCGCGCGGAAGGGGAGCGTCTCCGTGCGGAAGGGGAGCACCAACGCGCAGAAGGGGAACACCAACGCGCGGAGGAGGAGCGGCTTCGCGCGGAAGGGGAGCACCAACGTGCGGAGGAAGAGCGTCAACGAGCCGATGCGGAGGCCAGCCGGAGGGCGGCCGAGCGGGAGCGGGCGGAGAAGTTCGCCGCCAAGCTCCGGGAACTGGGACTCGATCCGGACGCGATGTGACTAACAGTTTCATTCTACTCTCAGGACAGCGGTGAGGAATAGGAAATTTGTCGCACCTCCCTGTCGCCGCAAGTCAATATCAGGCAAGGCATTATGTGCCGAACCCCTGCGCCTCGCTGGAAATTTTTGTCGCACCGGTCATTTTTGGCCCATTTCCCGGTATGAAAGACACTTACCGGAAATCTTTGGGGTCTGATCCATGCGTGTGCCGAGTCACCCGACGCAGATTCGCCGGATGCTGACCAACCACTTGAAACAGCTCACGCCGACTGGTCCCATTCTTGCCGCCACCCTTTCGGAGGTGAGTAAACGCTGCGGACAATCGTCGTGTGCCTGTCATCGCGACGGCCCGTTGCATACCGCTCATCACCTTTCGCTGAAGGTCGATGGCAAGAGAAGTACGGTCTATGTGCCCCAAGACATGCTCGGAGAGGTCCGATCATGGGTCGAAGAATACCAACGCCTCAAGGCCGTGACACACGAGATCACCCAGTTGACCCTGGCCCTGGTCAGGGGACATGTGACCGATCGCAAACGACGCCAGGGTCGAACCTGAGCATTGGCCCGGTCTTGGCCCAGACCATCCGCCATTTCCTCCCCAAACTCAATGACTGGATCGATGAGATCGAGGATCCGCGATTTCTCCCATTTGTGATCTACTCCAAGCGGTTTATGGTGTGGTGGGGGTTGATGCTATTTCTACCCAAACTGAGTAGCCGACGACAACTTGATTTTCAGTTGAGCGCTGAAGGCACGGAGGTGTTGGCCAATCTCAACCGTCTGGCCGATGCCGAGCAAACCAGCCGCCCAGTGAACAAGACGCTGGAGCATTTCCTGGGTGGGATCGGCGACCAATCGTTGCGGGTGCTGCGGAAGAAGGTGATTCACCGTTTGATCCGGATGAAGGCGTTGGACGAGTCGCGGTTGCAGGGGCGATTCGTCATTGTTGTCGATGGCTCAGGCTACCTGGTTTTCAAGCACCAACATTGCGAGCATTGCCTGACGCGACGGCATGGCGAGAAGACGCTGTACATGCATCAGGTACTGGAGGCCAAGGTGCTGGGTCCGGCCCAGACGGTGTTGTCGATCGGCACGGAGTTTATCGACAATCGTGACGCGGCCAACACCCCGGCCGGATCGAGCGAGGAGAGTGCCAAGCAAGATTGCGAATTGAAGGCAATGCGTCGGCTGGCGTCCACTCTGCGATCGGATTTTCCCCAATTGCGGATGTGTTTGAGTGGTGATGGCTTGTACGCTTGCGGGGAAGGATTCCAGATCGCCAAAGACTACCACTGCGACTACATTTTCACGTTCAAGCCAGGTCGGCTTCCGGCGTTGTGGCAAGAATTTCAGTCGTTGCTGGCGGTGGGCACGAACCCCTCAGTGGTGGTGACGACGTCCGACAAGACTCGCTGCGTGTACCAATGGGTACACCTACCGTACACCGACAGTGACAATCGTACATGGTCTTTTACAGGCATATATTATCAAGAATATAGGATAAGTCGAGAGAGAAGCGAATGGGCATGGGTGACATCTCTGGAAGTGTGTCAGGCAACGGTGGTGGATGTGGCAAGCAACGGTGGGCGAGAACGGTGGCGAATAGAAAACGAAGGATTTAACACGCAGAAGAATAGCGGGATGAATCTGGAGCATGCCTACAGCCACAAGAACTGGGCGGCGTATTACCTGTTGCTGCAATTGGCCCATTTGCTGTTGCAGTTTGTGGAGAAGGGTAGCCTGTTGCGTCAGTTGGCGCAACAGCTTGGCCAGAGTACGGCGTTGAAGTTGTTCGGTAGCTTGAAAAATATGGCATCTCGTATGTTGGATAGTTTGCGATTTCTCCGCTGGCCGGAGGATGTGTTCGATG
>PLDW01000051.1 GCA_003136315.1 Gemmataceae bacterium | reverse complement strand
ATGATACACATGATGTTGAATCGTCTTAAACCGAAACAAGCTGACCCGGTGTTTAAATACCGCTCCGCTGCTTGAGTCACCACTTATGGGACAGACACTTACTTCCGGGAGCAGTATCGGCCCATCTTCCGTCGTGGGAATGCGATTGCAGCCCACGACGGAGAAATCATCCCGATGCAGGTGGCTTGCTCTGTGCTCACCTCGGTATTGATCGGCCGGTTAGCAACGGCCGATGACGCTCCCCGCCATCGGTCAGGGAAACAGTTCGGAGAGATCAACCGGAATGCCCTCCCTGCATTCTTCAAGACCTGGTCCCGAGTTTCGTGGGGGGACTTGCTCTCTGAATTGCCAGATGAGGATACGGCCGCCCTGAAGTCCACAGAGCCCGCGGCGGATGAGTTCCGCCGCTTGGTCCGCGATGCGATGCTCTCAGAAATCGTCCTCGGAGATGTGATCGCCGCTACGGCCGTTACCCAAACGGAGCGGCGGAGCCTGATCGACTGGTGCGTGAAGTTCGCCAAGCCAGGTCCGTGGCGGTCGATCCGATCAAAGCGTTGTTGGTGCAAGATCCAATCCCTTTCAGGTGGTGAGATCCGGCTTCGGGTGGCCATCCGTCACGAACTGTTTGCTCAACTCCGGGCCGACCGCCGGTTGTGCGACATGGGGCCGAACACGTTCACACGACGAGCGACCCGGTACGGGATCGGCACATCGTCCCAGGATGACCGCCCCCACGGCCAACCCGCAGTGGTTCTCAACGATGATTTCGTAGCCGGTCTGACCGCCAGCCTACCCTCTACCGTACTCAACGACGAGGAAACCCATGAAGATTTGCGCGACGAGGCAGAGAGATAGAGTTATCAGGCGCACATGATAGAGGTTTTCGACCCAAGAATTATCATGCGTAAGCAGCAAAAAAGCAACTTCTACTAAGTCTGCACGAGGCAGATGGTTGTGACGAAGAATCGGCTCTCGAAATTTGCGAGGACCAGTCAGACGGTGGCTTTTGGAATTTGCGATTTTCGAGGCCGCGCAAATTCCTGTCAGATTAGACATTTTCAAGGCAGAATGTTTGAATAACTCGAGAGAGAGCACCATGAAAACCAGCGCTGCGACACCCTCGGTTGCGCTCACCGGTGACTGGTACGTGCAGTTTGAGGAACGGGCCGCAATCATGGAATTCGACGGGAACCTACCCCGCGATCAGGACGAGGAACTGGCCTACGCGGAAGTCGCGGAACTGATGTGGGCCGCAAACCCAGGCAGGAGGTCGACATGATCGGTTCGCCCTTCCCCACAACCGTCATGGCTGGGGATGCTCCTCCAGATCCGCTTTGCGTCTGGTATCGGCCATCGGTGGGCAAACGCCGGATGTGGAAGCCGGTCGCAACTGCCAAGACCCAGGCCGAGGCGGTCGCCAAAATCGCAGGGGGCGGAGACTGGAATATCCTCCCCGTGGGGGCAAAGCCCGGAGGGTCGGCCCGTGCGTGACGATCCAGAATGGCTGACCAAAGCCCGCTCGGAGGGGCGGATTTTGTCCGAGACATGGGCCGGCGCTCCCCCGGCCTCGGCTCCATCCGCCACGCCGGCCCATGTACCCGCCGAGGACCGAGTAGCCCTGCCTCGGCCTGAACCCGCCGCGGTCACGATCAGGACGGACTCCGTCCGGCTTGTGATCGAACTGGACGTCCCGATCCGACTGGTGTCAGAGGCAAACGCGGGCGGGAAGCTCGGAGCGAAGATCGGCCGCAAGAGCAAGGTAAAGGCCGCGGTGAAGGCAGCGCTGCCCAAGCTGGCCGAACCCATCCCGCTCCCCGTGGTGGTAACGATCACCAGATTGGGTGGGAAGCAGTTGGACGCAGATGATAATTTGCCGCGAGCCTGCAAACCTGTGAAAGACGTTTTGGCGGAGTTCTTGGGCGTTCAAGACACGGGCAGAGACCCCCGCGTCCGGTGGAAATTCCAGCAACGCCCCGCGTATTCGGCCGGATGCCGGATTCGGGTTGAGTTTCGCGGAGGTTGATCCCACGCCGACCACATAGAGACCCGAAGCAGAGTCTAGCACCCGCACAAACGACCGGTAACCCGATCAATTCGACAACGGAAAGAGTGAGGTCGGGGTGTGCCCGACCTCGGTAAAGGACGACCGCGGTGTTGTTTAGCTGATCTGAAACCGACGGAGACCTGACCCATGTTCCCAGCATTCAACCTGACCGCTCAGCAGATCGCCGAAGCCGCCGGCAAACTCGACAAGACCCAGGGACACAAGGCGGGCTTTCCCCGTCCCGATCTCGACAGCAGTGAGACAAGAACCGGTTGGGGCCGCTGCGAGGCTGTGGAGCGATCCCGACGCGATTGGGGAGGGTGATACCGCCGGGGTCGCCCCCGAACCCTGAGAATCCAAGGGTGAATCGGTATGCCGGTGTACCGCGTAAGCTGAATTTCGATTTTCCCGACGACGCTCTGGGGGCTACCCATGACTGCCGCGATCGATGCCGCCGAGTTGCTGACTGTACCCCAGGCCGCCACGAGGCTGAATCTGCCGCTCGACCGACTCCGAAAGGCGATCCGGAAATCGGCAGGAGCCCAGGCTCTCTTCGAGGTGCTTGGGCCGACTCGGGTGATCCGGGTAGGCAAGCTCGAAAACCTCCGCCAAGCGATCGGGGAGGAGTGAGAGAGGGACCAGTTGGAGGACATCGAAGTGCCGTACTCTGATCCCGAAAAGGCAAAGCAATACTCGCGTGAGTACCGCCGACTCCGACGCGCGGGTAACGCGAGTTCAACCCCAGGTACAGCCGTGGCCATCCCGGTGGAGGTCCGCTGTCGAACCGCCGGGGACGTGATCGAGATTCTTGAGGAACAGATTGAGGCAGTTCTGGCTGACGCTACTCTCGGCACAACCGACAAAGCCCGAACGATCGGATATCTCGCGGGCGTGAGCCTTCGGGCGATCGAGGCGGGGAATATGGTCGCCCGCATCGAAGCTCTCGAATCTGTGCTCAAGAGCCGTGAAAAGGGAGAACGATCGTGACTGCGGCCCGACTCAGCAAACACTACTGCCTGCTGACCGCCGGAGAGCGGTTCGCACTGCTCCTCGCGGCGGTTGCTCGCAGTGACGAGGTCGAAATGGAACGGATCAGGAACGCCTCCAGGAACGTGACGATCGTGGTCCCGGATACCTTCGGGGTGGCCGTCGCCTTCAAGGATGTCCTCGCCCTCCACCGGTTGGAGCGCGTGGAACTCGCGGGGCTCTACATGGAGGCACTGGCGAGGGTCGACGCAGCTTGGGAACAGATGCCCAAGGCCGGGTGGGAGCAGAGTGTCGCGAAACGATCTGGCTTTGCGCGCTTCCTGGGCTATCTCGTGAAAATCAACGAAGCCGGGCTCAAGCTGTTCTGCGACCGGCTCGGCTTCGACCCGGCGGGAGCCGAGCGGTTGCTGCACGGTGAGAAGATCCTCGGGTTGGCCGCGACCTCGCTCGAATCCGATTCGTTCACGGAGCGAGACGCCCTGGCTTACTGCCAACAGCATGACCCATCAGTGACCAGGATCAAGACGGCTGAAAGTATCGCGGAGGATCTCCGCGAAGCCTACGACGCGGTTCTCGAAGTTGTCTGAAAAAAAGCTGTAGCAAAGGAGAAGCAACCATGAGCACGACGAAGTTGAGCAAACACTACCCGAGTCTCTCCCCCGCGGAACGGCTGACGCTCTTACTGGCCGCTGCCGACAGAAACGATGATGTTGAGCACGCCAGGATAGCAGCCGCTTCCGGGTGGGTGCAGATCAGGGTTCCGGACACGGCAGGCCGGGCGGCCGCGCTCCTGGCAGTGCTCGGGTTCCACCGAATGGAGCAACTCGAACTCGCGGCCATCTACCTGGCCTCCCGGGGGATTTATGGCACCCTGGGAGAGCAATCACCTCCCCACCTCGCCGACACCGGTCGGTTGTACGGCTATCTCGTTCAGGTCCACGCCGCCGGGCAACGACTGTTCCTGGAACGGATCAAGCACGACGGGGCGTTCATCAACAGCACGTTTCCCGGCAAGCTCGCCCTGAAACCGGCCGCGGATCTGGCCGAGCAAGAGGGCACGCTCACCACAGACGAGGCCCGTGCGTTGACCGTGAAAATCGGCAAGCCGGTCACAGGGGTCCAGACCGCCGAGGGGGTCGCGGATGCCTTGTGGGGGTTGCACGAGATGTTGGTGGCGCGGTGGGCGAGATCGCCGCAGGCTGGCTGAGCACGATGTTGACGTGACCTATTCGCAAGCGGGTCAGAAGTACGGCACACGGTCAAGCAGGGCTTCCGCGGCAGACAGGTCGGGTGCTGCGGGCAAAGCATCGAGTGTCGGGCCATAATACGCGCGATGATGGGTGGCGTCGGACAGGAATTCGCGTGCCTCCTCGATGGCCTCTGCCCAACGGTTAGCGTCCGCCGACCGGGCCGCGGCGTTCATCTCAAGGAATGACGCAAACAGATTGCAGACGTTTTCTGCCACCCCGCGGGCCTCGGACCGTAGGTGATTCACAGCCATTTCCAGCCGGCGCAACGCATACTTTTTCTCTCGGGGTGACTGCCTCGCAGTGGCCTGAACATAGAGCCACACCGAATCCGGCCTCTCTCCCGCGGCGAGTCGTTCCTCCAGGACTGGGTCGGTCCACACGCTCCCCTCCAAACGGGCCAAGGTGGCGCGGAGGAAGGGCTTCGCCCAGGGGTTTCCAAATCCAACACGCTCACCAAACTCCTGTGCTTGCGCCAACGCCTCCCGGGCTCCGGTGATGTCGCGGTGACGAAGCTTCGCGTGAACCCGGTAGTTAGTCGTCCGGTCGATGTTATCGTCGTCGCCGAGCCCGCGATTGAGGATGAGAGACCGTCCGAACAGATCATCCCACCCAGGCTGGCCGAGAATGGCCAGGGCGCGACCGAGTGTGTTCCACACCTTCACACGAGTGAGCGGCCGGAACCGCCGGGGTTCGCTCTCGATTGCAGTCACCCACCTGCTTAGTATACCGGAGATCTCGGCGAACCGATGACTGCTGAACAGCGCGGCGGCAAACTCAGCCGCAGCCTCCGCATCATCGTCGTCTGACCCCAACTCGCCCAGCACGGCCAGCCGCTGATACGTTTTGTCCGCCAGGCAAACTGCCTCGGTGAACCAACCGTGGTGGCGGCAAGCCGCTGCGTGCAGTTGGGCTATTGCGGTCCAGGTTGCCGGCTCGGGGGAGCCGGCTGGTCCGACTCGGTGGATTCTATTCCCAAACTCGGCCGCCTCTCGATAGCGATGCTCGTGGACCAGCCACTTTAGCCGATCGAGGACATGCCTAGATTCAACCCGTGTTAGAGCACCGCGGGCTGCGAGCAATAGATCGAATCGGCCGGCAGTGTGTAGGCGACTGGCCAGATCAGCAAGAGATCTTACCTCCCAGATCGTCTCGATGTTGCTACGGTCAAACTCGGAATCGGGATGGACTACCACCAACGACAGCCAGTCACATTCCCGCAACGCTGCCGCGAGCTTCACCGGAATGTCCGACACCGGTCGAAGCCGGTCCTCTTGGTCCTGCTCGACAAGAGCTACGGCGGCCCCGAAGAGTGGTGCTTTCTCCCCGCCCAGTTGATCCAAGATACTCAGACTGCAAGCCACGGTCATCGAACTGCCTACGAACCGGAGGCCAAGTGGGTTCTCAAGTCGGTACGCGAGCCGCTCCGGGATGACATCCCCTGCGGGTATGCCGGTCGATTGTAGCAGGCCGACCAGGACGTTTAGGATCTCGCTGTGAGTGAACGGCAAGGTAGCGTTAATCTGCCACCGAGCGGCGGCGACTGGGCGGAGTGGGAGAACAAACCCGAGGTCGCCGCTTGTCCCCAACCCGAGCACCCGTGGGGTTGGACGGTCATCGGTGTCCTGGTCTGCGAAGTCGCCGCTCAGGTATCCGGCGTGCGCCCATCGCTGGACTGCGGCCCGGGGTAATCCGATCTGCCGTTCACGAAGCACCGCAAGGACGGCTTGAAGGAAGGCAGAAGTGGATTGTCGATAGGCGACCGAGTTCTGCCAATCGGCCAAGAGAAGGTCGATAGCCAGAACTGGGTTCGTTCGCAGGAGGTCTTCACCGCCCACCAGTGTGAGGATCGTCAATGGGGCGAGATTCATAGACGGATCGTCCAGGACCGGGGGGTATCGGTCTCGCCGTCAAGCGTAAAGGTCACCTGGCCGTCGATCCACGGGAATAACCCCGCGGCGTGGAAATGATCAGGTTTTGAGCCTGGTTGCCAGGCTGCCTCAGTCCGCCCCTCCAGCCCCAAGGCGGTCAGCCGGGGCGGAGCTATGTCGACATTCCCGAGCCATGTCACTCGTACTCCTTCTGTATCCGCAGTAAGGAGAAACCGGGTTCCGCGTGCGGCCTCACACTCCCAATACCCTAGACAGGAGTCATCTAGCGCCCGCCCGAGTGCGTACATTAGTCCTCCCGGCGAGGCGGCGAGCGTCAGCGGTGGTTCCACGGCCAGGTTAGCGGGTGGGGTCGGTGAGAACCGCCCGACTGGGATAACCGTGTTCGCCCCACACTCTCCGCAGTCCGCCCGGCGCTGAAGAGCTTCCCGGGTCCGGGAAACCGTGCTTATCCAGGTCAGATATTCCGGGTCCGCATCGGCGAGGCCGGCACGAGCCGCTGGCGACGCCCCTCGTGCCGCCATCGCAAGGTTCCGGCGGATTTGAAGCACGGCTCCTTCCGGAAGCATTCCTGTTCGTAGGCGATCAGGGCAAGCGACCGCTGGCACCCAACACGCCTCGCCACACCGAACCACGAGCGGGCGCCCTACGAGTTCGAGTGGGAGAACCTCATCCGCCAACCCCACCAATGGGAAGTCGTCGGTCGGAGCGAGTAGCACTAATTGTGGCTCGTCGGGGTGTTCGCGGACAACAAGCCACTCGATCGCCGCATCTCCCACTGTACCAAGAACGTACAAATCTCCCGGGGCAGGCTGTGGGCGGGGTGGCTCGGCTGTCGGTGATCGGACTTGCTGCGCGGCGGACGCGACCGCTTGGCGAAGTCGATCGATAGGGGCGGGGGTAGCCATGTCGGAAGACCTCCAGGGTTGCAAACAGCCAACCCTACTTTCCTTTGTCTTGTAACCAGCGTCAGCGTCAGCCGTCCGGGTTTTCGGGAAGAATTCCCGAAATCACCTCGCGGAGAAGGCTGAAGTCGGTGGACACCGTCTCCCGCGGCACGCCCAGTTCCCGCACGAGATCCGCCTGTGATGGCGGGGATGGACCGCCGGCCTCGACGAGCCGGACCAACTCCTGGAATACCTTCGCCAGCCGGTCTCGCACGCGCTGCTGACGCTCAAGCCGCCCGATCTGCTCAGGGACTACCCGTTTCAGCATTTCCCACTGATCCTGGTCGGCAGCCCTCGTGTCGGGCCACACGAGCCGAACCACCACCCCGAAGTCCTCTTCGCCCTCCTGCCCCAATTGGCTCGCAGGGACGGCGTGTCGTGCCGCCCAATCCTCCCTCACCTGCTCGGCAATCGCGGCGACAACGTCGCCGACCCGGACCGCCACCACTCCCGCGGCTCGCAGTTGTCGCAAGAATTCAGCAACCCACACCTGCCCCTCCTCCGTCGTGCTTGTCAGGTATTGCAATACCTCCGCCCAGTCGGGTGCCTCGGCCAATAGTCCTCGAAGTCGGTCGGTGGTGGCAAGTTCCCCCGCGGCAGCCAATTGATCGAGGCGGAGCACGGAAGAATTCTGCAAACGTCCCTCGCCTGTCCCCTCGGCAGCCAACTCACCCGCGGCTACCATGTCGGAGGCGGCCCCCTCGACGTTCCCGAACACTGCGTACCCGACAGGGTCGTACCGCTTCTGTCGCTCAAGCAAAAAATGTTTCGCGTTGCGCGAGATCAGGCCGTCGATATTCGGCCGGATTCGGAGCTGGTTCCGCAATCCCTGGAGGCGGTCGAGGAACGCGAAGATGTAGCAGTCGACAACCACGTCCTCGAACGCCCCAGGCGCGTCCCAGGCCGTAATGCCGCTGTACCCGAGAAAGTTGGGAGGGGCGGTGAGCAAGTTCCGCTGTCGCATCCGTCGGCGGAGAAGTTGTTCGAGCTTTGGGAGGACGCACCCCGCCGGGTCGCAGTTGGGGCCGAAATCTCGGACGTGCTCAGTGAAGGTCGTACACATGTGGGCGGTCACTCCTCCGGGTGGAGACGGGCGAGTTCCGCCCGCAAGGCTTGGAGGGTGGCTTCGTCCAGCCGGCCCAGGTGTCGCTCCGGGAAAAACAGCTTCATCCGGTGCAGCCGGAACAGTCGGGGCACCAACTCGAACGCCGTCCGCTTCTGGAGTCCGTTTTCGGCCGTGGGGTCGGCGAAGTAGAAGCGGCGGGGGTTGCGAATGTTCTCAGCATCTGTCCCCTTGACCAGCACCGCGTCTCTTGCAGCTTCCCGGTAGTGGGTACAGGCTCCTGGGTGGTCCGTCGCCGAGACCACCTCGAATCCCCAGTGCCGGTTGGGCACCATCAGGACTGCCCCAGGAAGGAGTGTGGTGGCGTCGAACGGTTCCGGCTCAGCCCGGCAACTCAACGGGTCTTCGGGGTCGTCAGGAGCCCGGCTTCGGCGCGGCCGACCGCGAGACTCGGGGCCGGGGACATCCGACAGGTCGTCGGCGGCATTTTCCATCGGAAACTCCCTCCGGGCAGAAAACTGCGACGAACTCGGACACACCCGAGAGGCTTCGGTTAGTATGCGTGCATGACCTCGGCTTGGGGTCGTGTGGTTGTCAGTTTACCCGACAGCCTCCTGCCGGTACAGTTTCCATGTGATTCGTGGTTCGTGGGGGTCCAGACTGTGCCTGACATCCCGCCGGACGACCTCGAACAGATCGAGAAATGGCACTTCGCCATCGGCGGGCTCGACACCCAACAAGAAATTCTGCCCCTCGGCGGGTCGTTCAGCCTCCATCGACTGCGGTCGTTCCCCACGCACGAACAACTCGCGCTCAGCCTCACCAGCCTTCCGGTCGCCGGGGCGATGGCTTTATACGGCGGGAACATCATTCAACATGAACTCGTGATCGACGCCGGGCGGTTCGAGGAGCACACCGAGCGGATTTTCCCCACGGCCGAGGCGATACTCGCCGGCCTACGTATCTGCACGGGGGCGGAGATCGTTTGCCCAGCCGTGTGTGAGCGGTCGTGGGCGGCACTACACACCAACCCACCTAATAAATGCCGGGCCTTCCACTTTGAACGGGGGCTGTCGCACCAGGCGGGCTCAGAGCCGAAACTACTGTTAGGCGACGACCTCGATTGGGTTCGCGACAACTTGGCGACCGTAATTCGGCTGACGGAAAATGACAACTTCCAAACGGCCGTTGAGGCACTTTGCACCTATTTCCTCGCTGCTAACGACCGGATGAAAGCTGCGCAACTTTGGGCTGGCGTCGAAGCCCTGTTCGGTCGACGACTCGGCGAAGTTGGTTACCGGCTGCGGGTGTTGACTGCCATGCTCATTGAGGAGTACGGGCCGGCTCGGCGAAAGCACTACAAGCGGTTTAAAAAACTATATGACACACGATCAGACGTTGTACATGGTGGAAAAGTTAATCCTGATGAATTGTTTCAGCATCTTACAGAAGTTCGTAATTTGTTAGCTCGGCTTCTCCAACGTATCATCGCATTGGGTAGGTTCCCGACAGACGATGATTTTGAGGAGATGCTGTTCGAGAAGTAAAATCCGGACAGATTCCCACGCCGCTCGTTACCTTCAGTAGACCGATCACTGGCATCGCCGACCCCCGAGGATTTCCCGCTCATGGCCAACCACGGTGAAATGGTCTCCTTCATTTGGAGCGTTGCGGACCTGATCCGAGACTCATTCAAGCGCGGCCACTACCAGGACGTGATCCTGCCATTCACCGTCCTGCGGCGGATCGACTCTGTGCTGGCCCCGACCCGGGAAAAGGTGTACGAGACGTTTAATAAACTCAAGGGAAAACTCGACAATCTCGATCCGCAGCTTTGCAAGGCGTCCGGGTATGCGTTTTACAACACGTCGAAGTACACTTTCCGAACTCTCCTGGACGAGCCGCAGCAACTCGCCGCTAACCTCCGGGCCTATATCAACGGCTTCTCGAAAAACATGTACGACGTGATCGAGAAGTTCGACTTCCCGAACACCATCGGCAAGCTCGAAACCGCGAACCTTCTCTTCCGCGTGGTCGAGCGGTTCGCAGAGGCCGACCTGAGCCCGACCCGATTGACGAACCACGAGATGGGCTACGTGTTCGAAGAATTGATCCGGAAGTTCAACGAAGCACTGGATGAGAACCCTGGAGAGCACTTTACGCCCCGTGAGGTCATCCGCCTCATGGTCAATCTGATGACCTCACACGACCGGGAGGAATTGAAGAAGGGCAAGGTGATCCGGACCGTCTACGACCCTTGCTGCGGGTCGGGTGGTATGCTCACGATCACCAAGGAGCGAATCCTCCAGATCAACGGAGATGCCGATGTTCACCTTTTCGGCCAGGAGGTCAACCCGGCCACGTTCGCGGTTAGTAAATCGGATCTTTACATCAAGAGCACTGACGGCCGCGACGCAGAGAACATTGCGTTCGGCAGCGTGCTATCCCACGACGGGCACGCCGATCGCACGTTCGACTACCTCCTCTCCAATCCTCCCTACGGTAAGGACTGGAACCTCGACCAGGATGCTGTGAGAGCCGAGGCAGCGCGGGTGACCAATAACCGCTTTGCAGCCGGGCTGCCCAGCATCGCTGACGGCCAACTCCTGTTTCTCCAGCACATGCTCGGCCGCATGCACCACCCGCCAGAGGGCACCAGCCGCGTCAGCATCATCATGAATGGCTCTCCGCTGTTCACTGGAGACGCCGGGTCGGGTCCGAGCGAAATCCGGCGCTGGATTCTCGAAAGTGACTACCTCGAAGCCCTGATCGCGCTGCCCCAACAGCTCTTCTACAACACCGGCATCAGCACTTACATCTGGGTTCTGAGCAACAACAAGCCGGCCGACCGAAAGGGCAAGGTCCAACTCATTGATGCGTCCGAGGCATGGCTGTTGCGGCGGAAGAGCCTCGGCAACAAGCGCCGTGACATCCCCGATGGAGTTGAACGCCAGGAGAACTACATCCCGCACATCGTCAAACTCTTCGAGGACTTCACGGAAGACACCGTGACAATTCCCGCGGACGAGCCGAAGGAACTCCGCGCCAAGATCTACACATCCACCGCATTCGGCTTCCGCAAGGTCACAATCGAGCGGCCGTTGCGGCTGAATTTCCAGGCTACACTGGAGCGACTGGCGCGAGTGGAGGAGGCCAAAGCGTTCCAGAACCTGATCGTGAGCAAGAAGAAAGACAAGGACGAACGGGCCGCGGACGAAGCCGCCGGGCGCAAAACCCAAGACGCCATCCGGGAGATGCTGGCGACCTTGCCCAAGACGCTCGTGAAGGACCGGGCTGCGTTCCTGCCACAGTTCGACGTCGCAGTGAAGAAAACGGGGCTACGCCTGGCCGCTCCACTCAAGCGGGCCATCCTGGACGCCCTGAGCGAGCGCGACGAAACGGCAGCGATCTGCAAGGACGAGGAAGGCAACCCGGAGCCCGACGCCGATCTCCGCGACACCGAGAACGTCCCTCTGGGCGAGGATGTGAACGACTTCTTTGAGCGGGAGGTGAAGCCGCACGTATCCGACGCCTGGGTCAACGAGAACGTCCGCGACGAAAAGGACGGTGGGGTCGGCATCGTCGGCTACGAGATCAACTTCAACCGATACTTCTACCGCTACCAGCCACCGCGGAGGCTCGAAGACATCGAGGCCGATATCAAGGCCGTCGAGGCGGACGTTCTGAAACTGCTGAAGGAGGTGTCAGGATGAGTACCACGACCCAGCGAACGTTTACCGACGAAGTCCTCAGCGACGCGATGGCTGCGATCCTCCGGGCCAAGACGCCGGCTGAACGGCTTGCCATCTCCTTCGGCATGTGGGCCTTCGCACGGCAATTGATCCAGCGAACGTCGCGTGCCAGCCACCCCGAGTGGACCGACGCAGAACTCGATCGGCACGTCGCGCGGAGGATGTCGCATGGAGCCGTCTGACCTCCTCAAGCACCTGGCCGGCACTCTTGAGCGCCTCGGCGTACCGTACCTCATCACCGGGTCGATGGCTTCGATCGCGTACGGCTAACCGCGCTTCACCAACGATATTGATGTGGTAGTGGCCCTCCCAGCCGGCAAGGTGCTCGCTCTGTGTGCCGCCTTCCCCGCCCCAGAATACTACTGCTCCGCCGAGGCCGCGGCTCAGGCCGTGCGGGACGGTTTCCAGTTCAACATTCTGCACCCAGTCTCCGGCCTGAAAGTGGATGTGATCGTCGCCACGGGTTCCGAATTCGACCGCTCTCGCCTGGCACGCGGTGTCCGACTCCCTGCCGGGGTGGATTTCGAGGTCACCTTCGCCGCCCCCGAAGATGTGATCGTCAAGAAACTCCTGTACTTCCGCGAAGGCGGCTCCGAAAAACACCTCCGCGATATCGTCGGTGTACTGAAGGTGCAAGGTGATCGCATCGATCGGGGTTACCTTGTGGACTGGGTCACCCGATTAGGGCTGGGTGCGGAGTGGGCGTTGATCGAAGAGCGGCTAACTGAGGGGGCAAAGTGAGCAACACCACACTCGATACGACGACCGTCCGACGGTGGAAGCGGTATCCGGAGTACAAGAGGGCGGGTTCCACATGGCTGGGCGAGGTTCCGGAACACTGGCGGGTCTCGCGAGTGAAGTGGTATTGCGATCGACTTCAATCGGGTAGTACCCCACCTACAGCGGACCATCGATATTACGAGTCGGAGGAGATTCCTTGGTATGCTCCCGGGAGCTTCGGTAGCGAGCTTCTACTTACCGAACCTGTGAAGTTAATTGCTGCAATCGCGGTTCGAGAGGGCGTCGCCAGGCTATTTCCTGCCGGGTCAACGATGCTCGTTACGATCGGAGCCACAATCGGGAAAGTCGGGTACATCCACGACAATGCATCGTGCAATCAGCAGATTACTGCTGTTTCCTTCGTAAAGCAATTCGTTTACCCAAAATACGCAGCATTTCAGTTAAAACGTCTTGAGCCAGTACTCCAAGGCATTGCCCCTAGTACAACGCTTCCGATCTTGGATCAACAGGAAGTTGGCACACTACCATTCATGGTTCCGCCTCTCCCCGAGCAGCGGACGATTGCGGCATTCCTCGACCGGGAGACGGCCCGGATCGACTCGCTGATCGGGCAGAAGGAGCGGTTGATCGCCCTGCTGGAGGAGAAGCGGCAGGCGGTCATCAGCCACACAGTCACCCGCGGCCTCAACCCTGCGGCCCCGCTGAAGGACTCTGGCGTTCCGTGGCTCGGCATGGTCCCAAAGCACTGGGAAGTGAAGCGACTCAAATATTCGGTGCAATTCTTGAACTATCGACGTATTCCCCTGAGTTCAGAAGAGCGTGGTGGCTTGGAGAAAATCTACCCCTATTACGGTGCCTCAGGGATCATCGACCAGGTTGACCGATATCTTTTCGATGAACCGCTGATCTTGATCGGTGAGGACGGGGCCAATCTCCTAAGCCGGAGCACCCCTCTAGCGTTCATCGCCACTGGGAAGTACTGGGTGAATAACCACGCCCACATTCTCAAGCCTAAGTCCAGGCAGCTTGTGTACTGGACGGAGCGACTGAACAGCATCAGTTATGAGCCGTTCGTTACGGGATCGGCTCAGCCGAAGCTCACAATTGACGCGCTGGGAAGCATAGAGTTTGCGACTCCCGACACTCCAGAACAAGCGAAGATCGCCAAGTATATCGAAGAGCAAGATGCCAGACTCAGCCCGGTGATGTCTCGGGTGCGTGACGGAATCGCTCACCTTCAGGAGTATCGCACGGCCCTGATCTCGGCGGCCGTGACCGGACAGATCGACGTTCGCGGCGATGTGCCGGGCGAACCGGCGACGTCAGTCGCCGGGTGTGACCCAACGCAGTCAGACCCTGCAACGTCGGTCGTCGGGTGTGACCCAACGCAGTGCATGATCCCCGGGAGGGTCATACCCGGCGACTGACGTCGCCGGTTCGCCGAAGGCTCCCGTGAGTACAACATGCCATCGAGTGGGCATCGCAACACACCTGGCACAACCAGTTCGTCCAGCGGTTGCCGTGAGAGGGTCATACCCGGCGACTGACGTCGCCGGTTCGCCGAAGGCCCCCATGAGTACAACATGCTATCGAGGGGCCATCGCAACACACCTGACACGCGACCAGTTCGTCCAGCGGTTGCCGTCAGCGGGCAAATCGAAGTTCGCGGTGGGGTGCCGGGCGAACCGGCGACGTGAGTCGCCGGGTGTCGCGGCGAGGTGCC
>PLDW01000069.1 GCA_003136315.1 Gemmataceae bacterium | reverse complement strand
CTCAGAACCAAGCCCAGTAGGGCAGGCTAGAAGTCTGCTATAAGCCCAATCCAAGGAAGTGTTTATGATCGTTGCTCACCATGTGGGACGCCTGGGACCGTCAGTGACTCGCCCAACAAAAACCGCTCGCGGTGTCCCAGCTTAGGCAGTTGGTGAGAGGAAATCTCCCAGTGGGATCGGGTGCCACGGGCGGCTTGTCCGCCCGTGAAAGCGTCACACGGGCGGGCAAGCCGCCCGTGGCACCCCTCCAGGATTGTGGTAGGTCATTTCCTGGCGTCTGCCTTGGAGCGGCACGGCGGCAGCCGTAAAGGCGACAAATGGAAATCGTTGGATGGACGGGCGGATAGGGCGAACAAGCGGGCAGTCAGTGGGTTATGAGGTATGTAGCAGAAGGCGCGCCAATGCTGCTCATTTCCCGTGCTCAAATCGTAAGAGCAATTTTACAAATGCTTTGCGATTGTCATTTGCCTGGGAACTGGCGGGCCGATCGAATCTGGACTGCCACCATGTTGTGCATCCAGGGGGAGATCCTGTTTCTGGCCAGGCATTCTGGAGGGGTGATCCACGAGTCGCCAGTTGGGGGTTGCCGAATATTGGGCACAGGCGGCCACATCAATCGGCACAGGAACAACTCGAACATTTGGCTGATCGTAGCCAGGTTTCAGGAATCCGGCAATTTCCCAAATTTTTTCCGAATTGTCTGTCAGGTTCGGGGGCTTTCGGGTATCCCTTCTTTAGACCGGCCGCGGTACCCCGACTGAATGGGCGACAGTCAGGAGACTTAGCGGCCGGTCTCTTTTTGCGCTGCACCGTCTCAAAACTCCCGAATCTCGACCCGGAACCCGGCCCGTCGCAAGTGATAGGCTGCACGTTCTGCATCGAAGTGATTCGGGTAGGTTCCACGGCAGTCCCACCGGTTGCCACACAGAACCACCACCTCGAACCGGTGGTGATGGTAATAGCCTGGGGGGTTGGCTTCAGCAGCACCCGGGGTCAGGGTCAGGCCGCTGAGGGTTCCGGTGGCGATGACGGCGGACAGGATCAGCTTGCGGATCATGGCTCACTCCTTGGTGTGGTTGGCTTCTCGTTCATCCCTTCCGCGAGAGTAACGAGGCCGCTCGGGCGACTTGCGGCTGACCAGGCGAGCATTCACCGGATTCTGTCACCGGAGACCCGAAAGTGAAGTCCACCGGCCGGCGCACCACCGCGTACGTCTGGCATTCTCCGTTCACGTACCAGTCCCGGTCACGACCCATTGCCGGGGCGGGGAGCATCAGACCGGATGCCACCCCCATCACCCCCACCACACCCGGGATCGGAATCGCACCGAACACCACCCGGGCCGCCACACGACCCCGCGCTGCCGACCCCAGTTCCGCATCGATCCCCGCCAACTCCGCCACCCTCCCCCACCGCTGACACAACAACCAGTCGATCGCTCCGTGCAAACCCGGGTCCAGGTGATTTCGGTAGAGCTTCACCAATTCTGCCGCCAACCCATCCCGCTCACCCGCCCATCCCGCCGACACCGAGAACTCACCCAGGGCGATCAGCAACGCCCGCTTCGCCGACACGTCCGGCTCATCACGGAACCGACGGATCAGCGCCACCGGATCGGCACCGATTCCCGCCAACCTCTCCACTAAGTAACTTCGGGCCGATGGGTCGCCGTCCGCAGGGAACCGCAACAGCGGCCATACCGATTCCGACTCCCCCAACGTCAGCAGAACCGCCGCCGCGTTCGCCTGACGCTTCGCCAGAGCATCGAACACTAGATCCGGATCGAGAGCCGAGACGGCCATCGGAGCACCGACCACCGACGACAGTTCCGATCCCACCAACCCACCCGGAAATGCCACCTTCCCGAGTTCCGCCTCCAGCACTGGCACCACACCCGCCTGGTTCTTCCGGATTGCCTCCGCAAACCGAGGATGATGCCGGGCGTCCACGATCATCGCCAACTCCGCCAACTCGGCCGGCCGGTTCGCGGCGTATCGGGCCAACAGCGACACCGTCCGGTCGAAATCCGAAGCCTTCGCGGCCAGTTCCGACACGGTCAACTTCTCGGACTCGATCTTCACCCGCGTTGCTGGATACCGCTTCATCAGCGCTGGCAACAGCCGACCCCCAACCGGCTCCAGGGTCGTCGACCACACCACGAACTCGTCCGGATTGGCCTGAACCACTGACCCAACCACATTGGCGGCGAAGCTTGCCCACCGCGGGTCGTCTGGTGCGAGCCCAGCCAGGACGGCCGCTGTCCGAGCCCGCCGATCCAGATCTGCCGCCGGGTCCGCCAGCTTGGCCCACAGCGGAGGCGTGATGTTGGACACATCCGCGTACGACTTCAACGCCTCGACCAGCACCGGGACCTCCGCCGGAGTCACATCGCGCAAACGTTCGACAAGATAATCCTTGCGGGCCGGCTCGCGCGGCAGCAGGGCGAGCGAGGCATTCAATTTCCGCCGGGGGTTATCGCCGTCCGCGGCCTGCTTCAACAGAGCGTCAGCCCAGAAGGGGTTGATACCCGGAAGCCTTGCCAGCACTTCGACCGTGGGGGCTTTCAGAAGCTCTTCTGCTTCGGCTCGGGCTTGCGTGCGGGAAAAACCGAGATAGACCGCGAGTGAGACCGCCATCCCGAGACCCGTCAAGACCATCAAGAGCTTGCGGCGTTGCTTTGCCTTGCGGTTCCGTTCCGCCCGTCGGCGCTCCTCTGCCTCACGTTCGGCAACAGCCTTTCGCTCGGACACGCGGGTTTCCAGGGTCTCCAGCCGCTCCGCCAGGGCGACGGCGACGGGCAGGCGTTTTTCCGACTGAGCATATGTGGCCGCCCGGATGTCGCCCCGCAACAGATCCGTCCGGTCCGGATCGCCCGCGTCGATCTTCTCCTCCCAGCCGATGCCCAGAGGCTCCTTGAACTCCCCAACGGCTAACTGGTAGAGTATCACTCCCAGGGCATAGACATCGCTCCCCGTGGTGGCCGACTTGCCCAGTTGTGACTCGGGCGGCGCGTAAAGACGAGTGCCGGTCCGGCTACTGTCGTTGCCGAGCATGATCGATTCGGTGAAGCCTGTCTCGGTGATATTGCCCTGCTGCAACTTGCTTCGGTCGGCCAGCACGCCTGTCCCGAAATCGGCGAGCATCGGATGGGCCGTGCCGCTGGCGTCGAGGCGGACCAGGATGTTTGAAGGCTTCAAGTCCTTGTGGATGATCCCCAGCGAGTGTGCCGCTGCCACCGCCCTGGCGGCCTCGGCGAGGAAGGCCAGGCGATGGAGCAACGGCCACCGTTCGAACCCTCCAGACTTTTCGAGCCAGTGCCTCAAATCCCGCTCCGCAACAAATTCGCTCTCCAGGAAAAAGGGCACCTTGTCGAGCTGGAGTTCGTGCAATTTCACCATGTCGGGGCGGTCGCCGAGTTCTTGCTTGATCAACCGGAAGAACGTCAATTCTCGCTTGAAGCTTCGTAACCGGTTGGCGTCGAAGCAAAACTTGAAGACTCGCTGTTCCTTGGTTCGTTTGTGCCTGGCCAACCAGACTTCGCCGAACCCCCCTTCGCCGAGGTGTTCTTCCAGGAGCCAGCCGCCGCGGCGCGGGATTTCGAGCGAGAGGGCGGGACGCCAGGAGCCGGTGTCGTCGGCCTCGTCGATTTTGACCCGTTTGGCTTTCTCGGAGTCGGGCGGCGGGGCCAGTGCCGGGGAGCCCTCGGGGGCGATTCCGAAGATCTCCAGGGGATCCTCATCGTTCCCCTTGAAGCGGTATCGGCCGTGGAAAACGAAGGCCAACGGCTGGGCGGGATCGGAAGGATTGCCTCGCAGATACTGACGGGCGCTGTCGAACGCATGACGTGTCAACAGTGTCTGCCCCGGTTGACCCAGGCCCATGACTCGGGCGGCCAGATCGACCGCCTGACCGGAGAGTTTCGGAGTGCCCGGCTGGTCGAGTTCGATGTGCTCGCCGAGGTGGATACCGATGCGACTGAATGGCTGCCGGCCCGAGCGACGGACCGCCTCACCCCACGGTTCCCGGGCCAGAGCGTCGTGGAATCGGAGCGCGAAGCCGACCGCGTCACCGGGTGTCCCGAAGGTCGCCAGGTAGCCGTCGCCCATGTCATTGTTGAGCGAAGCGCCTGGGTATTCGGCAATCAGGGAACGGCAAAGACGGTCATGTGGGGCAAGCACTTCCATCGCGTAGCCGCGGTCCCCGAGAGAGTTTTTCCAGGCCGTGGAATCCACAAGGTCGGTGAAGAGAAAGACTTTCAGGGCTGATCGTCCGGCGGCGGGGACGTTGTTCACCGTCCTTGCAGGATCGGAATCGTCGTGGATGGGATTCGTCATCAGGCGGCTTCTGTGTCTGTGGGGTGACAGAGATCGATGATAACCCGCTCACGTGAGCGAGTCTACGGGCCGCCTGTTGGCTCCATCACATCAATTCCTCCTTGCCGGCCTGGGAGGAGCGTGGGACAATGAACTCATTCCCTCCCCCTCATCGGCTCGGAGTTCTCTCATGCCACCAGTCACGCGGCGATCATTCCTCCAGTCGGGTCTGGCAGGCGGGGCTTTCCTCGGCCTACCGACGAGTGTCTATCGGGCGGCTCTTGGGGCAGACGGGGAGAAGCCCTCGGAGCGGGTCCGGATTGCAAGCATCGGGCTCGGCGGCCAGGGCAAGTCGAACCTGAAGGCCGTGATCAAAAACGTAGTCGCTCTTTGCGATGTGGATTCGAGCCACCTGTCGTCGGCCGCGGCCGACCTCGAAAAGGCAGGAACAAAGCCGGTGGCAGTCGGCGACTACCGAAAATTGCTCGATAGCAAAGACATCGACGCCGTCTTGATCTCCACCCCGGACCACTGGCACGCCTTGACGACGATCCACGCGTGTCAGGCCGGGAAAGATGTCTACTGCGAGAAACCACTCTCCCTCTTCGTGACCGAGGGTCGGGCGATGGTCAAAGCCGCCAGGGATAACAAGCGGATCGTCCAAACCGGGAGCCAGCAGCGCTCGGACCCACACGCACGCTTCCGGACGGCATGCGAACTGGTTCGCAATGGAGCGCTCGGAGCGATCAAGACGGTGAAAGTCGGCCTTCCCGGTCCGAATTTTCAGGGTCCACCCGTGCCAGACGGGAAACCACCCGCCAATCTCGACTACGAATTGTGGCTCGGGCCGGCCCCCCAGCGGCCGTACAACCTGAAACGGACTCACTACCTCTTTCGGTTCTTCTGGGACTACAGCGGCGGACAGCAGACGAACTTCGGTGCCCACGACCTCGATATCGCACAGTGGGGCCTGGGGATGGACGATAGCGGGCCAGTGAGTGTTGAGGGGTCGGCCACGTTCAACAAGGACAAATGGTTCGAGACCCCCGAGACAGCCAAGCAGACATTCACCTACGCGAATGGAGTGGTGCTGCTGTGCAGCCTGGGGTCGGGCGGGTATCCGGGGGGAACGACTTTCGAGGGCGAGAAGGGAACAATCCACGTGAATCGGAGCGGGCTGACAATGACGCTCGGCGGTCAGAAAGTGGCGGACCCGTACAAACTCCCTACCAACGAGACGAAATTGTACGTGAGCGGCAGCCATCACGGTAACTGGCTGGACTGCATCAAGACCCGCAAGCTACCAATCTGCGATGTCGAGATCGGGCACCGTTCGGCGACCGTTTGTCATCTCGGGAACATCGCGCTACGGACCGGGCGAAAGCTCACCTGGGATCCGGTGGGAGAGACGATCGTGGGCGACCCAGATGCAGCCGCGATGCTCAATCGGCCGTACCGCCAGCCGTGGAAACTGGGGTGATCAGCCGACAGCCATGAGCCGGTGGTATCGCTGCTCTCAATCACCGGTTCCTGGCTCCTGCTCATCGGCATGACGGCGAGAGGGACACGGCCAGAAATGACCTATCAGGATTGTGGGTGCCACGGGCGGCTAGTCCGCCCGTGGAACGCCTACACGGGCGGACTAGCCGCCCGTGGCACCCNNGGCGAACCGGCAACGTCAGTTGCCGGGTTGAATTGGCCAACGTCAGTTGCCGGGTTGGATCAGCTCACCCGGCAACTGACGTTGCCGGTTCGCCAGTTCACCCGGCGACTTCCGGCCACCCGAAATGGCCGCACCGCATTCAATAGGAGCCAATGGCCGGGAATGAGGGTCGTCCCGCCAACCTCCCGTTGCTCCCTCACCCACCTGTGTCCTACACTGGATTCAGGTTCCCGCTCGCGACCGAGGGTCCAGTCTTGCTTCCTCCCCTGCTGGTGGAGTTCTTCGACCGCCTCCCCGAGATCCATCCCGGGGATGATGAGGATTTGTGGGCGGCCGGTGTGCAGGATGCGATGCGAGAGTTCCGAACAGCGGTTCGCGAGCGGTACACCGAGGGTACACTCGGCCGCTTGCTCCGCACCGGTGAAGTCCGTGTCCGCCGGGCTGCCGTCCTGGCCCTGGGGCTCGTCGGCACGATGCAATCCAACCCGGCCGTGGCCGCGATGCTCCGGGACGACGATCCCCTCGTGCAGCGGTTTGCCTCCGACGCCCTGTGGGAGATCTGGTTCCGCGGCGGCACCCCGGACCAGAACTGGTCCCTCCAGAAGGTCGTCCGGCACGCCGACGCGAACACTGCGCGGAGCGTCCTGGACGACTTGATCAGCCGAGCCCCGGAGTTTGCCGAAGCCTATAACCAGCGAGCGATCTGGTTCTTCAAGCGAGGGGAATACCCGCGTGCGGTGGCCGATTGCGAGACGACCCTCCGACTTAACCCGTTCCACTTTGGGGCAGCGGCAGGGATGGGCCAGTGCTTCTTGAAACTCAAGAAGCCTCGGAACGCCCTCCGGGCGTTCCGCCAGGCGCTCGAAATCAATCCGACCCTCGACCACCTCAACGATACTATCCGCACCCTCAAAGAAGCCCTCGACTCCGAGTGACCGACCTGGATCTGGGCCGAGTCAGCCAGCGGACTCGACCAGTCGCCGCAGGGCTCCCGGCAGCGGCGATTCGAGATTGATTCGCTTTCCAGTTCGGGGGTGGTCGAACGCTAACTTCCAGGCGTGGAGCCCGAGCCGGTCGGCGGGGTTGGTCGTCGCCCCGTACAATTCATCCCCCACCACCGGGCATCCCAGACCCGCGAGATGGACCCGGATTTGATGCTTCCGCCCAGTCTCCAGTTCGACTTCCACCAAACTGAACCGGCCGAGGGCTTTGACGACCCGATAGCGAGACACTGCCTGACGAGCTTCTCCCCCGGCCGCTGTTGACCGGACCTTCAAATCTCGTCCTTCAGTCAGAAAGTTGTCCACAACCCCTTCCGCCGGTCGGGGCACGCCCTCAACCACAGCCAGATACGTTTTCGCAACCGAGCCCCAATTCGCCTGAAGCTGGTCTCGAATCTCGGCTGTGCGAGCGAACAGAAGCAGCCCCGAGGTATCACGATCGAGCCGATGGACGACGAACGGGCGACCAGCCCGGCGGTCGGTGAGGTGGGCGCTCAACCGGGCAAACGCGGTGTCGATTTTCTCCGCTTCCGTGGCGACCGTGAGCAACCCGGATGGCTTATCGGTTACAATCACCGAATTATCTTCGTACACAATCGCACCGCCGGCTGCGACCGGTTGGCGACCAGCGACCCCAACCCGGGCCACCGCGACTCGATCGCCCGGACAGAGCAGGTGATCGTGGCGCGTGACGGGCGCTCCGTTGACCGTGATCTGTCCCTTGCGGAGAAGTTGCTTCACTCGGGTCCGGTTGGTCGGCCGGAGGACATCTAGCAGCCACCCTAACAGCGGCCCAGGGGCGGTCGGCGGGGGTAGAACGCGGTCCGGGGTAGGGGATGGCATGGGGTGACTCCAACAGGGAACCCGGATGACCTCACCGGGGTCATTCCGACCTAAGGCAGAGGACAGGAAATGACCTCCCACGCTTGTGGGATAGGGGTAG
>PLDW01000308.1 GCA_003136315.1 Gemmataceae bacterium | reverse complement strand
GGGGGCTGGGGGGTTAGGTTCTGCCTATTATGGCCGCACCACCGGTTCATCGGATTCGATCAATCCGTCACGGATTTTGACGATCCGGGTGCCGTAGGAGCCAGCGGTTGGATCATGGGTCACCATGATCACCGCCCGCTTGCCGGGCTCGGGGAGTTTGGCGAGAAGCGACAGAATTTCCCGGCTGGTGGTAGTGTCGAGGTTACCGGTCGGTTCGTCGCACAGAACCGCTTCGGGATCGGCGACGAGTGCCCGGGCGACGGCGACCCGTTGCATCTCCCCGCCGGACATCTCATCCGGGAAGTGATCGGACCGGTGACCCATATTGACCCGATCCAGGCAATCCCGGCCGCGGTCGAGGGCAACTCGCCGGGAGATGCCGCCCAGAAGGAGCGGAAGGGCGACATTCTCGGCGGCGGTCAGGGTGGGGAGCAAGTTGAATGCCTGAAACACGAACCCGATTCGGTCTCGTCGCAGGAGCGACCGCTGCCGATCGGACAGGGTTTGCAGATCCTGACCCTGGAACACGGCCCGCCCACCAGTCGGGGTGTCGAGCGCTCCCATGAGGTGCATCAGGGTCGACTTCCCCGACCCGGACGGCCCCATGATGCTGACGAACTCCCCGCTCCGGATCGACAGCGACACCCCACGGACTGCATTCACCGTGCGACGGCCCTGGATGTAGGTCTTGGTCGCATCGACTAACTCAAGCATGGTGCCTCGCTGTTACGAAACCCGAACGCGATAAACCGGAGTGCGCTGGCTAAACGAACCACCTGGCCGGGTCAGGTGCAGCACAGGGTTATTCGTTGACACCTCTCACCATCGCCTGCTGCCGGGCGAACCACGGATCGGTTGCCTGCACAGCCGCGACCACAAATTGCCTTACCTCCGGCGGTGGCCCCTGCGACTCCGACCCGTACTGCCATACGGTCAGCAACTCTTCGCCGCTGGCCCGCTTGAACCCGACCGTTAACTCGCAGACCTGGCCGTGCGGCTCCGCATCAGACCGCAACTGGCCGCACCACGCCAGCAACTCGGGCGTGACTTGGGCCAGCAACCCGGAGAACAGGGCCGGGTCGGTTCGGCCGATGAACATGTCCCGCTTGGCGTTGGCCGCCGTCCCGGTCCCGACCCGGTTAATGCTGCCGTCGGCTCCGAGCAGGATGAATAATGACTGCTCGCCACCGACCAGCAGCGTAACCATGATGCCGTGGAAGTCCGCGGCCGGGTCGGTCGTCTTCTTTTGGAACCAGCCAAGCATCGGTGCCTTCTCCGCCGCCTCACTCAATTCACCACGCATACCGCCTGTCGCCGCCATCAGCGCCCAGGCTCACTGACCTCACCCGGATTCGCGGGCGGTGTTGGTTGGTGCGCTGTGTCCCGCTTACCCGCTCCGGCCGTGCGTGCCGTCTTGATCGCCTCCTTCCAGATCCGCTCCGCCTCCTCTTTGCTACAGCCAACACATCTTCCAGCGTGGACCTCGAACTGGACCGTCGGCGACCTCTCCGAATCGATGTCGCCCGGCCTCACCTGCTCTCGCAATCTGGCGAGAATGTCGGGCGGAGAGGGACAAGGCAAGCGCAACTCGAAGTGGAGACGTGATATCATGTTAGCATGACACCGATCCCAAATGTAAGTCGCGGATGAATGCCGTGCGAGGTGGGCATCGGAGGCCGCGACATAGACCGCCCGGAGGTCCGCCGGAATGTGGTCGGTTGTCTCCAGCCACCACCTCGCTGCGGCATCGTGATCTTTCGGTGGAGCGTCAACGTGGTGGTAGTCCAGGATGCAGGATGCCAGCGAGCAGCACACCGCGCCGACAACGAACCCCGCCACGATTGACTTCCCTGCCATTCGCGCATCCCGGGAAAGCGATTGTCTTGTTCTGGACCCCGGAGGGCTTAGAGATCATAGCCCAGGGTCGCGTTTCGCGCACCCTGGGAAGCTTGTTGATATCGCTCTGCTCGCCCAGGGTGGCGCTGCGCTGACCCTGGGCTTTGCTGTACAACCACTCCGAGGTAAGAACATAAAGGCTAGATCGACGCCATGCGATCATCGTGGGTGACCCGGAAACGGTCACTCGCGCCGGGCTCGCTCCTGCGCGAGCATCTCCCCGCTGAGTATGATGCACTCGCCGCAAATGAACACCAAATCCGGCCCCTCGACCAGTGGACCGACAGCCGTGTGGCTGCGGCGGCAGAACGAGCAGTACGCATTCCGTGGACGTGCCGCCTCGCCCCGAGCCGGTCCCCTCATCCGGTTCAGGAGCCATCGGATCATCTTCGTTCTCCGTGCCTAATCTCTTGGGCGTAACCGGTCGGGCTCGAAGCCTCGAAGAGGCGTCAGACAGTAGGAGCCCAGCCATGCGCTGTAAAGCCAGCCCTGCCCAGGGCTTATGCCCTGGGCTACTGTCTGACGTCCCTTCGGGACTTAAAACCTCGGCTTTGGGGCAAGCCCGACCGGTTATACCCTAATCTCTTTCAAAGCCATGCCCCTGGGCGTAAGCCCTGGTCGGCCGGATGCTATACCCCCCCATCACTGGTGCAGTTTCCGATACTTGATCCGGTGCGGCTGGTCGGCCTCGGCTCCCAGTCGGGCGCGCTTCTGCTCTTCGTACACTTCGAAGTTGCCTTCGCACCAGACCACTTTGCTGTCCCCCTCGAAAGCGAGGATGTGGGTGGCGATCCGGTCCAGGAACCACCGGTCGTGGGAGATAATCACAGCACACCCGCTAAAGTTGATCAACGCTTCCTCCAGTGCGCGGAGGGTATCCACATCGAGGTCGTTGGTCGGTTCGTCAAGCAGAAGAAGATTTCCGCCGCTGCGGAGTAACTTCGCCAGGTGAATGCGGTTCCGCTCTCCACCCGAGCAATTGCCGACCAGTTTCTGCTGGTCCGGTCCCTTGAAGTTGAACCGTGCACAGTACCCCCGCGACGCCACCTTCTGCTTGCCCAGCATGATGTAATCGGTGCCGCCGGTGACCTCCTCGAAGATCGTGTTCGTGGCCACCAGCGCATCGCGGTTCTGATCGACGTGCGCAGGTTTCACCGTCGGGCCGATCGTCAGTGTCCCACCGTCGGGGGTTTCCAACCCCACGATCATCCGGAACAGGGTCGTTTTTCCGGCCCCGTTCGGCCCGATCACGCCGACGATCCCGCCCTTGGGCAGGTTGAAGGTGAGGTCATCGTAGAGCAGGTTCTCACCATACGCTTTCTTCACCCCAACAGCCCGAACGACCAGATCGCCCAGCGGCGGGCCGGGTGGGATCTGGATCGTCAACTCCTTCTCGTCCTCATCGATCACCTGCTCCTGGAGTTTGTCGATCGCGGCAAGTCGGGCCTTACTCTTGGCCATTCTGGCCCGCGGCGAGCTTTTCGCCCATTCCAACTCCCGCTGGAGCATCTTCTGGCGAGCGCTTTCCTGCTTCTCCTCGACCGCCAGCCGTCGCCGCTTCTGGTCCAGCCAGCCGGAGTAATTCCCACTCCACGGATAGCCGCGACCGTTGTCGAGTTCGAGGATCCACTTGGCCACATTGTCGAGGAAGTAGCGGTCGTGGGTGACCGCGACAACCGCCCCGGGGTAGCTGCCGAGGTGGTGTTCGAGCCACTCGACGCTCTCTGCATCGAGGTGGTTGGTGGGCTCATCAAGCAAGAGCAAATCGTGCCGCTGGAGAAGGGTCTTGCAGAGGGCGACCCGCCGCCGCTCGCCGCCGGAGAGTTGCTCGACCGGGGCATCTGGCGGGGGGAGCCGCATCGCATCCATCGCCAGTTCGAGTTGCCTGTCGAGATTATAAGCGTCGGTGGCATCAATCTGGGTCTGGACTCGCTCCATCGCATCCGACAGCTTGTCGAAATCGGCGTCGGGCTCACCCATCGCTGCGCCGATCTCCTCTTGCTTCAGAAGGAGAGCGCGGATGGGGGCAACGGCCTCCTCGACGTTCTCCAGAACGGTTTTCTTGGGGGTGAGATGCGGTTCCTGGGGGACAAACCCGATGGTTGCCCCCTTATCCGCCCAGGCCTCGCCCATGAACTCCTTGTCCACCCCGGCCATGATCCGAAGCAGGGTGGATTTCCCGGCCCCGTTCGAGCCGATCACGCCGATCTTGGCTCCGGGGTAGAAGTTCAGGTTGATGTCCTTGAGAATTTCTCGCTTGCCGTAGTGCTTCGTCAAGTGAGCAATGTTGAAGACGTACTTCTCGCCCATACCGCCCTCATTTGGGGAACCGTTCGACCGCAGTAAAGGGATTTTATCGGGAACTGGGAATGGGGGAATGCGGAGTTGAGAACCGGTCGAGTTGTCCCTGATTCGGCGGGGGGTGTGATCCCGCCACTGCGCCGAATTCCAAGCAATTTTCCGCAGGGTGGCCGGGGTTGAGTCTTCGAAACCCCATGGGCATCAAGTTAAGCGAAGATACCGCGAAAAATAAGGAGTTACGTCGATTGAGGGCTGACAATAACTCCTTGTTTTCCTGTGGGTTTCGAGGTGGCATACCCCAAGAAACCCGCCGAACCTTCCTTAACTTGATGCCTATGGGGTGGCGCTGCGCTGGCCCTGGGTCGTGTTCTATAATCCGTTCAATGTAAGAAAGTAAAGATTGGCGACTGTTGGCGTATTGTGGCGGTGTTGGTGCTCCCGATTACTTCCCGATTTCCTTGACCCACACGTTGCGGAACTCGACCCGGATATTGTAGCTCTGGAACCCGATGTGGCCCTTCTCCCGCTTTAGCCCGGGGTGCTTCTCGTACTTGTCCTTGTAGTCGTCCAGGTCGGCATCCACCAGGATCTTCCCATTCTGCACGACCTTCACGTGCCGCCCGTGGCAGTGGATGTGGACCTTGTTCCACTCGCCGATCGGGTTGTTGGCCTGGAGTTTCGCTGGCTGGACATCGTAGATCGAACCGGTGTGCTGGTAATCGGCCAGCTTGCCCGGCCATCCCTCATCGTCGATGAGTTGGATCTCCATGCCAACATAGGCCGGGTCGCCCTTGGCGGGAGTGCGAATCCCGACCCCACTGTTGCCGCCCTTTTCCACCCACCGATACTCGCATCGGAAGTCGAAGTCGCCGTACTCCTTCTCGGTCAGCAGGTAGCCGCCACCGCCGCCCTTGCACACAATCACCCCGTCCTCCGCCGCCCACTGGTCGGGCCTCCCGGTGGCTTTCCAGCCGGTCAGGTCTTTCCCATTGAACAGAGCGGTGTATCCCTCCGGGGGTGAACCCGGCTTGTCGTCCGCACGGGCCGCCGCGCCTGCAACCACGGCCAGTAACACGACCCGAACCAGCGTCTTCATCATCGGCTCCATGAGGCAACGCCCCGTCGATCAACGGGGCTGGGGTGGGATGGACGACATCTTACCCGGCGAGCGTAGAATGTCACCTGAAGGCCGACACGTTCGGAGGACCGGTACCATGCAGCGGGTGATGATGAAGTCGAAGATCCACCGGGCCACGGTCACAGCTACCGACCTCCACTACGAGGGGAGCCTGACCATCGATGCTGATCTGCTGGATGCGGCAGATATTCTGCCGAACGAGCAGATCCATGTGTGGGACGTGACCAACGGGACGCGACTGGTCACCTATGCCCTGTCCGGCGAGCGGGGCAGTGGGGAAGTGCAGGTGAACGGGGCCGGAGCCCACCTGATCAAGCCGGGGGACGTGGTCATCATCGCGACCTACGCCACCCTCGACGACCGCGAGGCCCGGAGGCACGCGCCGGTTGTGGTCTTTGTGGATGCCAAGAATCGGCAACGGGAGTTGAAGAGCGTGGTGTGAGGAGAGTCGTTTAACGTTTAAAGTTTAAGAGTTTAAAGTTGAGGTGGTTGCAAGCGCGTGCGGGTAGCCGAGGTTCGCTCGACCACCCGCCAATTGCTTACGCCTTGACCTCGGCCGCTTTTTTCGCCTTGGCCGCCTTCTGAGCGACCTTTTTCGCCTGTTCCTCGACGGCCAGCGTGGCGAGTGCCGCGTTCAACTTCTCGCGCTCGGCCTTGGGGAGGTACGCCCCAGGCCCGAGCCGTGCTTCGTGCCGCTTGCGACGCTTCTCTGTCAACTTCCGCTTGTCACTTGCCGGGTTCCCCATGACCGCCTCCGCGCGTTCGGGTGGTGCGTGCCTGATCCGTTCTAAAATAGCAGGAGAGCGGGGAACGGCGAGCCTACTTACCGGAGTCCCCCGGCTCTTGGGTGTGGCGTATGTTCCGGGAGGTGGCCAGGGTGGTTGCTAGTCGAAGTTCTCAGTGGCGATGATTGCCATTCTTCGCCCTGAAAGGGTGAGATTTCTCAGCCCAGGGCAACGCCCTGGGTTTCCAGGGAGTATTTTCATTCCAGCCTGAAGGGCTGGGATAAGAACCGACAGCGGAGTGATCCCAGCCCTTCAGGCTGGAAGAGGATTTAGGGTCGTCTCCCCAGGGCGATGCCCTGGGCTGAGAAATCTCCGCCTTTCAGGCTGAAAACCCATCGATGTATAAGCTGTAGTTTGACCTTCTTCACCCTGAAGGGGTGAGATTTCTCAGCCCTGGGCGACGCCCTGGGGTTCCAAGGAGGAATCTCAGCCTTTCAGGCTGAAAACCCATCACGCTCCCAAAATATCTGCCACCCCCGGCTCTCACCTGCTCAGCCCGGCTTGAGCACCGCCAGGCTCTCGACCCAGCCACCCACGCTCGGCTCCATCCAGTTCATCACCAGCCCCGGCCACACGCCTAGCAGGATTGCCAACACTGCGAATGGGATCAAGACGGCTGCCTCTCGTGCGCTCAGATCCGGGAATGCCTTCGTTTGCGGATTCGTCCCGAAGTACACCCGCTGCCAGGCCCAGAGCAGGTAACTCGCCGTCAGGATGACACTCAGAACCGCTGGGATGGTGAGCCCCGGGGAGAAATTCCACGCTGCCATCAGCACCCACAACTCGCCGACAAAGCCACACAGCCCCGGAAGGCCCATTGAGGCGAAGAACACCACCGCGCTGAGCCCACAGAAGAGCGGCATCGGCTCGTACAGCCCGCCGAAGCGGTTCAGATCGCGGTGGTGAGCACGGTCGTAGAGCACCCCGACAGCAAAGAATAGTGCCGACGCTGTAATCCCGTGGGCGACCATCTGGAACATCGCCCCGTTCACCCCCCACTCCCAGTACTGCGACTTCGCACCGGCCGACCACGCTGCCAGCCCGAGCACCACAAACCCCATGTGGCTCACCGAGCTGTAGGCGAGAAGCTTCTTGAAGTCGGTCTGGCCCATCGCCACAATCGCGCCATAGACGATCCCAACCACCCCGATCAACCCGACCCACCAGGCCAGCTCGTTCGCAGCCCACGGACAGATCGGGAACGCCACCCGGATCAGCCCGTATCCCCCCAGTTTCAGGAGCACCCCGGCCAGGATCATACTGACCGGTGTCGGCGCTTCGACGTGAGCATCCGGCAGCCACGAGTGGAGTGGGACAATCGGCACCTTCACCCCAAAACCAACGAAGAGGAGGATAAACACCAGATACTGGAATTCCTTGGAACATATCGTCTGAGCCTTGAGTCGAGCGATTGCTTCGTCCCGATTCACCCCTGGAGCGAACAGTCGTACCTGTTTTCCGTCGTCGGTCGGATCCTCGCTCACCTTCGTTTTCACCCCAAGTCGATCTTCCTGTCCGTTCAGAACCAGCATCACCGCACGCCCGGCCTTCGCGAGAGTGACGAAGTCGAACGAATGGACCTCGACTCGCCGAAAGGCGTCTTCGGCCGTCAGCCCGGGGGTAGAGTTCTGGAGCACCTTCGCATGGTACTTGAGCCCCTCCTGGTCGACGAAATCGCGGACATTCGCCGAGTACAGCCCGATCATCGCAACGAGCAATCCGACGCTTCCGAGGAGAGTGTAGATGACGAACTTGAGAGCCGCGTATCGCCGCCGCCCCCCGCCCCAGAGGCCAATGAGGACGTACATCGGCAGGAGCATGACCTCGTAGAAGACGTAGAAAAGGAAGAAATCGAGCGCCAGAAACGCGCCAAGAACCCCGGTCTCCAAAAGCAGGATTAGAGCCAGGTAGCCGCGGACGGAGGTGTCGATCTTCCAGCTCGCGATCACAGCCAGGAACGTGACCAGGGCGGTCAAGACGACCAGCGGGAGGTTGATGCCGTCCACACCCAGTGCGTAGTCGACGTCGAAACGATCGATCCACGGGCGGCGGGCGACCCAGTCGTGGGCCAGGTAGCGGGGAACCCCACGGGCGGCGTCGTGGGCTGCCTCATCGGCCCGGGCGTCAAGCAGGGTGTGGATCGAGTGGAGTGGCCGGCCGCTGCGGTCAAGCCGCTGGTCGGCCATGTTGTAATAGCCGATTAGCACACACAAGCTGATCGACAGGGTGCCGGCTGTCCCGAAGAGTGTCCACCATCGCATCGCCTCGACCCACCGGGCCGGAAACGCGAGCAATCCGACCGCGAAGATCGCCGGTAGGAAAACGAGTAACGACATCCAGATCAGATCGGACTCGGGCATTCCGTGGCCCTTTGAGGGGGTGTTGAGCCATCCGCGCGGGTGCGTTCGCTAAGGATCGGCGCATCAACAAGTGTCGTATTTCTGCTACATGGGCCAATCTACCCCCCCTGCCACCCCTTCGAAAGGGGGGGAGAGAGAAGCAGAGGGGTAGAATGGTTGAACAGGCCCCCGATCCTCAACCGAGGCGAGCACCCGTTTTCTCCCCCCCTTTCGAAGCATAGGGATGGACACAACTATTGGCCCGGGCAATCTGGTTGTAACCGATTACTGGTATATCGTTTGCGTCGAGGCTGTTTGGAGGGCTCTTCTTAAGTGCTTCGAGCCTTCCTGATAATCTGAACCGGATGGCGTGAGTTAGGAGCCCTGTAACAACCAAGCAAAACCAGCTGGGCACCCTGCAAACCTCCGAGTTCAAAAGTTGTGTCCATCCCTATGCTTTCGAAGGGGGGGCAGGGGGGGTGAATCGACGATCTCAATAAACCCGACACTTATTGATGCCTCGTTCCTAACTCGCAAGGGTTAACAGAATCCCCAACAGGACCAGGACCGTCAAGGCCAGGAACAGGATGTAGGTCCGCAATTGACCCGTTTGCACGACGCGGAGGCTTCGGCCAGCAGTGCCCACCGCCTGTCCAAGGGCATTGAGCCAGCCATCCAGGGTGAGCAGGTCGAACCGCCGGGAGGGTGCTTCCGCGAGGCCGGGCGGGGGCGGGGTGTCGGTCGGCCGCTTGTCCGCGGCGGCCGCGGCGTAGGCCAGTTGCACCGCCGGCCCGACCACGACCGCAGCGTAAGCCTCATCGAAGTACCACTTGTTCAGAAAGAACGTATACACCCCGCCGAGCTTCGCACGAAGAACCGCCGGGTCGATCCGCAGTTTCCAGTACATCGCTCCGGCCAGCCCCGCTCCGAAGATGGCCGCGAGCAGGGCGAGCCCACCCGCCACCAGATGGTGATCATGGGCTTCAAGCCGTTCCTGCCTGAACGCCGAGGACAACCCCTTCGGCGCAGCGTGTTCCAGCAACTGCCCAAGGTAGCTTGCATCCGCGTCCCACAGCGGCCAACCCCAGGCGACCCCAATGCTGAACACCGCCAGCACCACCAGTGGGGCCGTCATCACGAATGGCGATTCGTGAGCGAGAGTGTGGACGTGTTCGTCCCGTGGGGTTCCGGTAAACGCCAGGAACCACAGCCGGAACATGTAGAACCCCGTCATCGCGGCAGCTATCAGCGGGAGGGCGAAGAGGAGGACGTGCTCCCGCTGGACCAACCCGTACCCCAGCGCAGAGGACAGGATCATATCCTTGCTGTACCAGCCGCTCAGGAACGGAGCGCCCGAGATCGCCAGCACCCCAACAAGCATGGTCAGGGCGGTCACGCGCATCTTCGAGTACAGCCCACCCATTTTCCGCAGATCCTGCTCGTGGTGACAGCCGTGGATCACGCTGCCGGAGCCGAGGAACAACAGAGCCTTGAAGAACGCATGGGTGAGCAGGTGCAACAATCCCGCCACCCACCCACCGACTCCCAGGGCGAGCATCATGTAACCGAGCTGACTACACGTCGAGTACGCCAGCACCCGTTTGATGTCGGTCTGGACGAGGGCGATTGTTGCACTCACGAAGAGTGTCACCGCCCCGGTATAGGCGATCAAGAGCAGCACTTCTGGCGCGAACAGTGGGAACGCCCGACCGACGAGGTACACCCCTGCCGCCACCATCGTGGCCGCGTGGATCAGGGCGGAGACGGGGGTCGGGCCTTCCATCGCATCCGGGAGCCAGGTGTGCAGCGGCACCTGGGCCGATTTCCCGACGCACCCGAGGAAGATCCCAAGCCCCATCACCACGAACAGCCAGTAGGGGATCGTATCGAAGGACAGGTAGTTGGGCGTGGTGTTCGCAGCGATCCACTCGGTGTTGTGTTTCGCCTTGTCATACCCCATTCCGTGGAAGTGCTCGGGGTTGTCCCACACCAGTGGGAACAAAACGAGGTGCGACCCGGTCCCGGCCTGCTCCTTGGGGGGCAGGCGATACCCCAGTTCACCCGTCTTGGATGGCGACGGGTTGACCCGCACAAGTTCATTCGCCATCGCCAATTGCTCATGCGAGTCCTTTGGCGATCGGATGCGGCGGTTCATTTCTTCGAAGTTGAGTGTCCCGAGAGAGGTCCAGGCCACGAGCATCCCGACCAGGAACCCGGCATCCCCGATGCGGTTGACGATGAACGCCTTGTTCGCTGCCCGGGCGGCACTGGGCCGCTCGTAGTAGAAGCCGATCAGGAAGAACGAGCAGACGCCGACTAACTCCCAGCTCACGAACACCTGGAACAGGTTATCTGCAACGATCAGGTTGAGCATCGAGAAGCAGAACAACGACAGGTAGAGAAAGAACCGGCCATACCGCCCGCGACGGCGGAAACCGTGATGGTCGTCGGCTTTGGGCGACGTTGCGTGGGAGTGTCCGTGGTCCACGCCTTCCGGCGGGTCTTCGGCCCGGGGGTGTGGCCGCACACCGGGATTCTGGGCATCGACCTCGTGATCTTCGACGATCTCGTCCGTCTCGTCCTTCATGTAGCCGAGGGAGAACACGAAGATCCCGGTGCCGATGACCGTGACCATCGCGAACATCAGGGCGGACAGGTGGTCGATCCGATAGCCGATTTCGAGAGCCAGGGCGGTTCGTGGTGCAACCCCGCCGGGACCTGTGGCTCGATGGCGGTCCCATTCCCCGGGCGGGGCGGTGTCAGCGGCACCGATCCGAATCCAGTCGACCCGCCCAGACCATCTCGCTGCCATCTGCTCCGAGGTCAGATCCTGGTGGGTGTCGGCCAGGAACCAGACCAGTCCGGTCACCGCAAGGGCAGCAGCCGCTACCATGCACCCGGTGGCCAGGTAGGCTCCGGTCTTGAGGGGCCGATCACCACCGAGCAGCCAGTAGATGGACGACGCCACCCCACCGACCTGCCTGGACGACCGACACAGGTTTTTGACCGCCCCGATCAACAGCAAAGCCGCAAACGCGGCCAGCGGCAAGAGCGTGGCCACGACGTACAGGCGACCAGGAGAGGCGTCAAACCAAGTCATCGTGTTTGGTGTTTGGTGTTTGGTGTTTGGTGTTTGGTGTTTGGTGTTTGGTGTTTGGTGTTTGGTGTTTGGTGTTTGGTAGGTCTCCCAGGGTTGCGCCGGAAACCGGCTTCACCCTGGGCTATTATCCGCCGACCCTTCGGGGCGAAAACCCGGATGAGCTACCGACCAGCCTGTGAGTCTGTTGCCAATCAACTAAACACTGAACACTGAACACTAACTCCGACAACACTAAAGGCTAACTCCGACAACACTAATACTAACCCTTGAGTTCATCCGCCTTATCAACATCGACAGTGGCGTGATTGTTGTAGAAATTCAGGATGATGGCCAGCGCAACGGCGGCCTCGGCCGCGGCCAGGACGATCACCATCAGCGCGAAGATTTCCCCTTCGAGTCGGAAGGCGGGGTTGAACCGGGCGAAGGCGACGAAGTTCAGGTTCGCTGCGTTCAGTACCAGTTCGACCCCCATCAACACTCCGATCGCGTTGCGGCGGGTGGAAATGCACACCACCCCACACGCGAACAGGAACGCGGACAGGATCAAAAACGGGGGAAGTCCGAGTTCAGTCATGGGTTTGCCCGTCGTTTGGCGCGGGCCAGATACGCGGCCCCAATGAGCACCACCAGTAAGTGGACCGAGACGATCTCGAACGGGAGTAAGTAGCCGACCGGCGTGCGGGGGATGATATGCCCCTGCGGAACGCCGGACAGTTCGGCCTTTGGAGTGACATCGGACAACCCCAGGAACGCCAGGCCCAGAGGCCCGGTGCCGGGGAGTTGTCCATTTTCGGGGGTGGTTCCTTGCGGTCCGCTTGGACCGGTCGCGACCGCGACCAGAAGCCCGAACAGCGTCGCCCCGAGTACCCCGACGACCACCCATTCGGCTGGCCGGGTCTTGAGCGACTGGAGTGGCCCCTGGGCGGTCAGCATGACCCCGAAGACGACCAGAACGAGCGTGCCGCCAACGTACACAAGCAACTGCGCAGCGCCGAGGAATTCCGCACCGAGCAGGAAATACGTGAGTGAAACGCCAATGAGCGTGAAGAGGAGCCAGACTGCCGCCCGGACCACGTTCCGGGTGAGCACCACTCCGAGGGCGGAGACCACAGTTGTGGCAGCGACAATGGAGAACAGAATGACCGGGAGGGACATCACGCCGAATCCGGGCTTGGGGAGGTCACGTGTTCCGGGGGTGAGTTAAGGAATATGGCCCAGACACCCCAGCCGCAAGGACTTTCTGCCAAGGGAACCTACAGTCTGAGTGGTTCTGCCTTCACAGAGTGCAGGCAGTTGGGCCATGAGATAACTCGGTTTCCACTCTCCGATTTGGTTCCGCAAACTCTGAATTGCTCAAGGAGGATCGAGGGGCGATGCGATGTCTCCGCCCCCAACCACAGGCGGAGTTGAGGGAGTTGAAGGCGGGATCATCCGCTCGATCTAATAGGTGAGCCGAGTCTCGGGCAGGGCAGTCTGGAGAGCCTTCGCCCCCTCTGAGGTCACTTTGGTGCGGAACAGATCGAGGGTGCGAAGATTCTTCAGCTCTGTCAATTCGCGCAATCCGGCATTGGTCACTGCCGTGTGCCCGAGTTCTAGCCGCCGGAGTTTGGTCATCCTCTTCAGGTGAGCGAGCCCAGCATCGGTCACCTTGGTGTGGTCCAACTCCAAGCCATCCATCTCCGTCAGCCCCGCGAGGTGCTTGAGCCCGGCGTCACCCACCGCCGTCTCGGCCAGGAACACGGTCGTCAGAGTCTTCAGCCCGCTCAAGTGCTTCATCCCGTCGTCCGTGACCGCCGTCCCGTACAGGGCCAACAGCCGGAGTTTCTTCAGCCCCACGAGGTGCTTGAGTCCGTCGTCGGTCACCTTCGTGTAGCTCAGATCCAACACTTCTACGTCCGGAAACTTCGCCAGGTGGACCAGATCGGTGTCAGTCACCGCCACCCGGTGGAGGTCGATCGTCCACACCGGTGAGCCTGGCCGCTTATCGTCGGACTTCGTTCGCCCGCCCCGGGTAGTGAAGTCGGCAACCACATCGGCCGGAGTCGGGTCGGCTACAGCCAGCGCAATCGGGGCCGCCAGCAGCGCAAGGGCAATCAGGTGTCGCATGGGTCTGTCTCCTCACGCCTTCACGAGTTCGAGGGGGGTGAAATCCTTACCGACGATCCCCGTTGGATCGGCCCCGAGCCAGTGCTTCAGCACCCCGGCATAGACCGTCCGGAAATCGGTCTTGAAGACCAGGTCGCCCTGATTGTCGAGTTTCCCGAGGTCCGGCGGGACGCCGTGGACGCCAGGCTTCACGTTCCCGCCGAGCAGGAACATGACATTCGCGGTCCCGTGGTCGGTCCCCTGCTGCTGGTTCTCGTCCACCCGGCGGCCGAACTCGCTGAACGTCATCACCATCACCCGATCGAGTTGTCCGTGGGCCTTCAGGTCCGCCCGGAACAGAGCCAACCCCTGGCTCAACTCCTGGAGCAGGGCCGGGTGGCGGAGCATCTGGCCCGCATGGGTGTCGAACCCGCCCAGGGTGACGTAGTACACCCGCGTCGGTAGACCGGCCGTGACCATCTGCGACACCAGTCGCAACGCCTGGCAGAGTGAAAACGGCGGGTACTCGACCCCCGACTTCACGTCGCGCACGGCCGCCGAGATTTTCCGTGAGAGTTGCCGGGTGGTGTTCCCGGTCCGCTGGACATAATCCAGGGCCGGGATGCCCGTCGGCTCGACCTCATTGAGCTTGTCCAAACCCCTGGCCAGGGGACCTGTCGAGTTGTCTTCGAGCATCGCCGGGTTGGCGAATGTGGCAACACCGGCTCGCTCACCCGCCAGGGTCAAGGCGGCCTGATCCCCGACCCGTAGCCCGAGCATCGGGCTGTCCGCCCCCTTGCACTCGGCGTCGAAATACCGGCCGACCCAGCCAGTCTTGCCGACCCGCTCCGGCGGGGTTGCCGTCTCCCACACATCCATACTCTTGAAGTGGGAGCGGTTCGGGTTCGGGTAACCGACATTCGGCACAACCGCCAGGCCGCCCTCGTCGAACACCTTCTTCAGGTCTGCCATCTCCGGGTGCAAGCCAAGGGTGTCGGTCAGCTTGTGGACCTTCCCCTTGTCGACTGCGATCTTCGGCCTGGCCTTGTAATACTTGTCGTCGGCGTAGGGAACGACGGTGTTCAGCCCATCGTTACCACCAGCGAGCTGGACGATGACCAGCACCCGGTTGTCCTTGAGCCCCTTGATCGGGGGAACGCCCTTGATCGGGTCGCCAGCCAGTGCGAGCCCGGTATGGTGCAGGAAGGCCGGCACGGTGGCGGTCAGGGCTGAGAGCCCGACGGCCCGGTGGAAGGCCCGACGGTCGATCTGAAGTCGCATGAAGGAATCCTCCGGTAAGGTGTGTGTGCGGTCCCGCGATCGTTACTCCATCTGATAGTCGGGCGAGGCCAGGATCAGTTTGACGGCCAGCGTCACCCGATGACCCGTCGAGGCGTCTTGACAGGCGGCCATGATTGCGGCTCGGGTCGTCGGCCGGACCTTCGTCACCACCATCTTCGCCAGCAGGAAGTCGGTGAGCTTCTCTGGTTCGTCGGCCAGCCCTGCTGGGATCACCTTGGCCTGGTCGAAGTGCAATTTGATGCCCTCCCCGGCCTGGGCCTGCCGCCGCTCGTCGTCAATCTGGATCAGTCGCCGGGTTGTCGCCGCGGCGGCCACCGGGTCCGCCGACAACACCGTCTGCCGGAGCCGGCCGAGTGGGTCGGTGCCCGAGGGTATCCGTCCATCCACCAGCGGCTCTCCGAGACGGGCGCGCAGCGCAAGCGTGCTGGCGCTGACCCACGCCGTTCCACCAGGCCACCCCTTGACTGTGGGCGGGTTAAACAGTTCCTGGCCGAGCGGGACGGTCAACTGCGCCACCGCCGGAGTGACCTCGCCATCGTGCTTTAGCTCCCGTAGTGCTCCGACCAACAGCCGGACGGGGCTCTTGACCTGGGAACCTCGCGCTTCGGGAGCGTAGAACTCGGGCGACGTGAACAGGACTTCGAGCATTGGCCGGATCTCGTACTTGCTCTCAGTGAACGCCCGGCCCATCCGTTCCCGCAGCGTCCCGTCCGGATCGTAGGCCCCGTAGTAGGCGATCAGCCGGCCAGCAATGTGCCGGCCGCAGGCGGGATGCGAAACGATCAGGTCGAGGACATCCTTCACCTGAAAATTGCCGGTCTTCCCGAAGATGGTTTTTTCCCCGGTGTCGTGCCGCCCGGGAATGATCTTCGGCACGAGGCCGTCCCGAAGGACCGATCTGGCCCGTGTGGGGTCGGTCTCTCGCTTTACCCGGACCGTGCCCTCCGGCTGATCGAGCGTCCAGCCGGTGAACGCCCGGGCGATTTCGAGGACGTCCTTCTCGGTGTAGTTGCCCACTCCCAGGGTGAAGAGTTCGAGCAACTCGCGGGCATAATTCTCAGTCGGATGGGCCTTGTCCGACTCCTCCATGTCCAGGTAAA
Organism: Gemmataceae bacterium; assembly: GCA_003136315.1. GTDB lineage: Bacteria > Planctomycetota > Planctomycetia > Gemmatales > Gemmataceae > Urbifossiella. Next base: position 11,507 of record PLDW01000308.1, on the reverse strand, counting down.
TGAGCATGACCGGATCGAGAGTGACAGCTTCAAGGAATGTGCGGAAGTTTCCGATCGCATGCTGTCGCCAGGTGGCGTTCTGCTGATAGAACCCCTCGGCCAGGTTGAAGACCTTACCGCTCGCGCTGGTGAAGTGGCCGTGCCAGAACAGGGTCATCGTCTCGCGGAGCGGAGCGTCCGTCTTCGTCATTTGCCCGACCCACCAGGCCCGCAGGTCGTTCAACTCGTTGGCATTGCGGGTGCCGTTACGGCGGAGGATGACGAGGTACTCCTCGGCCGTCATGTCCGAATAGCGGCGGTTGTAGTTGATCCAGGCGTCGCGGACCCACTCCGGCTTCTGCGGCGGTTGCGCTGCGACCGCCCTGTCGAGCAAGTGCTTGACCGCCTCGTCGCGCGACATGGCGGCCAGTCGCTTCGCCTCCTCCGGGGAGCCGCTGAAGCTGGTCCGGCTCAGCAGGTGCCGGGCAGCGGCTTCGTCCCACACAGCTCCAGTCGGTCGCGGAGCGGGTCGGTCGGCTGGTCGCGCGACACCGGTGGCAGCAAGAACGCCGAGCCCAGCTATGACCGCCAGCCGCGTGTGAAACGGTCGGGGTCTGGGGTCGTACGGTCGGGGCATAATCCGTTCCTCCTGAAAAGAGTGTTGGAGTCAGACGTTAGTTGTTAGGGGTGACCTCGCCTCCCGCGCGAGTGATGAGTGCGGCAAGGGTGGGCGGCGTCATACCGGCCACCAGGAACCGGACGGAGCCGTCTCCCATTACGGCGTTGGCACCGCCCGTATGCATGCTGTAAATCTCCCAGTCGTTGTTGCAATCGATCACGCACGGCCCCGGTTTGGTGAGGCCGTCTATAGTCGCCCCCTGGGGAGATAAGCCTTTCAAATCGCTGGCCCAGGGGCTGCCGAAAATGACAAGTCCCGAATTGTCCGTTGTGCCGGGATAACCGCCCGAAACCGGGATGGAACTGGCCGTGCCCAGCACCCAGAGTTGCGGACGGTTGTCGCATTCGGTGACGGCGATGGTGTTGGAGAGCCCGTCAGTAATTGCGGAAAGTGGGTAGCCGGGCGTACCCCCGGGCGGCGGCGGGTAGACGTTGGGCTGGGTGATCATGCCCTGGGGATACGAAACCCCGCCTGGCAGAGGCAGATTGTTGGCGGAATAGAGCGAATTATCGACATTGCACAGATTCGTGTAATCGCTCGTGGCAGCCGAGATCGGCCCGCCGCCCAGGTAAAATAAGTCATCGATTACGCCACTGGAGATGTGGTTGCCGACCGCGGCCGGACATTGATATACCTTGATCTGACTGTTCACCGCAGGCTGGTTGATGGGGTCATACCAGTTTGCGTTCATGTGGTATTGCGCATAGATATTATTCTGCTCAACGTATGGCAGGATAAAGGTCATCCAGCCGTGGTTGTAGGGGGTGCCGTCGTTGTACGGTCCGACACCGGCGGCAGGAATATATCCGTAGGTACTCTCAAAGTTCAGCACCGAGAGTCCGATCTGTTTCAGGTTGTTCGAGCAGGAGATGCGTGCGGCAGCCGCACGGACCTTCTGAACGGCGGGCAGAAGCAGGCCGATGAGGATGGCGATGATGGCAATCACCACCAAGAGTTCGATCAACGTGAAGGCGGAAACCCGCCGCTTGTGACTCCTGTGCATCGACAGTCTCCTGATTGGTGCTGGAGTTCTCGGGTGTGGTCGAGACGAATCATGACCACCGATCTCGGTCCGTCCTTGTCAGGGAATTTGCACGGGGAGAAGTTGATTCGGCTCCGTCGTCACGGTCACTCGCAAAGGCGACTCATTGGGCTTGCTGTACTTGGGAGGGAGGAGACTGGTCCCACCCCCTCCTCGTCCCGGTGGATGTCTTTGCCAGTCAATCGTCACCACGTAGACGCCAGGGGGGGCACCATCACCTGCTTGGTACGTACTCAGAACAAACGCACCATCTTGACCCACTTGCCCGTGAGGCCGTGGTGACTGTGGATCGGAATCATTCGCTGGCACGAGGAGAACTTGGGCACCCATTGCCGGTTTGCCCTGGTAAAAGACCTCCCCGCGAACCGGGTAAACGGGCAACCGTTGCGAGTCCGTACTCGTGCAGGACAGGCCAATGACGCCCGCAAGCAAGGCTGGGATGAGTATGGCCCGCTGGTTCGGAATCCTGCTGGTCATGCCTTGCCTCCTGCCACCGGCCGGTCCTTCGCCGCCCGGAGGAGCCGGGTGAGGAGCCACGTCCCGCCGCCAATCACGATGATCCCGGCTGCTGCCCCGGCGAACCGCTGCCAGCCGGTGAACTCGGATCGGCTCGGCCCCTCGGACACCACTACCAACTCGTCTGGCCTTGGCCCCGCTCCAGTGCCCTCTGGATATCCAGGCGATGTCTTCTCGGTCGGCCTGGGTGCGCTCATAATGATGATGGAGTCACTTGCCCGATGTCCAGCGCCGGCATCCACTGCAACCTTGTATTTGCCTGGCGGCGGGGATGGGAATGACCAGACGCCTTTCGAGTCTGTTTTCCCTTCGGCCACCATCATTCCGGCCAGATCGGAGACGGTGATCTTCGCATCGGCAGCCGGAGTGTCGTCGTCGAAGTATGCCTCGACCAGCACCTTCCCATCCTTCAACTTGGCAGACACACCGACCGCATGGGCCTCGGCCACTGTCGGCACCGTCAGGACGACCCAGACGGCCACGCCGCACCCGCCAAGAGCCGTGTTCGTCCAGCGATTCACGGCCGGACCTCCACGGTCAGTGTGGTGGTGAACGATTCCTGGTCGAACTCTGACTTCAGACTTTCAGGGGCAGGCCGCTTGACATTGACTTTCAGAATCCAGGTTCCGGCCCGGTCTGGACGGAAGGTCGCAATCCCCTCCTTGTTCGCGGTGGTTGCGTAACACCAGGCGTTGTCCGGCTTGAACCCCACGTAACGGGCCAAGACCTCGGGGAAAAGACTCTCGACGGGCTTGCCTCCAACGAGAACCTGGAACCGGAGATCGGCGTTGGCCGTCCACCTGGCTGGTCCGTCAAGTGGTGTGATCTCGACTGGCAGGCCCACAGGCTTCGGAGTTTCATCGCCGGGCTTGCCGACCACAATCAGGGCCGTTCCGCTCATGACGCTCCGGGTGGCGACATCGATCTTCCCCTCAGTGATCGCTGTCTTCGGACCCCGCTTCAGGACGCGGTTCCCATCGGCGTCGAAAACGTAGGTGTAGACGCTCGGCTTGCGGCTCACGACGGCCCGGTACAGGCCGGGCAGCTTCAGTTCGACCGCGTTGGCCTGGAGTCCGGTGTCGGCGGCTTTGAAAGCAGTCGCAGTTCCGTCAGGTGCGATCAAATCGTAGCGGTCGAGGGTCGTGGCGTCGATCAGATCGTCTACCGGCACCCGGTGCCCCCAGGACAGGAACACCGTCGTCTTCGCCCCCACCTGGGGTACGGCTTGCTGGGAGGCGAACACCTTGATTTCGTGTGCCGCCGCGGGGAGGGCTATTCCCACCGCGAGTGTCACGCCGAGAACGACGCGGGTCATGGTGTGGCTCCGGAGACGGGCGAGATCGGCCGTGGTGTTACGGATTTGAAAAACGTATCCGTATTACCTATCCGAAAACTGTGTTACCGCGCCCGCTGAGAACCGGCAAGGAAAATCCCGAAAAGATCGGAAACGGGTCGTGTGAGTCCGATCACCCGCAGTCACAAGGTGAATGCAGAGATAGGGGATGGCGTCACGGCCGATTTCCCCTGACCCCTGTGGTCGAGACTCCCGGGCTCGTAATACTTTTCAGGAATCCCTCCCAATCTCAAGTCCGAGCGACATCATGCCTACCTGCATCACTCCGACCACACTCGCCGCGCTGCTACTCTTCGCACCCGGAGCGACTGGTCACGACTTGTGGCTCATCCCACCGGACGGGGCGACCAACAAATCGTTGAGCGTCCGGGCCGTTTCTGGGTCGAAGTTCCCGAAGGGTGACCATGCCCCCGACCCGGCCAAGTTTGCCCGGCGTCTGATTGTCAACCCGGACGGAGACAAGAGTCCTTTGGCAGCCGCCGGGACGGACGACACAGCCGGACTGCTCCGGTTCGATACGCCCAGCCCGGGAGTGTACGCTATCGCCGTCGAGACCTCGCCGAAGATGATCGAGCTGGGGGCTGCTGCGTTCAACGACTACCTGATCAGCGACGGGCTACCCCACATTTTCCTGCTGCGGTCGAAGGAGGGGACGCTCGACAAACCGGCAAAGGAGCGATACTCGAAATCCCCGAAGGCGTTCTTGCGAGTTGGCAGCGGCGGCAAGGGCGACCCGACGAAGCCGGTCGGACTGCTGCTGGAGATCGTGCCCCTGAAAGACCCGTTCGCGGTCAAGCCCGGGGACGCCCTCAAGGTCCGGGTGTTATTCCGTGGCGAGCCGCTCGCCGCTGCGAACCTCGGTTGGGACCACCCCGGCAGCGATGGTGATCAGCCTGCTGGGACCGCCCGAACGAACGGCAACGGAGAGGCTCTTATCCCAGTGGCACACACTGGGCTGATGACCATTCGGCTCACCCATATGACCCGACCGAAGACGGCAGAGTACGAGTGGGATTCGTTCTGGACGACGCTGACTTTTCGTATACCGGAATAAATCAGTGCGATATCCATTTCTCATTCGGCGATTCACCTCGTGTTCCGCGAGTTGTCATCCTTATCGCACTGCCGATGGGATCTTCGTCGGTCAGGGAGGGTCGGTGGGCGATGCGATCTCGCCGCCCCCGACCACTGGCGGGTCCGGCGGAGTTGGCGGGGGGATCAAAGGCCGTTTCGGTTCAGCGTACTGCTTGAGAGCCGGCACTGAAACGAGTTCCATCTCGGGGTAGCGCAGAGCGGTCAGGGCACCACCGAACACACATCCGGTGTCGATGCAGATGGTCCGGTTCACCCACTCCGCGTGGAGGGCCGGGGTATGACCATACACGATCGTGGCCCGACCGCGGTAGTTGGCTGCCCAGTTCAAACGAACTGGCAGCCCGTACTCGTCGCTCTCCCCGGTCGTCTCTCCGTAAAGGGCGAACGCACGCACCTTCCCCGACACACGCCCGTGAAGTTCCTCGGTCAACCCGGCATGCGCGACCACCAGCCGGCCGCCATCCAGTACCAGATGGCTCGGTAGCCGGGAGACGAACTCTGCGATCCGCACGCGGAACCCTGGCGGCTCGGCTTCGATTTGCGCGACAGAAGTATCAAGTCCATGTTTCATCTGGACTTTACCGGTATTGATCCATCGCAGAAGCTTGTCATCATGGTTCCCGAGTACGCAGTATCCAACACCGCGAGTGGCCAGGTCCATCGCCATCCGGAACACCCCCGGAGTGTCCGGCCCGCGATCACACAAATCCCCCACGAAGACCAGCTTCCGACCGTTCGGGTGTGTTGGCCGCCACCCCGGCCGTCCGTCCGAATCAAGTTCCCAGGTGACGACGTACCCAAGCTTTGCCAGTAAGGCGTGAAGCTCGTCGAGGCACCCGTGGACGTCGCCAATGATGTCGAACGGGCCGCGATCACCTCGCTTGTTTACCGGTAGCGGGTAACGGTAGAAGACCGCTGCATCGATCTCCTCCACACCCGAGAGCACAAACAGCCGACGGAATCCCTCCTCCTTCAATCGCCCGAGTGATCGCTGGAGGTCGTCGGCGTGCCGCTGCGTGACGTGCGGGCCAAAGGAACGATCGGGTCGCTGCTGATTGCGGGCGTGGCACAGATCCGCCGGAAGGTCGAGGACCACCGCCACCGGCTGGATGTGGTATTTCCGGGCCAGGTCGAGCAACGGTTTGCGGGATTCGGGCCGGACGTTTGTCGCATCGATCACGGTCAACCGACCCCCAGCCAGTCGCTTCCCCGTGACAAGATGGAGTACCTCGAACGCGGCGGCTGAGATCGACTGATCTGTCTCATCATCCGCGAGCATCGCGCGGAAGAAATCGGACGACAGAATTTCCGTCGGCCGGAAGTGCTTCCGACAGAACGTTGATTTGCCCGCCCCGGACGGTCCGATGACCACGACAAGTGAGAGTTCGGGGATGTTAATAGTCATGTCTGTATTTTCACAATTTCACCACGAGATCACCCCGAGCACAAAGGTCGCAGTATCGGGCCTCCCCGAAGCGGCCACCACTCACAATTCGTACCTCCGCTGGACCGGGCCGCCACAGAGGGCGGCCCCTACCTCGTGNNTAGGGGCCGCCCTCTGTGGCGGCTCGGGGTTGGCCCGGCCAGCCGCCAGGAGCCGGAGCGAAGACAGTTGGACACGATTGAGCCGAATCGAGGTTCGCGCGGCCCGGACCATCGTCACTGCCGTCTTCGGGTCTGCCGCCACCCCTCGTGCCAGCAAGACCGCGGCCACAACCAACGCCGACCGCCCGTGCCCCAGCGCGCAGTGGACATACACCCGGCCTGGAAATGCCGCCACCTCCGCAACCAGTTCTCTGAGTCGGTCGAGATCAGGGACAAATGCGTCCAGTGTGGGGAGGCAACGGTAATCGACAGTACTACGCACGATGCGGGGTTCAGGGAACTCGGCCGTCAGGTCCACGATCAACTCGACACCGGCCGGTAACTCTCCTCCCAGCGCCCGACGGCCGAGGAAGAGCCCGGGAATAATCTCGTGCCAGCAGGCTTCGCCAGTGAGCCATAGTATACGTTCGCCCCCATTCGCCCTACCTTGAAAATCAACACCTTCTGCACATCCCCCGTTCGCCCTCATCTCCCGCTATTCACCCCTGTAAGGTGGGCAACGGGTGGGTAACTGACCCCGCCGAGCCCCTCGCGACTGTCGCCGGACGCTGTCGCCGGACGCTGTCGCCGGACGCTGTCGAGTCATCACAGCTACGAAGTCGCCGAGCGTCATCGAAGATCGGCTCCGCACATCGCCCGCCCCCTCACACCTCACCCCTCCCATTGTGGATGCCAAATCGTCTGGGAGTTGATGCCGCGGCCCGCATCCGCCACGTTCGCCAAGACGCAACGGCAATTGCAATTCACGACATCACAGCGACAATCCGACAAATACCGCTAACCGTCCCTTGCTTTGTTCGCCCCCATACGCAAGACTCCCCTGAACGGCCCGCAACACTCCAGCCCCGGCCGTCCGCCAGAGGTGAAACCCATGACTGCCACGATGATCTCGCCCGTGTTAGCTGCGCAAGCGAAGTTGGTAGAGCCGGCGTCGTTGGTTGAAGACGGCGCGATGACGATTCCGCGAGCGGTTGACTTCTCCGGAATCGGACGCACGACCCTCTACGGCCTTCATGCCGCGGGGCGACTGCCTTTTGTGAAAGTGGGCTCGCGAACCTTGATACCTCGCGCCGCGCTGAAACGGGTGCTGGCCGAAGGGGTGGAAGGCTCGGTACTCGCCACCGCGTAAGCGGGTCGAGAAGTTCGAGATATGCTCCGACACTCGGCCGATAGTTGAGCGGTCGGCCGGGTCGGGAGTGTTCGTGTCTGGGAACGAAAAAACCCGGTGTCACGTTGCGAGCGTGACATCCGGGTAGGGAACCATCAACGGCGTTGCAATCCAAGGACAGTATGCAGCATGGATACCGACATAGCAAAGGGAGCGACGCCGAATCAGGTCGAGCCGTCATCGGTCGAGCCGTCATCGGTCGAGCCGTCATCGGTCGAGCCGTCATCGGTCGAGCCGTCATCGGTCGAGCCGTCATCGGTCGAGCCGTTCACGATGCGGTTGCGAGAACGGAAGCAACGAACTGCGGACGCTCTGCAAATCACAGCTAAAACCGCGGGGGGCGCTCTCGCGAATGCGCTCACCGTCAAGCATCTCCCCCAAGACTCCGAACCAATGTTAGAGTGGAGCGACGCTACGCAGCTTGCGGTGCTGGACATCGACTATCACGATATGCCGTATGATAGCCGCCCTTCGTCTTCGCGGCTTGCGGCAATTGTGTCGCAAATCGAGCCGCAACCCGTGGCGTGGCACGAGTCGCACGGACGCGGGGCGAAACTGTACTACGTCGCGAAATGCGGCTTGATGGCGGATGAACTGGCCGCGACGGGTGCAACGCAATGGCTATCAATCGACCCGTTCGCAACGTGTGAAGTCGCGGCCCGAAGTCGCCATCCCTGTTACAACCGTGGCGACAAGTGGATTCCTCAACCCCCTGAATGGTGTGCGCCAAACGCTAACTTGTCCCGTTGGTTCGCAGCGTGGGCCGGCATCCCGACGGCACCGGGGGAAGACAGCGAACACGACGCCGAATGGGTGACGTGGTGCGACTGCCACGGGTACACGGTCGGGAGACAACACGCTCACGGCCTTTGCCCCATCGATCCGGATCACGTAAGCAAAAGCAATCCTGTTAGTGTCTCTGACGCCGGAATCCACTGCTTTTCTTGTGACGCTCGCGGCCTAACTTATCGCGGCCGGAACGGCAAACCGGGCTGGGTTCCCCGCCGTCAACTCCTTCGGGCGGACGCCGACGGGGGCAACGACGCCCCCCGGGCAGATAGCCTAATGTTCGCCCTTGTGAAACGCATCGCTCCGCTCGATGTGGTCAGGCGATTAGGTTCCCGTAGCATTAGACACGCTCATCTACTCGCGCCTCTCTATTCCGCTGCGGTGTGCTGGTATCACGTCAACTGTCTCGGAGCCGACCTCGCGACCGTGCGCGAGCGGATACGCCGGGCAATGCAACCCGTTCGACGTGTCCGGAACTACAGCGACGACTCGCCGATCCATAAGCGGGAAGCGAGCAAAGACGCGACCGACGGCAGGGGAACGGCCAACGCCTCAACCCTCCCCGATGAAATCACACTGAGCAAGCCGACTTCCACCGGAACCGTCACCATTGAAGCGTCCCGCGACGGTAAGCCGCTTTCTCATCTTCGCAACCGAAGGCAGTTGGGGAGCGCGAAGACGCGGGCTGAACTCGCCCCACAATACGGCATCACTCAGGGGCAGTTTGCCTACATGCTCTCCGCGATGGGGGATGAGAAGACATTCAAGGTGTCCGACCTTCCGCCGGACTCGCCTGGAGTGAAGGACGCAACGGAATTCGCTCAATGCTTGCCCCTGAATGTGAATGAGATTGCGGACGCGATCTTTGCTGCCGTTGGCGGCAACCTGTACCACATACCGGGCGGATTGTTCGCGGTCGAAGTTCGGGAGTGTTCCGCCACAACACCGGAAGCAGGCCACGAGAACGGCACCGGGGCGGAGAAGCATCACCGACGGGAAATGGTCACTATCGGCAACGCCGACGATCTTCACGCCTTCGTTGCCCGGACGGTCAAGTCCTCTGTCCACCCGATCGATTGGCAGAACGGTCCCGAGTACGCCACTTGGGGGGATGCCTTCACCGCCGTTGAACAGATTGCCCCTCGATATGACGGCGTGTTTCCGACCCCTCGCCACCCCGCCGTATCTACGATGTTTGAACTGGAGTCAGCACCGAAGCGCCCTGACGTGGCAACCGCTCATGGATTCGGGCCGGGCGTTGCGTTGGGGCGATTCCTGAGACTGTTCAACCCCGCATCGGACACCGACCGCGTTTTGCTTCGGGCGATGCTTCTAACGCTGTTCTGGGGCGGTCCGCCGGGATCACGGCCGATATTCCTTCTGACGGCGTCTGAAGATGAATCCGGGGGCGGCCGGGGGGTTGGAAAGACGACCGTAGCGGAACAGTTCGGACAGTTGGCGGGGGGCGTGGTGTCGTTCAACATGGGTACTTCGGTTGACACGCTCGGAACGCGGCTAGTGTCCCCCGAAGCGGCCGGGAAGTGGGTCGTGCTATGGGACAACGTAAAATCCGATCGGTTGTCAAACGGCGACTTTGAAGGGCTCGTGACGGCGGACACGCTTAGTTGCAGGAAGCTGTATGCGGGGGAGGGACGGCGACCGAACTACTTCACTTACATCCTAACCATGAACGGCGGGGCGATGTCGAAGGACTTCGCCAAACGAACGGTCGTGATCCGAATGGCCCGGCCGGACGCATACGGCGCTTCGTGGAAGGCTCAAATAGCCGAGTTCCTCAACCCGGCCGGGTGGCGTCGGACGGCACTTCTGGCGGACATCGTTGACGCCCTCAAGTTAGCCGAAACGCGAACGACGCGGGGGGCCGGTCATGAGCCGTGGGACGCTGGGAAGACTCGATGGGCGAAGTGGGAAGCTGGGGTTCTCGCCGGGTGCGTTGCTGATGAAGCGGAACTAGACGCAGTCGTGAACGAACTCACTGCCAGACAGGACGAAGCGGACGCCGACACAACCGACGCCGAATTCTTGCGAGGGGCATTGCGATCGTTCATTCGTCGGGAACACAAGGTGAGTGAAGCGGACACCGACGCCGGGGTATTTGAACTCTCTGCGGATAGCATCGTGAGCGCGGTGAGAGCAACGACGCAAAGTCAATCGTACTCCGACCGGTCACCGACGAAAGCGTTGTCTGAAGTGGGTCGCCATATCGGCGAGATACCCGAACTCGTCAAACGGCGTGGTAGTAAGGGAGTAACATACTTCTGGATTGGTGACGCGGTCGAACACTCCGCCGAATTGCGGAAGACCGCCGACGCGGGGCAAATCCGAAAAGCGATGCGAGCGATTATCGCCGACGCGACGCAATCGAAGGGCAAACCGCAAGGGATTGCCTCTCGCGGCCTGACTCCGGTCGGATGAACGGCCGGGAAGCGTATGGGTGTAGGGATCGATGCGGCCCGCTCTACACCCCGCGAAATCGAATGTAACCCATTACAGAATAGGCACTTAAAACTATACTGACGATTTGAATGTAGAGGTGTAGGGTATCCCAAAGAGTTTTACTGAGAGTTTTTACCCTCTCTTCGTCTTCATCCTGAGAAGGGGAATAGAGAGGGAGGGGGTCATATGGCGGGCCGGAGTGGGGCCAAAGTGCCTACACCCTACACCCTCCGATCGATGTGGCTGACACGCAAGGGGTTGAGGTGTGTAGGGGTAGCCTGCACCCCCTCTCCCTCACCCTACACGGTCTGACCGGCGGCTTCGGTTCGCCCGGCTGAAGGGCTCCGCGTCATCCCCTCGCGCGGTCGCCCTCTCCGGGATAGGGGCGTCGCGTCAACAACGGTTACCTGTCTCGTTTTCGAGTCGCGCCCGGGGACGTGATCCCGGTAACGCCGCCCGACATGAATCCGCTATTCACGACAATTACGATTGAAATGACGTAGATAATAATTAGTTTGCATTTCAGAGGATAGTCTACTATGTCATCTACATCAGGACACTTAGGTGCCCCCCTTCGGAGGTGAGGTAGCGAACCCTCTGCGTGGCATCCACGAAGACATCATCCTGGCACGGTTTCCCCGGACGGACGGCAGGCCACAACATCCAAGGAACCTGCGGAATTGGGCCGTGAACGGCGTCAGAGACGGCACCGGCCAGACGGTCAAGTTACAGGCGGTTCGGGTCGGCCGACGATGGCTGACTCGGCTGGAATGGGTTGACGAGTTCGTTGCTCGGTTGACGGCCGGGCCGCTCGTGGCCGGGC
>PLDW01000304.1 GCA_003136315.1 Gemmataceae bacterium | reverse complement strand
ACGTCTCGATCTGGGCGATGAACGCTTTACTAATGGGATCCATAAGTGCTGACGAAGCAAAGACATGCCCACGGTGGGATCGGAAGAAGGCTGCCACCCCGGCGGCGGTTTGGAGACGGGGTTGGTAGACATTCAGATACATCCGGTCGATGGATTCAACCTCAAGGGTCACGTGTCGGCTAATGACAGCGGCGACGGTACGTGGTAAAGTCATGGCGGGCTCCGGTCGTCATCGTCCCTTGTGGACAATCCACCGCTACGCGGTTCAATGGGGCATGCTTCAGCATAACCCCTCATCGGCACGACCGGAGCCCTCTTTTACATCTCGTCGGTCTGAGGCGGAGCCTCGTTAGCTATTCGCGGATCTAATTGCAGGCGGCGTGTCGGACTGGAGCAGGTTAGCGCCGGCTTCACTGGACGTTGAAGTGCAGGAGTTCTTCTGTCGGGTTGGGTGAGAAACCGACGACCGAGAAGTTATTGGAGTGGTTCCCCGACCGCTGGCTGCTGAATCGAATCCGGGACCAACCCGGTCGAGAAGCGACCGTCGGGAGAGCCCGTGTGGAACACCCCCGACCGCTGATCCCGGCTGAGGCCGACACGGAGGGTATCTCGATCCGGGTCGTCCTATCCCTTCAACCGCGGGGGCGGGGCGACCTCCGGCAGCGGGGGCGGCTTCTTAGCGTCTGCCAGGGTCACCCGAACGTCCGCCCAGAAAGCATCCCACTCGTCCCGCTCCCCGGATGGCATCCCAGGTCGCGCCAGTCCCGGCCGCACTGAGGAAAAGTCAGTGTCCTTTTGCCAGGTCGTGAGCCAGTCGGCCGCTCTCTTTCGCTCGGCTGCGTTCGATGATGCAGCCTGCTTCTTGCAAAGGGCAAGGTCCGCCCGGAGCCAGTCGAGCGCCTGTCGCCGGAAAAGCGGCCGGTCAGCGAGCGGCGGTGGATCTTGCCCAGACCCAGTGCTTGCCAGTGCCGCAGCGCACGCGGCGTTGTATCGGAGTTGTCGCCGGATGGACTCGGGCCATGCCGGGGTGGCGCGGAGCATCGCATCCTGGTAGGTCCGGATGGCGTCGGTATGCGCGCCCTGTCGGCCCAGGACCAGGACAAGTCCATCGTAACCCATGGGCGAGGCCGGGAACTGCTTGATCCACGCCCGGTAGAGTTCGTTCGCCCCGGCCAGGTCGTTCGTTGCCATGAGGCACTGGCCCAGGATTGGATAAAACTGCTCGTAGGCCGGATTGAGTTCGATCAGCCGTTTGAAGTGTACGGCAGCGCCCTTGACGTCTCGCTTCTCGTTCAGGAGAAGAGTGGCGAGATCGCGATGGCTGAACGTGTGATCGGGGAAGAGTCGGAGCGCCTCATGATATTCGGCGAGGGCTCCGTCAATGTCTCGTTTCTCACGCAGTCTGCCCGCCAGGTTGTAGTGCGCAAAGGCAAATGAGGGGTCGAGTTCGATCGCCCGTCGGAAGCATTTGATGCGGTCGTCGAGTCCCGGCGTCACGTATCCGAGATAGTTGTGCGCCATGGCGAATGTGTCGTCGAGAGCGATCGACGTCCGGAACGATGCCGCGGCCCGCTGCGGGTCGCGCTCCCTCAGGGCCATCCCGAGGCCGAAGTGAAGCATCGCCTGCTTCGAGTTGCCCGCAATCGCGCGCTCGAAGAAAGCGATTGCCGAGGCCGGGTCGGCTCCCAGCCTGAAGGTGTCGGCGAGGTTGATGTACGCCGAGGCGAATCCCGGATCGAGTTCGATCGCCCTCAGGTAAAGGGGCGCTGCCTCGGCAGGCTTACGCAGGGCCAGGCCGAGTGCGAACACCGCGGCCGGGCTGTCCTTGCGAAGGCTGACAGCGGCCCGGAAGTAGCCCACCGCCGCCACTGCGTCACTCGCCATCATTCGGATGCCGGCGGCGTACTGGATGCGGAAGTCGTCCGGCTGGCGGACCGCGGCTGCCTGGAGGACAGGCAAGGCCTTGGCCAGCGGTACCGAGGGCAAACTTGCCACACGGGCGGCGACGCCGAGAGCCGAATCGGGCGGGGGATTGTTGAACAGGTCCGGCAGCCTGCTTGGCTCGGCAATGGCCTTGCGGATCTCGTTTCGAGCCGGTTCTGGATCCGCACGCCTTAGCAGGTCGCAGAGCAATGACCGGTCCGCGGCGGCAGCGACCAGCAGCCAGTCGTCGAGCGCGGCCACCAGCCGGTCGCGCACTACCGACCTGGCGACCCGGCCTGCAAGCTCATCCAGGTTCCCGGCGGTCACCTTGAGGCCGCGGGCAGCGAAAGCGGCCGGATAGCCGGTCCGGGCGGCCTCGTAATCGAACCGGAAACCACCGGTTCGCCGCCCGCCGGGAAGCCGATCGTCCACGAGGGTATTGGCTCTGGCCCACACCCGGTTCAGTTCGGCAAGGATCGCCCGATCGGCGCGGAGTTCCTCGTACCGGACCTGGAACTCATTTGCTTGGGCTGGATCGAGGAGTTCGACGGCCCGGTCGAGTGCGGCATCCCCTTCCGGGAGATGGTCCTCGCGGTAGGCGGTCGTGGCCCGGTCGAGGACGGTTTCCAGTCGTTGCCGGGCCGTCATCCGGGCTCTCACCAGGGCCGCGGCCTGTGCGCGTTCTCGTTCGGCCTGTTCGCGTTCTTGGTCGGCCTGTTCGCGTTCGCGTTCGAGCTTCGCCTGTCCTTGCTCGACCGCACGTTTTTCCTCCCGCCACATCCCGAACCCGACCAGCGCGACAGCAGCCACCAAGGTGAGCCCGAGGACCGCCTGAACCCGCCGCCTTTTCCGCTGCTCCCGGGGCTCGCTCTCAGCGCGGACCCGATCCAACTCCGCCCGCCGGGCTCGCTCGTCCGCCGCAGCGCGGAGTTCTGCCACCGCTCGCGCCACCTCCCCCGCGGACGCGGGTCGCTGCGAGGGGGTAGGGGTGAGGCACCGCTTCGCCAGGGCGATCAGTCCTGGGTCGGCTCCACAGGCATCGAGCCGGGTGAAGCATTCGTCGACCTTTCCCTGGGCTGCCTGGATTCGGATCGTTTCCGTTGAACCGGCCATGAACGGCGGCTTCCCTGTCAGAATGACAGCCAGGACACCTCCCAACCCGAACACATCGCTGCGAGCATCGATCTTGTTGATCGCACCAAGTGCTTGCTCGGGCGACATGAACGCCGGGGTGCCCAGCACGCTGCCCGCCTGGGTCTCCGAGCCGTCCGATTCACGCATCGAGCGGATCTCCGTCCCCGCGACCGTCTCGTCCGGATCAGCCTCGGTTCCGGTCAGTCGGTTGCCCAGCACCTTGGCGAGTCCCCAGTCCATCACTTGCACTTCGCCGAATGATCCCACCATGACGTTGGCCGGCTTGAGATCTCGGTGGATCACCTTGTGAGCGTGGGCATAGGCGACCGCCTGGCACACCTGCTCGAACGCCGCGACGAATCGGCCGCGGTCGTGGGCCGGGTCCGGACGCTCCGTCAGCAGCTCCTCCAGCGTCTGGCCCTTAATCAGCTTCATGGCGAGGAACGGACGACCGTCCGGAAGCACGCCGAGATCGTGAACCGGTGGGATGCCCGGATGCTGCAACTGCCCCGTGATCCGCGCCTCATCGGCGAACCGCCGAGCCGTCCCGGACGTCGGAGTGTACCTGTCCTGCAACACCTTGACCGCGACTTCGCGGCCGAAGGCAACGTCGGTGGCGCGGTAGACCACGCCCATCCCGCCCCGGGCAATCTCCTCGCCCAGGTCGTATCGGCCGGCTGATGAATGTGGCGTACCCGCGAACGTACCTGATTCGTTGCCGCCGGTGGTGGCCACGGGGTCGGTCACGGCCGGGTCGCCGGGCGGAGTCGGGTTGCTGGAGGTGCGTGTCGCGGGGCCGCCGTTTGGCGCAGCGGAGTGCGTCGGGTCGTGGGCAGCCATGCTGCGGCTCCGGGGGTGGTGTACTGGGATGCAAGTCTAACCGTTGCGCGACGTCCGAGATAGCCCCCCCGGACATTTCCGCTGGCAGGGAGACCGGGCGGATTTCACGGATCGCGTGGCGGCGTGACGATTTCCCGTTGCTCGGCCACCCCACTTGACAGACCGTGGTGGGTTCCGAGCCTGACGCGACGTGATTGGCCGGATGGGTACGCTGAACAATCCTTCCGCGCGTAATTCAGCCATCGCATTATTGTGGGTTTAGTCTCGGGTTGTCGCGCGCGTCGGTCACATCGACCGATGCATTGAACTGCAGTTGGAAACGACCTCGATCTCACTGTCCGCCAGGCCCCTGGCTCACATCGCAACTCCGCCCAGGCGGTGACCGTTCCGCTGGCAGCGCCTGCGAACGGGATCAGGCGTTTCTCACGTTGGCCTGAGTGCTCGCGTGGAACCTGATCCCTTCTCCCTCCCCTCACCCGCATCATGCTGACCTGTCTGGCCGGGGCTTTGAACCCGCAGACGGCTGGTGCAAGCGGAAAATCGGTTCCCCCTGAAGGTCGCCACCCAATTTTCCTCTTGCACCACCGCTTTGCTGTCGTCTCTCGCGGGTTCGTGTGAAGCCCCGTCAGGCCAGCAATGACGCTGGCGACAAACCGAAGGAGAAGAATCATGTCAGACAACGCGAAAGCCAACGGCAAGAAAAAGCCCGATTACGCAGCCTACAGCCTGCACACCACGAGTGAAGGCACAGCCTGGTCCCGGATAGGCGTCGGGTTCACCAACAAAACCGGTGGGGTCAGCATCCTCTACGATGCCATCCCGAAAGACCAGCGCATCCACCTCCGTGAACTGGACCGCAAGGCCGGCGGAGCAGCGAACCTCAGCGACGGCATCCCGGCCCGCAAGCCCGACTTCGAGGCGTGCAACGTCCGGGAATCCAGTGGGGACAAGTCCTTCTGGGACCGCATCGGCAGTGCCTACTCCCAAGAGGACGGCGACATCGTCGTTCTCTGCGAGGTGATCCCCCTCTCCGGCAAGATTGTCCTGAGCGTGCCGAAGGACAACAAGTAACCGATCAAACGGGCGGCCCCCCAAGGGGCCGCCCTCAAGCGAAAGGATTCACTTATGAAACTGACCATTTTGAACATCGACTACCACCGCAACGGCATCTGCGGCGCACCATTTCACGCCATTGTCTTTCGAGACACCGGCCCGGAAGGCAGTGCCAAGCTGGGGATCGTGTTCGAGGAACCAAGGCATTGCGCGGTTCTGGACATTGCCAAGTTGGCCGAGTGCGACATCGAATTTGGCTCGAACTCCTGGAGGGGCGATCGGTACGAACTCGCGTTGCGTCGTGCCATTGCAGATGGGGAAAAGACCATCGAATCCAGAACCTCCGGCACAGGCGCTGACACAGGAAAGCCCATCGTCGTCGTGACTGTGCGTGGTGGCCTGGTGGGAGAGGTGAACGCGACCTTGCCGGTCATGGTCTTCGTCGAAGACTGGGACTGCCCGCCGGATCAACCGCTCATCATGGACTTCGAGAGCGACTCCCTGACCTCGGAGCAGGAGATTCGAGTCCGGGAGCGGATGGCCGAGAACGAGAAGCACTTCGAGCCGAAACTGGGCTGAATCATCATTCACACAACGGGCGGCCCCGGTGGGCCGCTCTCAACAGAAAGGAATCACGCCATGACCTACGAACTCGAAATCGAAATCGACGACCCTCTCGAAGAAACAATCGACGCCATCTTTGGCGAAATCGAGGAAGCCATCGAGACTATCGGCAAGTATCGCCCGTTACAGCTGAAGCACACGGTTGCCGTCGACATCGACGAATTGCTCGAAGACAACCGGTCGATCGGAATTGTCTGGGAGACTCAACACGTCAAAGACCTGCGTCCCGACCTCACCGAGGAGCAGGCGTGGGAGGTGCTCCAGGCATGCGAACACGACCGGCTGAGCGACCCCATGCTGGAGACGATTCGGTTGTTCGCGGAAAAGCTGTACCCCCAGAAGCGGAAAGCCTCCCCATCGCGGGTGGCTCGGATCATTGCCGACTACGAACCCAACGGCGACGAGCGGGAGAACCTGGTGGACCTGCTGACCGATGCGATGCACTGGTGCGAGAGTTTCGGGGAACCGTTCGAAGAGTTCTGCGGCACCGCCAGGATGCACTTCGAGGTGGAAGCCCAAACATCCGGGAAGGGGGCCTGACCATGCCAAACGCCATCAACCCCTTCTACGCATCCCGGATCGTCAGGGCGGTCCCTCCCCAACCGGTGGAGGCAGCAAGCGTTACCTACGCTCGCCTGCCCCAGGCCCCGGTCACGGGTAGCCCGGTTCCCCACCTGACCAGCCTTTACCACTTCCACCGGGCGGGCGAATACGGCGATCGGAGTTACCTCGGCAACTGTGGCGGCAACCTCATCAAGGACCTGCTGCTGTTCTTCAAGCCCAGCAACGTCTTCGATCCATTAGCGGCTCGGGCACCTGCCGGGATGTCTGCAAGGAATTGGACATACCTTGCTCGCACCTCGACATCCGTTTCGGACAGGATGCTTACTCACCCGCAAGCTATCCGCGGCAGCGGAAGTTCGACTTTGTCTGGAGCCATCCGCCCTACTGGCGGATGAAGCGATACACGAACGACCCCCGCGATCTGTCCCAGCAGCCGACCCTGAAGGCGTTCCTGGAACGCTACCAGCGGTTTATCGAGAACTGTGCGGGTGTGCTGGCGCCCGGTGGGAAATTCGTCATACTCATGGGCGACTATAGCGACAAAGAGGCTGGATTCACCCCTTTAGTCTTTTACACAAAGCTGCTGGCATTCCGATCCGGGTTACGGCAATGTTCCACGGACATCATTCGGTTCAGCCACGGAGGAAGCAGTGGGAAGAAGGTTTATCGCAGCAGTTTCATCCCCGGTCTGCACGATGTGGCGGTGATCTTCGAGCACTCAACGGGAAAGGAGTAACCGGTATGGAAGCACATTTCATGTTCACGAAGCCGATCTTCACCGCGGGTGGGGTGGCGAAGGTGATCGGGCAACGACTCGGCCGCAAGCTCAACTACTCGGAAGCCAACGAGGAGGTCGATGGGTGCGTCGATGTCACTGACCGGGTTCACGTCCAGGTCGGGGCCGATTACCTGGAGGTGTGTGTCTGGGAAACCCCAACGGTACTTCGAGGATGGCCGACACGACGGAACATCCCCTGGGCCATCCGGGACCTTCAAGAGGCACTGCGGGACTATCCGGAGGGCGGAGTATGATTGCCCTCTTCCCGAACCAGACGGCCTGGACCGACGAGACTTGTCACTACGTCGTCGTGATCGACGGATTTCGCCGCGCTCTGCTGGCAGGCCCATACCGCACACACGAGGAAGCCGAGGCGGTGCTCGACACCGCCACTCACTGGGCTCTCCATGTGAGCGGGGACCCGGATGCCGGGAGATATCGCTACGCCGTCTCCTCCTCGTTCCAGGGTCACAGCCGGAGCATCCTCGGGGAGATTCGACCGCAGGGGCTCGGGGGGCTCACTCGATTCGATGGTTATGAGATTGCTCGCTGCCTACGGCATGAGGAGCCAGACTCGCCGGAACGGTTCTACTACGAAGCGTGCGAGGCGGCCGAGGCCGACGTCTGGTCTCTGTATGGCCGTATCCCCGGCCAGGGAGTGGAAGCAATCGGTGACTTCGACACACGGGAACACGCCGAGGAGGTCTACAGCCGGATCACAGGAGAGCGGTATGGCCGATGATGCGTTCTGGGAGAACCGGTTTCACGCATGTGCCCTGGCGGCTGGCTTCATCGCCGCCGCCGAGGGCCGACTTGATGACTCACGCCACGTTCGTGATTTGGCCTACGGGATGTTTGAGGAGGGGGCGTTTGCCGACAGCATATCCCAGGGGGAGGCGATGACCCGGCCCAGGCGCCCTCTCCGACACACTTGCAAATGATATCCATCCGCGCTAAACGGGTGTGGCCCTCCTGGTTCCTGTTGGGTCCGGCGGGGCAGCAAACAACCCGCAACCAGGATGGACATCATGCCAAGACGAGCCCGCAAACAGGTACAACCCCAACCCACCGATGGACAACTCGCCGCAGAGGCTGAGGCCGCACATCACGAGCAAGTTGCCGAGCACCTGCCGACCAACCCTGCCGACCAGATCGTCCAGAACGTGGCCAACAGCACCCGTCTGCCGGATGACTTGGTCGTCCCGGATTCGCAGACCGACCAACGCGATCCGACAACGGAGTTCGACACGACCGCAATGGATGCCAAGCAACCGGGCGATCCGGCGGATGAGCACCCGCCCCAGCACCGCCCCGCGCGAACACATTTCGGCGTGTATACCGACAACAAGCAAGGCATTCGGATCGACAAGGAGTTGGATAGCCAGCCCGGCCAGAACAGCACTCGGGTGTTGATCTCGTTCCGCGACGATGCCCGCCCTTCGCCCGACGAACGGCAGTTACTGAAAGACGAAGGGTTTCGCTGGGATGGCCGGGCCTGGGGCAAACCACTGAATGCCCAGAGCGTCGAGTTGGCGAAGCGGACAGTGAACCAGATCCTGAAAGGCCGGGGTGACACAAATCAACTGTTCCTCTGATCGCAACAGCCCGTCTCCACCCATCGGCTCAAGAGCGATCACCGGCAGCCCATCCCGCACGCCAAGCCGTTGCGTGGAGTTATGCCTGGATCCTCGAAAACGCCCGGGCTCCCAGGGCCATGAAGCAGGCTGCAAGCACCCCGAGGACCGCGATATCGACCGCCATGCCGAAGTGCGACTGGCCGATAAACGCACCCCGTAACCCGTCCACACCGTACGACAGCGGGTCCAGGCGCGTAGCCACCGTGAGCGCGCCTGGCAGGTTGGATAGGGGATAGAGCGCACCGGAAAGGAAGAAGATCGGCATGACCAGGAAGTTCATGACCAGCTGAAACCCCTGCATGTCCTTGAGTCCCGACCCGATGATGGTTCCCAGGGCGGCGAAGACGATGGCGATTAGGGCCATGAACAGCAGCCCCAGCAATGTCCCACCGAAGTCATCAGGGCGGAACCCGGCGATCAGGCACACAGTCAGCACGAGCATCCCTTGGATCAGGGCCGTCGTTGCTCCCCCGAGGGTGCGGCCGATCATGATGTGGATGCGCGGCACCGGCGCGACAAGCGTCTCTTTGAGAAACCCGAACTGCCGATCCCAAAGAAGGCCGACGCCGGAGAAGATCGAGGAGAACAGGATCGACATCCCGACCACACCGGGAGCGACGAACTGAAGGTAATTGCCCTGCCCGGCCTTCTCGAAGACAGGGCCGAGGCCGAATCCGAGCACCAGCAGGTACATCAGCGGCTGGCCGAGCGACGCAAGGATCTGCGGGCGAGACCGCAGGTAACGCTTCACTTCACGCAGCCAGAGAGCGTAGATGACCTCCACCCCTCACCTCCTCCACATCCGTGCCACCTGACGCATCTGGTCGGCCGAATTGGCGGACTCGTCACGGATCGACGTGCCGGTCAGCGCGAGGAATGCCTGTTCGAGCGACTCCGTCCCGGTCTGCTGTTTGAGTTCCTGCGGGGAGCCCTGAGCAACGATGCGGCCGTGATCGATGACAGCGATTCGGTGGGCGACTCGTTCCGCCTCATCCATGTAGTGGGTGGTCAGGAACACGGTGACTCTCTCCGTCTCGTTCAGGTGCCGGACGTGGGTCCAGAGTTGGTTTCGGCTCTGCGGGTCGAGGCCCAGCGTCGGCTCGTCGAGGAAGAGGATCTTCGGAGTATGGAGAAAGGCGCGTGCGATCTCCAGGCGACGTTTCATCCCGCCGGAGAACGTCTTCACGCGGCTATCGCGACGGTCCCACAGCTCGAACCGGGTGAGGAGCGACTGGATTCGCTCGACGCGGACTCGGCGGGGGACGTGGTAGAGTACCCCGTGAAGGTCCATGTTCTCGTAAGCGGTCAGTTCGTGGTCGAGACTGGGATCCTGGAAGACGATACCGAAGCGGCGTCGGGCGTCGAGGGGCCGGATCGCAGGGTCGAGGCCGTCGAGGGTGATCGAGCCACTCGTGGGGCGAAGGAGCGTCGTCAGCATCTGGATGGTTGTCGTCTTGCCCGCCCCGTTCGGGCCGAGAAAGGCGAAGATCTCGCCGGGGCGGACATCGAAGTCGATACCGCCGACGGCGGTGATATCGCCGAAGGTCTTGACCAGGTTCTGAGCGTGGATCATCGGCCGATTCCTCCCGACTGAGCATCCTAGATGGATCCGCCTCCTTTGCCAGAACGGAAGGCTGCGGACGGATCGGGGGCGATCACTCATCCTACGAGCGTGAAGGCCACGTCCTCCTCCCCTCAGTTAGCCGTCTAGCTGCAATACCGTTGCACGGGTCCAAGTCGTTATCCAGTACGGTTTACCGATTTTAAAATTGGCAGTATGACGATTGTATCTGAAAAATCTCGATGCAATTGTTTTTGTCCACGATGTATGGGTCGCTTTTTCTTGAACTTAGACATCTTGATCCGAACGACACGTGGGTTGATCCGGTTGCGTCGCGGTTCGGTCCGCTCCTTCGCCAGCTCTTCCAGAACCGCGGCCATCCACGCAGCCCGCTCCTGCTCATCAGTGGGACATTCCGCTAACCGTGTCCGCAGAATCTGCAAGCACCCCACAAACGACAGCCGATCGGGATCCTGGCCACTTTGGGTTGCCGCCTCCGCCATCAGGCTCCGTGTCACGAAGTGACCAATCGACAACGCGTAGATCTCCTGGATCACGCCCAAAGGCGTCTCGCTTCGCAGATGCGCCGGCTTGGTCGCACGCGGCGGCGTCTGATGGGTCTTCTGCTCATCGAAGGTCAACTCAATTTCCCATCTTTGGTGGTAGAGAACCACGAGTTCATCGACTGGATACTTCTGGGCATCCAACAGGGTTGTCAACAGGATGTGCTCCTGGCCGCAACCGACCCGCGTTGGGTCGTTGTGCGTGTAGCGAAGCACCCGCACCAGGATTCCGTTACGGTCACAGCTACGGTCATAGGCGTTGGGGTAGAGTTTGGACAGGTGAGAGCCATCCAACAGGTGTTTCACGGGCCGCAGGATCAGACAAGTTTTCACTCTCGCTAATAACTCACACCGTAAGAGTACGGCTTGCCAGAGGTTGTAACTGAAGAAGCCACGATCCCACATCAGCAGCATCCCTCGCTTGAGGTGGCGGATCAGGGCTGGTGCCAGATTCTGCTCGCCGCTTTCCTTCTCCTTGATCCCCTTGAGAACCAACGCTTGTTCGGCGTGAGTGCCCAGTTCCACCAAACTGAGTTTACGCAACTGCGGGAAGGCACCCTGACCACGCCCGCCGTTAGGGTAGCCAAAGGCCTGAGCATTGGCGTCGGAATCGGGGACGGTAAAGATGACGCCGTCGATGCCCATCAGACGCAATCCCTTATAGAAGGCACCGGCGTTGAGGGGGTTGGCCAGAGGACGCGCCAGACGTTCAAAGAGCAGACGCACCGGCGCGACCCCCAGGCGTTGGCGGGCGCGGC
>PLDW01000334.1 GCA_003136315.1 Gemmataceae bacterium | reverse complement strand
CCACGGTGGGATCGGAAGAAGGCGGCCACCCCGGCGGCGGTTTGGAGACGGGGTTGGTAGACATTCAGATACATCCGGTCGATGGATTCAACCTCAAGGGTCACGTGTCGGCTAATGACAGCGGCGACGGTACGTGGTAAAGTCATGGCGGGCTCCGGTCGTCATCGTCCCTTGTGGACAATCCACCGCTACGCGGTTCAATGGGGCATGCTTCAGCATAACCCCTCATCGGCACGACCGGAGCCCTCTTTTACATCTCGTCGGTCTGAGGCGGAGCCTCGTTAGTTCTTGCTGGTTGTCGTGGGGGTGGTAGTCGTGCTGGTATCGGTGGTGGGTCGCTTCAGAATGAAGGTGAAGTAAGTTCTCAGAACCGGACCATTCCCCAGCGAGGAAGCCCCCTCCGCGGCGGTGAGGTAGTTAGTAGATGTGGCGCTGCTCGCCTGAAGGACCGACACCACCAGATAGTCTTTGGTGATGGCGTACACTCCTGTCAAGGGTGTGCCCGGCACCGGTGCGGGGGAGAGCTTATTATCTGACGGTTGGTTGGGGTTGCCAACCGGTTTCGTCGGAGTGATCACTCCCGGGGTATCGAATCGTCCATCCGCGTTCGCCTCGATCGCCTGCAAGACTCCCTTTGGGCCGAATGTAAATTGCATCGCTCGCAGGTGATGTCCCTCGATACGATCCGCGCCGTCCGCTTTGGACTTGGCGAATGTGGCGACATTGTCCTTGAGAGTGACGGCCACCCCCTTTGCTCCCGGGACCGCCTGGCCATCACGTTCGAGACAGACGACGGTCCAGGAGCCGTCGAGAAGGCTGCGACTGAGGTCAGAGCGATCAGGTGTCTGGGCGACGGTGCATGACAACGTGGTGCAAATCAGAATCGCGTACATCGCGCGCTCCGTGGGTCGAAGCGGTAGCTGCGACCAACCCTCGACCCAGGGGCAGTCGCATGAGCCAGGAGCTCAGACCGGAAGGTGTTGCAAGTCGGGACCGATCCCAGGCGGATGGGCACCGATTCCGGAGACAGGGGCGACGGGACCGGGGCTCAGACACCCGACCCGGACGTGTCGACCGGTTCTCACCGATCCTCGCGAAAAGCTCATCTCAATATTACTCTATTGCAACTCCTATGCCACCTGCCAGGCCAAATGGTTGCAAGAATCGCGGAACGGGGGAACGCAGAGCGGGAAACGCGGTATTGAAGACCGACGAGGATTCGGTTTTTGGTCGGTCGAGACCAACCTTGGTCCAGCCTCTACCACATCTCAGAGCACTCGAGTTTACAGACTGGAACGGTTGCAACCCTCCCGTCCCTATTCAGTTGGCCCTCTCATCCGATTCTCATACGGTTATTGTTTGCTTCTGCGACGGGTCTGGCCCATCATAACACTCCGCGGGCATCGCTCTCCCCGGTCTTTCGCCCCCTACCCCACGAGGGATCTCGAATGCGTTCCATGATGCTCATTGCGGCCACGCTGATTGCGTCGGCCGCCACCGTGCAGGCCGACAACGGACTGACCAAGGGCACCCCGGACCTCAAGTCGGCGTCGGCCCTCGCGTTCGGGCCGAACGGACTGCTGTTTATCGGCGACCCCCAGTCGGCCGCCATCTTCGCAGTCGATACCGGCGACGCCAAGACGGCCGGTGACAAGCCGGTGAACGTCGAGCGGGTCGACGCCAAGGTGGCGGGCCTTCTCGGGACGACGGAGAAGGATGTGAAGATCAACGATCTGAAGGTAAACCCGGCGTCAGGTAACATCTATCTGGCGGTCACTCGCGGGACTGGTGCCGGCACACCGGCCATCGTCCGCATCACCCGTGCTGATGCCGTCGAGGCCGTATCCTTGAAGGACGTCCCGTTCGCCAAGGTCACGATCCCGAATCCGGCGATGGGCAAGGGAGCGACGACAGCCATCACAAACATGGCGTTCCTGGGTGACAAGCTCTACGTTGCCGGGCTGTCGAGCGAGGCGTTCGCCTCCACTCTTCGTGTCATCCCTGTTCCATTCCCGAAGGAGTCGGACAAGGGGACGGCAATCGAGATCTACCACGGCGCTCACGGCGCAGTCGAGACCCGCTCTCCGATCCGGACGTTTGCCCCCTACAAGGTGAACGGCGAAGACACACTGATGGCGGCCTACACCTGCACTCCGCTGGTGAAGGTTCCTGTCTCGGAGTTGAAGCCAGGGATGAAGGTGAAAGGGACGACGATCGCCGAACTCGGGAACCGCAACGAACCGCGCGACATGATCGTCTACAGCAAGGGCGGCAAGGATTACATCTTGATGGCGAACTCCACTCGGGGAGTGATGAAGATTCCGACGGATGGGTTCGGGTCGGCCGAAGCGATCATTGCCCGGCCAGCCACTCTCACGGCCGGGGTCAAGTACGAGACGATTGCCGAGTTGAAGGGTGTTGAGCAACTTGACAAACTCGACGCCGAACGGGCGATTCTCCTGGTCAAGACTGACGCCGGGTTCGATCTGAAAACGATCCCGCTCCCATGAGCCGTGCTCAAGCCAGCAAACCGGGGGCAGATGCCCCCGGTTCGTGTTTCGGCACAGTTCAATCAGTGGGTATGATTGTCATTGGCGAACCGGCGACGTCAGTCGCCGGGTGAGCTGCTTGGCGACTGACGTCGCCGGGTGATCTGATACGTACTCGGCGACTGACGTCGCCGGTTCGCCAGCTGTTACCTCCCTTCCAGATCCGCACAATCTCGCCTGCCGCTCGTCAGGAATTGACCCATGCAACACCTCCTGGTCATAGCCATCACTCTTTCCGTCCTGCCCTCCCTCTCAGCGGCCGATCCGAAACCCGACATCCGGCTCGTAGAAATTCGCGGCGGGGGTCGGGGAATCGAGGTCGGGGGCGATCGCGAAATCGGTGCCAGGCTGGGAGCAGCAAAGCCCTCCGCCAAGGAGTGGTCCGCGATTCTCCGGGTAGTGGTGGCCGAGGGGACGTCAGAGGAGATTGCCACACGGCAATCGGTTGCGGGGACATACACGGCCGATGGGGAAGTGATCCGCTTTGAGCCGCAGTTTCCACTCGTTCCAGGGGTGAGGTATCAGACCACATTTGACCCGGCGAAATTACCCGGCGGCGACCCCAAAGCCACGGCCGTGACGGCCGAATTGAGCATCCCCAAACCTCCGCCCGGCCCGCCGATTTCGATTGCTGCTGTGTACCCGTCCGCCAACCAACTCCCCGAAAACACCCTCCGATTTTACATCCATTTCTCGGGCCAGATGACCCGTGGGGACATCTACCGGCACTTGAAACTGATCCGCGACGATGGCAAGGAAGTCCACCAACCCTTCCTGGAACTCGATGAGGAACTGTGGTCGGTGGATGGGCTGAGGGTGACCGTGTTCTTTCACCCAGGCCGAGTGAAACGGGGACTCGTTCCGAGGGAAGAAGATGGCCCGATCCTGGAGGAAGGCCGGCGGTACACCCTCCACATCGACCGGAACTGGAAGGACGCCGAGGGCCGCCCGCTCACAGCGGAGGTGAAGAAAACATTTTCGGTTGGGCCGCCAGACGACGAACCAATCCAGCCGGATCACTGGACCCTCATCACTCCGCGGGCGAGGTCCGACAGCCCGTTGATCCTTCGACTTGCAAAGCCGCTCGACCAGGCGCTGTTGGGGTCGATGGTGTGGGTCGTGGATGCAGCGGGAAAGCGGGTGGACGGGGTCGTGACAGTTGGCGGAGGCGAACGTCTCGTGACGTTTGCCCCAACCCGCGCGTGGCCAGGTGGTCGCTACCGGCTCGTTGTCGACACACGACTGGAGGATGTCTGCGGGAACCGTGTCGGCGAAGCGTTCGAGGTCGATGGAAGCCGATCAAGACAGGGGAAGATCGACACAACACCCGTCGAGCGGGTGTTCGTGGTGAAATAAGGAGACTTCGCGCTCAACGCGGCAACCCCTCTTGCCGTTCGGTCCCCATCTCGCGCTTTCCAACACTACGCCTGGTGGCCTGACCGGAACGGAGGCGTGATCGGCGATCCGGCAGTCGTCTTCCACGAGCATTGTCCCACTCCGTAGAGCAGAGGAAGACCGATTTCCACCTGGAGAGTCGAAACCCGGGGTTGATGTGGTCGCGTCGAGCGAGGATCACCATTTTCCGCAACTGGAGTGCATAACGTCCTTTATGTACCGTGTA
>PLDW01000198.1 GCA_003136315.1 Gemmataceae bacterium | reverse complement strand
GGACTAGCCGCCCGTGGCACCCGGCACCCGATCCCACTGGTGATTTTCTTTCACCAACTGCCTTATCGCTGCGACCTCACCAGGGTCGTTGGGGCCTTCGTATTCACGTCATCGCCTACTTCCCCGCCTCCGGTGGTGGAGCTGCGCTCGACCACCGGCTAATTGCTGTGACCCCTCCAGGGCCGGGACGATGGGGGAGCACTCCGATTATTGCGCGCGCTGTCAGAGCGGGTAGCGTCTTTACTGGCGGAGGGCTCATGGGCGACACCGACACAGCACTGGTCGCGAAGGCCCGCAACGGCGACCGGGCCGCGTTCGAGGAACTGGTTCGGCGGACCTCGCGGCTTGTCTTCGCGCGGCTCTACCTGGAGACGGGAAGCGTTCCCCAGGCGGAGGATCTGCTCCAGGAGACGTACCTGCTCGCGTTCCGGTCGATCCGCCGACTGGAGGAACCCGGCGGGTTTCGCCCGTGGCTCCTCACCATCGCCCACAATGTCCTGATCGATTCCGCCCGTCGGGACAGCCGGCGGAAACGATCCACACCAGCGAGATCCGATGAGGGGCTCGCGAAGGTTCCGGCCTCCGGACCACCACCAGACGAAGCTGCGCTGCGTCAGGAATCCCGCCAACAGGTGCTGGCTGCGCTGCGATCCCTCCCCGAGGAATACCGTCTCCCGCTTTCTCTCCGATACCTCTCAGGTGCGGATTACGACACCATCAGCGAACAACTTGGCCTGACCAACGGCTCCCTCCGGGGCCTGTTGCATCGTGGGCTCAAAATGCTCCGCGACCGGCTGCCGGCGGATCTCGCTGGCCCGGGCGCGTGAACGGAGGATACCATGTCTGATCATACCTGGACTCAGGAATCCATCAGTGCGTTTGTTGCTGGCGGGCTCGACCTGGCCGAGAGCGAGCGGCTGGAAGCCCACATTCAGGATTGCCCGACCTGTGCGGCCGACCTCGCTGCGGCCCGTCGGCTCGATCACGGGCTTGCCGACCTGTTCGCTGTCGCTCGCCCGGCACCGGGGCTGGAGGATCGCGCGGTGCGAGCGATCCGTACCGCCCGCGCCCGGCGGCGGATGCTCCTCACCGGATGGCGACGGACTGTTGCCGCCGGAGTGGCCGCGTCAGTCGGTCTCGGCGTGGTCGGAGCCGGTGCTGACCAACTGGTAGCCGAGGGGCGAGTGCCAATTCCTGGCGCAAGAGGATTGGAGTCGGCAAGTCTCGGGTCCGCCCAGGTTGCATCTCCTCTGCAGAACCCTATCCCGCCCGACTCGCGAACATCGGCTGATCGCCTCAACGCCGCTCGGGGCCACTCACTCGCAGTCACCATGTCCGGAGAGCAGAGAAGACGCCAATTGAATGAGGCCAGCAAAGACCTGACAAACGAGGATGTGGGGTTCGATCCCATCGCACGGCCAGCCCACGAGAACCCAATACAACTGACCGACATGACACCCCAGGGAGTGATCGGTTGGGGGGTGAATGGAAGTGTCCCCGCCAATGGTAGCCCATCGACATCAGGTGCTGGCAAGCCTAACCCTCCGATCTACTCCTATCTCGATGGGCACGCCGGTGGAAACGTCCAACAGCCACCCGGCGTAACGGACGGCAGGGGTGAGAATGGCACTCCCCAGTGGTCCGACACCGCGCCAGTTGTCCGTGGCACAGATCGGTACACCCGGGGTTCCGCCCCGGTCGTCGGCCAATCTGACCCTGTGGCACTTGGGATGTCCACAGATTGGAGAGAAGGTGACAACAAGAGGGATGGCGAAGGCAAAACCCGCTCGAAGTTATCGCTTGGGACAGACCTGTCGTTCTTCCGACCAGCCGAGGCAAAACCTTCCTCCTCCTCGTCGTCCCAGATCCCCGTTCGCGGGGAGGGATTGATCACTCAGGAGGGTCTGGGCGAGAATGCCCCCAAGCCAGCAACCGGGGAGTCGGTGAAGCTCAGACAGGGTGTGAGGGAGAGTGACACGTCGGAGAATCTGGGTCGCGGTAACGGCTACGCCGAGCTCCCAGCGCTGGGTGTCGGCCAGCCCCCCGCCGTACCGGCACCGCCCCCCGCCGACCCTACCGCTGCATCTCGACGAGTGGTGATCCGTTCCGGGGAGATCGAGTTTGAAGTCGATTCCTTCGACGCTGCTGTCGCCACGGTGACCAAACTGGTGAACGGACTCAAGGGAGGTTTCGTGGCGACGGTGAACAGCGACAAGCTCCCGAATGGGAAGATGAAGGGGGCGGTGGTGGTACGAGTTCCCCCGGAATTGCTGGATGGACTTGTCCTTGACTTGCGCAAAGAGATCGCCAAGGGTGGGGAACTGAAAGGCCAGCGCATCGGCAGCCAGGATATCACCAAGCAGTACACCGATCTGGAAAGTCGACTGAAAGCGGCACACATCATGGAGCAGAGGCTCCTCCAGATCATCAAGGAGGGCAAAGGAGACATCAAGGTCTTGTTGGAGGCCGAGAAGGAGCTCGGTGTCTGGCGGACGAAGATCGAGGAGATGGAAGGCGAACTCCGCTACTATGCGCATCAGGTCGCTTTGAGCAGCCTCACCGTGACGCTCGTCGAGAAGGAAATCAAGGCGGCGGCGGGACTGACCGAGAACGAGCGTGTGCAGGCCGGGGTGGAGGTCGAGGAGGTGGAAGCAGCCTTCCGGCAACTCCTTGCTGCGGTCGCCGAATCGAAGGGGCGCGTGACCAAATCGGACTTGAAGCAACTGGCAGCCGGGCAATTCAACGCCACCCTCCACTTCGAGACATCGCCAGATGCGGCCGGCCCGATCCGGGATCGGCTGCGCCAGCTCGGCCGGATTGCCCGTCTGGAGATCGACCGAATTCAACAGCCGGACGCCGGGACCGT
Source organism: Gemmataceae bacterium (assembly GCA_003136315.1). Taxonomy (GTDB): domain Bacteria; phylum Planctomycetota; class Planctomycetia; order Gemmatales; family Gemmataceae; genus Urbifossiella. Next base: position 3,364 of record PLDW01000198.1, on the reverse strand, counting down.
GCAGAAAGATGCGAAGGTCCGCCGGGGAGACACGAAGTTCGAGGTCCAGCTTTACAACCTTGCCAACATCGCACCACGGGAGACCGCCATCATTCAAGTGGCCGTCCCGGATGTCCCCGCAGCCTACCAGGCGCTTCGCGAGGTGGTTGCCAAGGCCACCGGGCGAGTGATCGTGGCCCAGTTGAACGAGCAGGACCGGCAGAACATCACTGCCCAGCTCGACTTCGTCATTCGACGGACCGAGGATGGGTCGATCGGGGCCGCGCTGGCAGCAGCTGGAGAGGTGGTGGCCCGACAGGTCAACCGAACCCCCGAAAACGACAATGTGACGGATTCCAGGGTGCTCTACCGGACAAACTTTGTATCGGCATCCCGTCTCAAGCCCAGGGAAACCACAACCCTGACTCTGGAAGTCCAGGATGTGGACGCAGCGGTGGCCGTGCTGGGTGCCAGAGTCGCGGAGGCCCGTGGCCGGCAGGTCGATTCAAGTGTGGCCCGCGAGCGGAACGGACAAGTGACCGCGAAGGCGGTAATCGATGTCCCGCTGGTGGCCGCGGCGGGATTCGTCGAGCAACTCAAGGGAGCGGGAGTGGTCCGGGTGCAGAAGGCTATGAAGGATCCGCAAGCCCCGGACGGGCGCTATGCGACAGCTCGCGTCAACGTGACCCTGTCGACCGCCGAGGGAATCGTGGAAGGGGATGGAAGTCTCTGGCCACCCGTCAAGCGGGGGCTGTCGGTCAGTGCCTCGGTGCTGCTGACAAGCCTGACCTGGGTCATTTTCGGGCTGTGCGTCGTGCTTCCCTGGGCTGTCGTTGGTTACGGCGGGTATCGTCTCCTCAGGCGACTGACCGGCACCCGCACTGCCCCCACACCAGTGACGAGTGGTCCTGCATAATCCAGGAACCCGCGGCGGCTGGCTCATTCCGGGAGCAAGCATCGGTCGCACGGGAGGGCGACCGGTTCTTTTTTGTGTGGAGCTTTTGTAGGTCGGGTCGAGGCTTTGGGAGACCCGACATCCAGCCACCTCCGTCGGGTCTCCCAAAGCCTCGACCCGACCTACGTGCCGGCCCTCATCCATGAACTTCTGCCTCGTCGCTCGTACGGGAGTACGAGGCTCCTGCCGAGCGTGAGGGTGGTCCAGCTCGGCAGGAGCCTCGCACTCCCGTGTCTGCATCCAATCGTCGTTCTGTAGATGCGACTGACTCAGTGGGTTCCTGTATCTGAGAATGGGGTTGGGGGGTTATTTGTCCCCCGCTCCTCCTTACCGGAACACGCGCGGGGGCAGGTCGGCGAAGGGGTCGGCGTCCGGATCACCAGCATAACCGGCGGATCGCCCGATCGAATCGTCAGACAGTTTCCGGCACAGATAGCGCAACGCATCCATCCCGTGATCATCTTTTTTCAGGGGTGCTTCCCGGGACGCCCGGCCTGGATCCCAGACGTATCCATCAAACTCGTCTGCCGTGCAGGTGGGTCGGGCCGCGGCCACGAGTACCGGATCTGCGGGATGTCCCCGGGCATCCCGATTGACATACAAGCGCGGCCGACCGTTTCCGCGGATCGCCAGTCGCCCGGCCACCTCCTGGATTCCCGCCCGGACTCCCTTGTCTGCGGCTTCTGTGAGCACACCGGTGTGTCGCTCCAGTGTCGCGCGGTCCTCGGCATCGTGGTCGCAGACGACTGCCCGTGGCCCTGGCTCACCGTCACACATCGCCAGTCCCTCACGGGCCAAATCCTCGACCAGCCGACCCGTCCGATAGATTTCGCGATACAGATGCAGAATCCCATCCTCGTCTTCCGCCCAGAACTGCCAGACGAACGGGTTGGTGAACCCGAAATCGATGGCCCAGTATCGCGTCCAGTGGTGCGGGATCGGCCGGGCGTTGACCAGATGCACCGTCGCATCCCAGCCGTCATACACCACCCCCTCGGCCTGCGCCCACCGACCGTGGCGAAGCCGCGGCTTTCGCGCACCCGTCAGCGAGTCAAGCTTGGCGAGATAGGCTTCCCCTTGTGGTGTGGCGCGACCGGTCCGTGGGTTCACGATCGAGGGGTTATCCTCGTGTCGAGACTCGATCAACCGGGTCCGCCCGTCGTCGCACCGTCGTTTCAGCCAGTGCCGGGGGTGGGAGGGATTGGTGTCGGCGAGGAGTTGTTGGTAGGGCATTCGCGCGTTGCGGAGGCGTGTGGTGAGGGCTTCCCAGTCGTCCTCAGTCAACTCGATGGCCTCCTGGACGTAGACCATGTCGAATTCGGTACTCATGACCTTCTGGGCAGAATCCAGGCCACCCACCGCCACTTCCGATCCGTTTGGGAATGTGTAGACCTGTCGGGCTCGCCGCTTGGCCCCGGCCGTTAGCGGGTGGCCGGGCGGGATGACTTTCTGCTCCCAGGTGACGAGCGCGGATTCGGACACCGACTCCCGGGTCTTTCGTGCGATCAGCCCCCGCATCCCTGGGTACTTCATCGCAGCCAGGTAGAGCTTGGTGAGGCAAGCGAGCGACTTACCGGTCCCTGCCGGACCTGACAATAGCACCTCCGGGTCGCGGGCTGTCATCAGTACAGCGGCGCCGCCAAATGGTTGATACGGGAGAGTGGCGGACTGGGGAAGTTGGAGGGATGGGGTCGTCGCGTCGCGTTCTCGGTCGTCTGTCATATTCTCTGGCCTCTGCAAGTGTGGAGAATCGAATACCCGCCCTTCAGTGCTCCCCACCTCACACATCATCCCAGTTGATCCCGGCGACAAATTTGATGGAATCGCTCGCGCCGGCGTCTGGCTTTTTCGGAGAATCGAGCCCGAGAAGCTTGCAGCGGCGGTCGATGCACCACTCCACCCCGTCCAGGAACCGCGGGTCGCCGACCGGGTCTTTGGGAGCGGCTCGACGCCGGCTCTCAGGTTCCTCCTGGGGATCATCCGGTGAGTGGTTGTGGGCTGCAACCGACCGGTCCCAGGCCGCCCAGTATTCCCGCTCCAGGGAATCGAGCCGGGCGAGTTCCCGGGCCTTGAGGGTGTCCAGATTCTCACCGGCTGACGCCAGCCATTCGCCACGAATGACTTCTAAATCGCGGGCAATCGTTTGCCGGGTCGCTCCGAGGCGGGAGGCAATTGACTGGACCTCGTGTCCGAGCAGAGAGAGCTGTGCCACCTGCTCCCTTCGGAGGGCGATCCGCTGTTTGTCCTGGTTGTTGCTCAAAGGATGTCCCAACCGGCCGGTCATGACGGGCACGACGCGCACACCCTGATACTACCTCAGGGGTTGCCTGCCGGTGGGGGGCGGGTGGTGTTGGGCCAGCGCCGGGCTGGTACACCACTCGTGAGAATGACTCGGCACTCAGGTAGATGCCAGGAAATGACCTACCACGA
>PLDW01000405.1 GCA_003136315.1 Gemmataceae bacterium | reverse complement strand
GCGCAAACCGCGACGTGACCTCGGTTGGATCAGCTCACCCGGCAACTGACGTTGCCGGTTCGCCAGTTGTTCTACCGCCGCCCGCGTCGATACTGGTCGCCGGCTCTAAGGATATGGCCCAGGATAACTTCCCGAAGTGGGCACCTCCTGGCGGGGTTTCGGGCCGAGTTCGACCCGATATCGGGAAGTTATCCTGGGCCATATCCTAACCTCATCCAGAAACCCGCCAGGAAACGAACACGGGGGGCCGAAGCCCCCCGCTGGGTTCCCTAGACGGTTGGTTACGGCTAATTCTTCCGATCGAACGCATTCCCAGACCCAGTGCCGGTCCCGGTCGTCGCGGCTGGGCGGGTCTCCACCTCCTTGACCCACTTATTCCAGCTTGAGGATGCTTCAATGCGGAACGCGTCCCGGGTGTCAGCGAGACTGGTCCGGACCAGGAGACTCCCATCCGGTCGGGCGATCAGCAGCTCGGTCCCAACATCCTCGTCGATGGTGCGGCCCCCGCTCGCCTTGGTCTTCACCTTTCCGCCCTCGAAATCGACCAGGACAGACTTCGACGAGAAATCGACTAGCCACCCCTTCGGCGGGGAGGCTTGCCCCTTGCGAGGGATAACATTGGCCGGGAGTTCCCGAAGAACGTACTGATCTGTTTCCGACGACCAGAGCGGGAGTTTGACGTAAGTCTTCTTGCCGATCAACTCCCCGCGGCCAACTGGGATCTCGGCCGACACCCACCCGCCGACCGGCTCACGCTGGCCACTCGCATCCGTCCGTACCTGTTCGAGCCAGGTCACCATCTCGACAACTGCCTGATTGTCCCGCACCTGGAGGTGCTGCTGGAGGGCTCTTTGATCCTTGTAGTCCTCTTCAATGTGTTTGCGGTAAGTCGCCGGATCGTAGGCAAACAAGAACGATTCGTTCGGGACGCTGAGGGCGGCATCGAGCGGGACCCACGGCCCGGTGAGAACCTTGTACTTCTCCTCGGTCGCCAGCCGGGGATTCGCCATCGTCTCCGGGTGATCGAAGTTCGGATTGATCATCCGAAGCCGGATCTTGTACTCGTAGGTGTAACCCGGCTTGATGTCGCAGTCGATGAATCGGAGCAGCAGGTGCTCGATCTCGGTCGCAGCACCCGCTTCAAGCACCCCGCCGCCCGGACCGGCCTTCCCGCCTCCAAGCGGCTGCGGACCGCCTGGACCGCCCATCTTCGGTCCACCTGAGCCAAAAAAGGCCGACCCACCTGTATCTTTCTCGGACTTGGGCACACTCCACGACCTCTTACCACCTTTCCCCTCAAGCCGTTTCTGAAGATCCGATGGATCGACCTTCTGGGTGTTGGCCGCGATCATCTTGTCGATCGCGGCGTTGATCGCCGGCAACTCGACTGGAGGATACGCCGCGAGTTCAGGTACCAGTTCGGGCAGAGGCATGACCAGGGCTTCGTCGTACCGGTGGAAGTACGGGAGAAACGCACTGCGTGGGTTGTTCCGGTCGTTTCCCTCGAAGTGGTCACTCAACTTCCGGGTGTCAATGAGTTCGACGTATTTCTGATCGTAATCGTAATTTGCCCAGCCAACGGTACGGTTGGCGACCGAGTCTTTCTCTTTGGCCACGTCCGCGAGTCTCTGCCCGCCGCCCCCGAGGATCAATCCCGACGGCTCCGTCACTCGTCGTTGGACTTCAAAGCCATCAAAGTGGACGAACTCGTAAGCCTCGGCGATCGTCTTCAATCGCATCGCCCGTTTCACTTCTTCGAGTTGCTTCTTCAGCGGCAGGGTCGCATTGACAACCACCATCCGCAGGGGGATGACTGTCGTGGCCGGGAGCTTGTTATCCGCGATTGCCTTGTCGACATCGTCGAGCGGGATGTAGCTGATCGCAATCTCGGTCCGCTGCGCACCGCCACCGTAGCCGCCACCATCCCCGAACCCATACCCGCCGGGCATCCCACCATATCCCTTCATGCTGCCTAGACCGCCTGGTCTGCCGCCTGGTCCACCGCCTGGTCCGCCTCCGGGTCCACCGAAGCCGCCTGGGCCACCCGGCCCTCCGCCTGGGCCGCCAAAGCCGCCTGGGCCACCCGGCCCTCCGCCTGGGCCGCCAAAGCCGCCTGGGCCACCCGGCCCTCCGCCTGGGCCGCCAAAGCCTCCCGGCCCTCCGCCCGGGCCGCCGAAGGCGCCTGGCCCACCACCTGGCCCGCCGAAGCCGGGCTGGTTGTTGTTCTGTTGCTGCTTGTAGAGCCCCCCACCTTTCCTTCCCCGCGATTTCAGGTCGTTGGCCGCTGCTCTTATTTTATCCTTGTCGTACTCCCCTTTTCGCTTCTCCATCCGGACAGCGATCCGGGCAGTCCCATCGCTCTCGTAGATGATGTCGTATCCCTTCATCGGTCCCCGAACGAGTCGCGGCTCGTACTGCTCGATTCCCAACACCTGTGGGTTTTCTCGTTTCGTGTCCGGCTTGGCGATTGGGTCGAACGGCAGCCCAATGGGTTTGAAATCGTCGACCTTGGCGAGAGTGGTATCACTCGACTTCCTGGTCCACGGGGGGAGCGCTTCCGGATCCTGGACCCCGTTCTTGATCGTGTCGAGGATCTTGGTGGAATCCCTTTTCAGATCCGATGAGATCTGCGTCGGGTTGGCGGCGTCGACCCAGGTCGAAACCATTCCCACCAGAAGGAGCAGTAGCACCACCCCGGCGATGCCGAGCGCGATGTATTCGCCCTTCTTGAGCAGGAAATCTTTCATATCCACTTTCGACTTGGCCATGGCCTCGTGTCCTCGCGTGTTCCATTCGCCCCTACCAACACAACAGTAGTGGGGGCGAGTTGTTGGTCGAGTGGAGCAGTCTTGGAGCCCCTTCCTTGCGGTTGGGGCAACCGGTCACTTCGCTGGTGCTGGGGTGGAGGTATCCTGGAACTTCTCGTACAGGGAGATGATCCCGTGGACTGTCAGTTTGACGAGGCCGGCGGTCAACTGGCTCTCGGTGACGGTCATCGCTCCGCCGCTCCCGCCTGACCCCGCCGGACCTCCTGATCCGGGAGCCGAATATCCGGGCAGCGATCCCCCCGGCATCCCAAAGCCAGGTGCCGAGAGTCTGAGTTCAAAGCCTCGGCTCCCTGCGGAGCCAAAGGAGCCACCCCCCCCGACTGTCGCGGTGGCTTGTTGGTTGGTATCGTCGCCCGAGCTTCCCCCGCCCGTTCCACCCGTGTTGAGGCCTTCGCGGAACCGCTCCCAGTACATTTGGGTGACCTGGAATCGGAGTGGCGAATTGGCGTAGGCCAGGAGAACATCCTGGACGTAGGCTTGATCCACGATCACGGTGAGAGCAACCGGCATCCGGCGGACCTGTCCGGTCACCTGGATGTACCGCTTCTTGTTCAAGTCGGTGACGGCATCGACCGACCCGCCCCCTTCCACAACTCCAACCGCAGCCGCCCCGCCCAGACCTCCCCCGCCTCCGAGACCAGGACCGCCCAGGGTGCTCACGCCCCCAGGCCCTGCGGCGGGTGCTGCTGGGGCCGTCCCCGCGGGAGGATCCGCGTAGGCCTTGAAGTCCGGGGGCAGGAGCGCGTACCCGCCATAGTGACAGTCCTTGGCAATCTGGCAACCGATGACCAGATGGTCAATTCGCCGGATCGGGACCGTTCGAGTGTCGAACACCTGCTCCACACGGGCGATCTCGGTCGGAATGATCCCGATCGGGAGAACATGCTCGGCTGTCTGCTCGATCGGCACCTGCTTCTGGCCGGGTACGAATTCGCCACCGATCTTGAAATCGAACGGCTGGGCCTCTGCATTGGTCGAGAACCAGATCTTCAAGGTCATCACATTCCCGTTCCCGAGGAGTTGGAGGCGGTCGGTGATGTTCTTGAGACTCCCGGTCAGCACGAATCGGTTGCTGTCTTTGGTCTGGGGGGCGAGCTTCAGGTCGACCTTCCAGGTCCGGCTTTCAAATGAGCGGTTGAGCGGATCGGTGATCGTCTTCCCGTTCACGTCCACCAGGGGAACCTGTTGGAACGTCCCGATTTGATCGTTCACCAGCCGGATCTGGCCGAGCAGCGCCCGCTGAACCCAAATATCTTCCAGAGCCAGCCAGAGTTGCTCTGGGCGGGGTTCGGCATTGCCCCATCCCGTTTCCCCAGCAATGTGCCGCAAGACAAATTGCCACCCGTTATTGAACGCGGTCGGGGCGACTGTGTCGGCCATCCCGGTTGCAGGAATCCCCCCGTTATTGGCGTTTGAGAATTGGGCCAAATACACTTCCCGTTTGGGGAATTCCCGGTACTCTCCGTCCGGGTTGGGGATCTCAGCACCGAACTTCATCTGGTTCGGGTCCGTCGCGTAGTCGGCGGTGTAATTGAACCGGTTGAGCTTGTTGGACTTGGGCCACTTGAGCAAGTTCTTGGACGGATCCTGTTTTCCATTTTGGATGCCGATTTGCCGCTCCCAGTTCTCCTTCCAGAGGTCGGTCTGCTTCTTTTCCAGTTCGGCGCGCTGCTTGTCGAGTCCTTCAAGTAGCGATTTGGGAGGCGGGTTCTGTTTTGCCTTCAGGTCGTCGGTCGCCTTCTTGATCTCACCCTTCTTCTTGTCGATCTCGCCGCCGACCTGGGAGGTCAGTAACAAGATGGCGATCAAGACCAAAAGTGGGATGCTCCCAGACAGAATCCAGAAGTGGTGTTTTTTCAGCGTGTCCTTGTTCATGGGTCGCCTGGCCGTTATGCGGGGTGAGGTATCAGGGTGCCGGCCGTTCGAACCGGCACCGCACGGGTATGCGAATGGAGGTCGGTCCTACCGACTCGGTGTGGACGGCGCGCCCGCATCGGTCTGGGGGACGACCGGGATGGGTTCCCGCCACACGAACATGACGACGAATTCGTGCCGCCGCCGGACCGTCCCATCGGGGGCAGAGGTGGCCGGGGCAGCTCCTGCGCTCCCCGGGGCTGTCCCTCCGGGGCTGCCAGGCCCTGCCAGTGGAGGGGGTGAAAATCCGCCAGCGCTGAGCCCTGGCTTACTGGAACCGCCAAAGCCGCCACCGGCGGATGTGGCCGAGGTTGCGGTGAGCGGTGTCCACGCTGGCCCAGCAGCAGCAGCGGCAGGCGGGGGGGTACTTCCACCCGGCCCACTTGACCCACCTGGCCCACCCGATATCCCCCCGCTCAGCAGTCCGCTCCTTCCCCCCAAACCTCCCATGCCGCCTCCACCTGAGGCCCCACCGGCCAAGCCACCAGCGAGCCCATCAAGGTACGACTGGTTGATGAACTGAAAGACGTTCTGCTGGTAATTACTGTACGGCCAGACGTTGTAGATGAAGGCGTGCGATACGCGATCCTTGACCGGGTCGGATACCCCCGGGATATAGCGCGGGATCTTGCTGCTGCCCTGGGTGTCCTTCTTGTCGGTCGCATCAGCGAAGCCGGTTCCTGGATCGTTCACCCGCTGAAGATTTTTAATCAGTGCATCGCGGATGAAGGTCTCACCATCGCGGTGATCGGTGTAGCCGCGGATTTCGACAATCCATCCACCGAGTGAATCGGTGCCGTCGGGCAACTTGGCCGGGAGGATCTTCGGCTTGTCCCACCCCTTATCTCCGTCTGGCTCTTTTTCCTCCGGCTTCATCCACCGGGCGATGTGGGTTCCGAACCCGCGCTTGGGGTTGGCCGTCGGATCACCATAGACCTCGGTATCTGCGTTCTGGAAGAACAATTGTAGGTTGTCGACCCACCGCGGGTAGACGGCTTCGATGTTGACCATCGCCAGGTCGAAGGGGTAGGAGGACTGCTCGTCCCGGACAGCATCCTCGATCTTCACTCCCTCTCGCATCCGTTCCTGGAACCAACCGACCGCCTTGAAACCGTCCCCACTCCGCCAGAGCGGTTCGGGAAGGTTGCCTGTCGTACCCGGCCGGGGGAGTGCGGCCGAAAACACTTCTTCAAATCGTGGCCAATCCAGCCGTTCATCGGCGCCAGCAATGATCTGCTTGACGTTCTTCTGAAACGCATCGATCTCACCCTTCTTGGTGGTGACCGCGGTCTTCTGGCTGTCGGATGCCGTGAGGGCCGACTTCGTTCCATCAATCGCCTTCTTGATCTCCGGGTTGGTGACTGATGCGAGGTTCGCACCGTACCCGAGAGCGAGTCCGGCGGTTCCGAGCAACAGAGCGGCCGCGCTGGCCGCTGCGTATGGCTTCTTGGCGCGGATCAGTCGGTCTGTGCGGATCTCGGTCGGCAGCAGGTTGGTGGTCAGCCGGGCCTCTCCGATCGCCTGGAGGGCCAGCCCGTAAGCAACCGGGAATGTGAGCATGTTCTCGACGAACAGCGGATCCTTGAGGATGACATCCCCGGCAAGCCGGGCGAACGCAGTGGGTTTGCGGACATCGAGAGTGAGTTTCTCGGCCAGATACTTCTGGAGGCCGGGCAAGCGGAACGCGCTGCCGAGTCCGACCATGTACGAGACGTGGGCATCCCGGTGGGTATTGGTGAAGTACCCCAGGGACCGCTGGACCTCGCCGACAAAATCCTGCAACACGGGTTTGAGGGCTTTGAGAATCTGGGGCAGTTCGGGGCTCTTGGCCGCGTTTCGCTTCAGGTGCTCGGCCTTGGCAAAGGTGAGTTTGAGTTCCTTGGTCAGGGCGCGGGTGAAGTTGTTCCCGCCCAGCGGAATCGGCCGCTGCCAGATGATCTTCCCACCGTCAGTGATGATCAGGTTGCTCGCTTCGGTGCCGATGTCGAGGACGACGACACACTGCTTTTTCCCCCGTGGTGCGTCCTCCTGTTGAGGTTCGGCGTCTGGCGGAGGCGGGTTCGTGCCGCCCTTTTTGAGCACCTCGTAGGTGGTGTAGTTGACAAGCGCCAACGGCGACATCTGGACGCAGTGGACCTCGATCTTGGCCCCCCCGAAGTACCCCAAATACCGGCCGATCACGTCCCGCTTCATCGCGAACAGACCGATCTCGGTCTCCATCGCGAAGCCGTCAGTCACGTCGCCACCAGCGATCTTCTGGTAGTCCCAGACGACTTCGTCGAGAGGAAAGGGGATCTGCTGTTTGGCTTCAAATTTGACGATCTCGGCGATCTTCTTCTCTTCGACCGGGGGCAGCTTGACGAAGCGGGCGAGGCCGGATTGACCCGCGATCCCGATGGCGACTTCGTCGTGGCGGATTTGGTTGCGGGAAAGGAATTTCTCCAGTGCCTCCCGGATGAGGACATCCGGGTCGGCGTCGGGCTGGGAGAGGATCTTGGGGTGCTCGACGTAGTCGAATGCCGTTGCGGTCGGTTTGCCTTCGAGCATTTCGACACGGAGGGCCTTCAAGGCGCACTGGCCGATATCGATGCCCCAGAAGCCTTTGGGAGGTGGCATAGGTCGGTTATCCTCGGGATCGGCGGACCGCCAGGGGGACTCCGGGAACAAGCGTACGATACTTCAACGGGGGGGTAAAGACCCTCGTTGGCACTCCGTGAGAGTTATCCCCAGTTCAGGGCCAGCCCTACGGGTTATTCGGCGCCAGTGCGTGACTGGTCATACTAATACCGACCCAGAACCGGTCCGGCCCGGGATGTGGGGAGAAGCCGGGGGTCGGGCTGGTCGGTTGAGCGTCATCGGATGCACTGTGCGATTTACCAGAGGTCTCCAGAAAGCCCCGGGCTTCAGCCCTGGGGATGAATGGAGACGAAGCGTGTCCCCACGATTTTTGCAATGCACCTTGTTCAGCCCGATAACTGTCGGTAGATTCCACTTGTTCGTTGCAGAAGTAACGCACTCAACGGACACGAAAGCTAGAAGATCTCAACTGCGCCAGGACTATGTCGCATGGGTGAAAATCCCTAGAAGCCCCCGCCTTTAGGCGTGGGGAGTAGTCACGCTACCATGCCCGCGCAGCCGCTGTCAACAATCCCAACACCCGGCCACGAGAAATGTTGGCAGAAAGGGGGAAGAAGAAAGGGGAGCGGCCTACGCCGCCCGCAAGAGTGTCACCGCCCGACCCCGATTCCAGTCCGGGGCGAAAACCTTGACGCCTTCCTGATCCCACCCTCAAGTGGGATCGTTGCTGGTGGTGGGCAGCCGGATCGGTTCTTGCCGGACCCGAATCAACTTCATGAAGTGTCCGAAAACTCGTCACAGACGGAGTAAATTTGGGGGTGTGGGTGATGTACCCCCGCCAACCCGGCCGATCTGAACTACGGTGTGCGATACAGCCCATCTGTTGAGAACCCAATCCGGGGCATCGCCGTGGGAACTAGCACTCGTCTCCATGTCCTCCGGTCGCCGTTCCTCCAGGCCGTTCTGAAAAGTGGTCTCCTGGCACCGGACGATCTGATCGGTGTTCTGTCGATGTACAACCCGGAGCAGGTGGCTGCGGCCGAACCGCTTCAGGTCGCGACCTTCCTAGTCCGGAAGAAGTTGCTCACGAAGTTCCAGGCGATGCAACTCCTCAGCGGTCGCACCCAGGGGTTCCTGCTTGGGCCGTACAAGATCCGTGAGGGCATCCGCCAGGACCGGGTCGGGATGGTGTTCCTGGCCGAACACTCCGAATCCAAGGAAGTGGTGGTGGTCAAGGTCTTGCCGACCGACCGGGTCACCGACGACACCGTCTACAAGCCGTTCCTCCAGGAGGCTCGGCTGGCCTCCCGGGTGGACAACCCGAGCGTCGCCCGGGTTCTGGACATCGGGGTGTATAACGGGACGCACTACGTGGTGTGTGAACATGTCGCTGCCCCGACCCTGGACAAAGTGGTCGCAGAAAAGGGTCCACTTTCGCCGCATATTGCCGCGCAAGTTGTGGCCCAGGTGGCGGTCGGGCTGATGAACGCACACGCCAGGGGGTTGCTCCACCGTGATGTGAAGCCAGCGAACGTGGCCCTGCTCCCCGACCGGCGTGTGAAATTGATCGACCTCGGACTCACTCACCTACTCGACAACCCGTGGGCAAAGGTGACCAAGCGGATCAACTTGAAGGAGTATGCGGAGGAGATTGCCCACATCCCGCCGGAGCAGGCGTGGGGGTGCGAACTGGATGCCCGTAGCGACATCTACAGCCTGGGCTCGACAGCGTATTACCTGCTCACTGGCCAACACCCGTTCCCGGGTGGTGCCACCCAAATGATGACCGAGCGGCAATTGAAGGGCGTGCCGAAGCCATCGTTGGTCCGACCGGAAGTTCCTCGGGAGCTGGATGAACTGGTCCAGAAGATGGGGGCGAAAGATCCACACGAGCGGTTCCAGACGGCCGGGGCTCTGGTGGCCGCGATGCAACCTTGGCTCCCCATGGCCGAATGGGCAGCCCTGGGGATCGCGGCTCCCACTCCGGAGGAGAAGAGACCGGCCACCGCTACTGCCCCGGCGCTCAGAACCCGTGGACTATTCGGGCGAATCGCGGACGCACTCGGCCGCCTATTCGGGCGATAAGGCAGGCGGGGGAGAAAATCGACCAGCGGGATCGGGTGCCACGGGCTGCTAGTCCGCCCGTGGCACCCACACCGGCTTCAGCCGTGGGGTGTTGACCTGACAGTCACCGGCACCAAATTCCGTAAGAACTGCTGGGTACAATTTTCCCACGTATAGGTCTGCCCTTCCGCCGCACATGCTGCCGGGTCGCCGGTCCGCTGAGCCTGTTCGACGGCCCGCCCCAGGTCGTCGTCGAGCGCTCCCAGTTTCTCGTGCGTGATGGTGTCGATCGGTCCTGTCGCCGGGTACGCAGCGACCGGAAGGCCGCTCGCCAGAGCCTCAATGACCACGATCCCGAATGTGTCCGTCTTGCTTGGGAACACAAAGAGGTCGGCGGCCGAGTACACTTCCCCAAGTTCCTGCCCCTGTCGGTAACCCAGGAACACCACCTTCGGGTATTTCCGCGTCAGTTCGACCCGGGAGGGACCGTCTCCAACCACCACCTTGGTGCCAGCCGTTGGCAGCCGGAGGAAGTCCTCGATGTTTTTCTCGTGCGAGATCCGCCCGACGTACAAAAGAACCGGCCGCGGATAGGTGTCGAGCGGTTTGGTCCGGGGGCGGAAGACCGACAGATCGACCCCCCGGGACCACCGTCTCAGCGGGGCTCGGAATCCTCGACTCTTCAACTCCTTCTCTAAACTTGGGGTAGCCACCATCAGCGGGCACGAGTGGCCGTGGAACCACCTCAAGAACCAGTACGTGAGCCCCTCCGGAAACCGGGCAAGCCGCCACAGGTATTCCGGGAACCGGGTGTGGTAGGATGTGCTGAACCGCCAGCCCCGGAGTCGACAGTACCGGCGAACCAGGAGCCCGATCGGCCCCTCTGTGGAGATGTGGACGGAGTCCGGGCGGAACCGCCGGACGCGATCGTAGACTCGCCCCGGGCGGGGAAGGCTGATCCGGATCTCGGGGTAAAATGGCACTGGCACAGCCGGGTACAGGCTGGGCTCAACGACCTCGACCGTGTGGCCAAGCTGTCGGAGCATCCTGGCAGTCATATCCAGGGTCCGAACGACCCCGTTTACCTGAGGATGCCAGGCGTCGGTCGCGATCAGGATTCGGGCCATGCGGCCAGTTTCGAGTTTCGAGTTCCAAGATTCAAGGTGGAGATGCGGGGATGCCTCCAGACCCGGACAAGAGTAAGATCCGCGAACTCAAGCGGGCCTTGAAGAAACGGGGCAACAAACACCGCCGGCAGCAACTCAAGCGGGATTTGTCGGAGAACCCTGAGGAGGCTGCCCACTCCGAAGAGGATCTCGGCCGACACCGGTCCGCCGAGTACAACGGGATCGACCAGGACGCGACGCGCAAAAAGAAGGACGAGTAGCCCGCGGGGTCCAATCCCGCTGGTTCTTCACACAACTCTCAATTTGGGCGGTGGTGTGGCCGGGGTTGAGTCCTCGAAACCCCGGCCAGCCAGCAAAAAAGCGGCGGGCCTTCCTTGGTATCGAACGGATGAGGCGTCTCGCGTCAAGCAGTGGTTTGCCGGGGTTTCGAGGACTCAACCCCGGCCACCCTGCCGCAACGTCGGGAGATTTCCAGGTGACAACCGACGGGTTCAAGCGTACTGGACGGCTATCCCTTCGATCCTTCCCGGAGGGGACTTCGCCAAACTCATTAAGACCTACGCCACGAAGGGAGACGAACACCGGTACTCCCCGGGCGAAGTGAATGGTACAATCAAGACGGTGTGTTGTGGCAACCCCGACCCGGCCCAGATTTGCACGAGTCACGTTGAGCGGGGCAACTTGACAATCCGGATGCAAGACCGACGCATGACCCGGTTGACGAATGCGTTTAGCAAGAAATGGGAGAACCATCGGGCGTCGATGGCCCTTCACTTCGCATGTTTAACTTCGGTCGGATTCACATGACTCTGAAGACTCCAGCGGTTGCTTCTGGGCTCGAATCCCGCCCGTGGACTCTGCGGGAGTTGGTGGAGCGATCATGAGCAATGTGAAAAGAGCGATGCTAGTGCCGCATCTCTCAAAC
>PLDW01000293.1 GCA_003136315.1 Gemmataceae bacterium | reverse complement strand
CATCTTTTTTGCCGGGTTAATAATCTTGTTATCGTCCCCGATCGCAACAATTGAAGAGCCGTCCCTGCTTATGCCCACATCGACTACGCGGCCTGAGAGTCTCAGCGGAGGGTCTATGGGGTCGAAGCTGGGTAAGGCCCAACGCTGGACGGTGCCATCAGCGTCTCCAGTGACGACAATGGATGTTCCTACTGCGGCTGCCACGAAACGTTTTACCTGACGGCAAGGTGCGGCCTTCAGAGTTTCAGTCGTGGTGTGCCTGTAGCAGCAGGAGCCATCGAAACTGAGAGTCACAGAAGCTGTGCCGTCCGGGCTGAAGGCCACGGTGCGGATCTCCTCGGGATGCTCCCAGCACGCCTGGAGCGAGCACTGGCGTGATTGCCACCCCGCAAGGCTTAACCGCAGGTAACGGTGAAAATCCTCGGCGTTCGCTGGTGCGACGGTGAGAGCCCGCGCGAACCAAAGTTGAGCCTGGCCAACATCGTTCTGCTCGCCCAGGGCCAGCCCACGATGTAGATAGCTCTCCGCCAGGCGGTAGTTGGCCTCACGTAGGTGAGCATTGGACGTGTCGAGTGCGGCTGTGAGTTCCAACGCATTGTGTCGTTCCCTCAACGCAAACGCTACTGCAAGCCCAAACAGGCAGAGGAGCGAGGTCAACGCCAGGGCAAACGCTACTGCCAGAGCTTTGTTCCGACGGCACCACAACCACAGCCTCGGCGCTGGGCCAATAGGCCTGGCATGGACTGGTTCGCCACGCAGGTAGCGATGGAGATCCGCTGCCATTTCGCCGGCCGTCGGATAACGCCACCCAGGCTCCTTGGCGAGTGCCTTGAGACAGATCGTTTCCAGGTCACGTGGGATGCTGTCATTGAGCCGCCGCGGAGCCCGGGGGGGTTCGTGTATCACCTGATACAGGAGCATATTCCGCGCGCCACGAAAGGGTGGTTCGCCGCAGAGGAGTTGGTAAAGAATGACACCCAAGCTGTAGACATCACTACGTCTATCCGCTCGATGACCCCTCCCCGCCGCCTGTTCGGGGCTCATGTACCTCGGCGTTCCGATGATCTGGCCGTCGATCGTCAGAACGACTTCAGCATCCTCTCGCAGGGCGATCCCGAAATCGACAATGAGGGCTCTTCCGATACGCCCCGGTTCCCTCCCCTGTAGCGTCATCTCAATCAGAATATTGGCAGGTTTGACATCACGGTGGACCAACCCTTTGTTGTGGGCATAATCCAGAGATTCGGCGATGTCGGCCAGCAGGTTGGCCGACTCCTGGAAGTTCAACCTCCGCAGTTCCAGCAGATCCTTGAGTGCTACGCCTTCGATGTAATCAGATACGAGAACTGGTTGGCCCTCAATGTCGAGTATCTCGTGAATGGGGACAATACCGGGGTGCCGAAGTTGAGCAACCGTCTGGGCCTCGCGGTGGAACCTCTCGCGAAAGCTGATGCTGTCGAGCAAATTTGGGTGTGGGATTTTTAAGGCAACAAGGCGGTCAAGTGTAGTGTCCCTGGCCCGCCAGACAGCACCGAAACTCCCTTGACCGACGCATTCTAGCAGGTGGAATCGGCCTAAGATGCGGACTTCATCGAGCGTAGTCGCACTATAAGGCGTGGCCACACGGAAGGAGCCACCGCACTCGTGGCACTGCAAATTCGACTTCACCTGGGCATGGGCCGTGACGGGATTGTTGCAAAACGGGCATCGCAGTTCAGTGGTCCCCTCCCTCCTGGTGCTATCACTCAAAGGTTGCCTCCTCTCTTCGGAACCTGGCAGCAAACGGGAAAACAGCTATTATTGGCGAAGTGACATCCAAAGGTAGTCGCCGGATGTCGCCATAAGTACTGGATTTTCCACGCAACGATTCTTCGCAGCGGATACCGCTATCCCCTGAGTTGAGGGGCTTCCGCTGCGAAGAGTCGCATTGTCGGAATCCAGGTATACCAGGACTTACGTCGAGTCTGGGTGACTATCTCTGGGCGTCCCCCGGCCCATTATTTGTTGACCTTCGGGGACAAAGACAACACTGGGGAAAGCTGCCTGCCCTGGCGTCAATTGTGTGTCCCATGAAAAGCGTCGTCACCCATGCGTTGCATGTTCTGGCGAATCGTTTGGTGATCGCAGGCCCCACAGCCCAAAGCTCTGGCCGAGAGTATGACAATGGTGGGCCTATTATTCCTGGGTAGGAGGCTTCTTCCCACACGGACCTTGGGTCCATGTTCCCACGAGACCACCTTCGCAGAAGGATTGCGTGACGCCCGCTTGCTGTTGATCGGTGTCGAAAACACAGCAACCAGGGGTTGTCCCGGCCAGTATCTTAGCCGCCACCACGGGAGCCTTACCGATTTTGGGTACACCCAATGCACCGCTCAGGTCAGTCAGTGTGGTCAGGATCTTGTTGTTCATGATGAGCAGGATACGGGCAATTGCGTCGGCGAACTGCTTAGGATTGGCCGTATATCCCTGCAAATAATCATGTTGTTCTTTGATCATCACGCCTTTGTACACCTTTTGGCCGATGTGAAAGCTGTACCGCTTGAGAAGCGTGGTGGTCCCTTGTGGGTGCGGCACTCCTTCTAGCCGCTGAAGTATGACGGTGGCCCTGATAGTCGCGCTGTCGGCCTTGGTCAGAAACTTTAACCCTTTGCGAATGCGCTCGTCCTCGCTGCTTGGCATGGTTGTCCTCGATTTCCTCGGTTAAAATATCCATGCGAGTCTGCATTCAGCCAAATGTACCCGAAAAGGCGAGTCGGATAAACATAAATTCAGTAAGATTCGTACTGAGGTGGGTCGAGCAGTCAAGCCGGGCCACTTGTCGGGTGTTCACGTTCACCAGCGCCAGCACATCCGGCAGATTCGACTTCTTCTCCTTCGCCAGGGTCGCCATCGCCAGGGTCTGGGAAGCACCGGAACTCGGTATACTGATGACCTCAGCGATCACATTTCACCCCTGATGCTGTAGTCGATTTTACCCAGGGCTAGAGTCGTTCGTGGGCACTACCGTTGCCCGGGGCTTCTCACAGGCCACCAGAGCCTCCGATTGGCGCGAAAAGCCACCACACCCCGGCGTTGAGGAAGAACGATGCTTCTTTGACCACGTTTTGCGCGCCTGCGGGCCTGTCGGGATCGCGGAGTGTTCCGCCGAGGTGGTGCTGCTTCGTGGTCGTGGAGTCGTGTGTGATGATTGAGGGGAGTCGGAGGGTTTTCCCGATTGATCAGGCTGTGAGGAATGGGTGGATCGCAACGCTTTGGCTGGTCATGCAGTCCTGTGGCGCCGGGCTCCCGCCTGAACTTCGTGGGCCGCAACCTTGGCCTCGTTGAGCAGCACGAGTTGGTCGGTCATTTCTGGGGTTAATCTTTCCCCGTGGTGGAGTTGACCACTGGGGCCGTCGTGGGTGTAGTGAAAGTGGTCGATTGCGTCAGCCCGACGTCATCCCGCCATCCGGCTCAACCCCTGGACCGAGGGACCGGTCTGCTGGGTACTGGCCAACCCCCAGCCACTGCCTCAGCCGGTTCCGTTCCGCGGGGCACAACTGCTATTCGAGTTGCCGGATGAGGTGATTCCAGGGGCGCTGAGATCGGCTGTGTGATGACGGCGGCGATTCATTTCCACTCGCTGTTCATTGCGTCGGTCGATCAGACCGACACGCACATGCCTCTGCTGCTACCCAGCAGATCAGGTGGATATTTCGGCCTCTCTTCCGACACTTCTCGCTCGACGCGACAACTCTCCCCTGGTTCCCACGCTCCGCGTGGGAACCGTTCTTCCCCCGCTCTGCGGTGTGGGGCAACACGCCGGGGACAACTTCTGCCGCATCGCCGATCACGTCTCCGGCCCGTTCAGGCCAGGACGCGGAGCGTCGAAGACGGCATTCCCACGCGGAGCGTGGGAACGAGAGATGGGGAACCAACGGCGCAAGATGCTGTCGCGTCCAGCGAGAAGTCTCTCTCTTCCGCCCTCTTATTTCTCACTTCTTCTCCCGCGGCAGCGGTGCGATCGGCGGCGAGTACTTGGCTCGCTCAGCCCGCAACGTCTTCACCTCATCCGGCTTCTTCGTCGTGGTGTAGAACTCGATCAGCCGGTCGAGGGCTTCGGGGATGCGGGTGTTGCCTCGCAGCGGGATCGTCTTCTCCCGCTGCTTCAGCCCCTCGTAGCCGGCCAGGAGCAGTGGTTCGGCGTCGGCGTATTTCTTCTGGCCCAGCAGCGCGCCTCCGAGCATCGACTTGGTGTTGAAGGTGGTCCAGGCGTCGGGCTGCGTCTTCTCGCGGATGGCCACACACTCGCGGAGCAGCGGCTCGGCTTCGGCGAAGGCGTTGCCCTCCAGCAGCGCCAGGCTCTGCTGGGCCAGAAGCCCGGCCAGTTGCGGGCTGTCCTTGGGCAGTTGTTTGCGGGCGTCGGCGAGCAGTTCATCGACGAGCTTCCCCGCGTTCGCCGTCTGGCCGGCCTTCAGGTAGGCGTCGATCAACGGCCCGCCATTACCGCGGAGTGCGGGGTACTTCTTCGACCCCCGGTAAGCTTCTTCGAGAAGCGGAATCGCGTCAGCCAGCCGACCGGCGTCCTTGTATTTCACCCCCAGGTTGCCCAACGCGAGGAGCGTGGAGGGGTGCTCTGGGCCGAGCGTCTTCATGCTGCCGTCCCGAACCTGCTCCAACAGGGTGATCGCCTCCTTCGTCCGCCCGACGGACTGATACGCCTCAGCCAGGTTGCGGAGGTTGTAGAGGGTGTCGGGGTGGTCGGGGCCGTGTCTCTTCATGCTGCCGTCAAAGAGCCGCTTGTACAGGGTGATCGCCTCCGTCGTCTGCCCGCTGGACTCGTACGCCCGGGCCAGGTTGTGGAGGGTGTTGAGGGTGGACACGTGGTCGGGGCCGCGCGTCTTCACTAGTGCCTCCAGGATCTGCTCGAACAGCGCGATCGCCTCCTTGGTCCGCCCAGCGGCTCCGTATCCCCCGGCCAGGTTGTTG
The DNA here is from genome assembly GCA_003136315.1 of Gemmataceae bacterium. Classification (GTDB taxonomy): domain Bacteria; phylum Planctomycetota; class Planctomycetia; order Gemmatales; family Gemmataceae; genus Urbifossiella. The sequence goes on along the minus strand of PLDW01000293.1, from coordinate 14,483 downwards.
AGGGTGGTGAGGGTGGAGGGGTGGTCGGGGCCGAGCGTCTTCTCCCGGGCTTCGTGGACCCGCTCGAACAGCGCGATCGCCTCCGTCGTCTGCCGGGTGAAGAGGTACATCAAGGCGAGGTCGTTAAATGTGGTGAGGGTGTCGTGATGGTCGGGGCCGAGCGTCTTCACCAGGGCTTGGCGGCTCCGCTCGAATAGTGCGATCGGCTCCGTCCTCCGCCTGGCGGACTCGTACGCCAGGGCCAGGTCGCGGAGGGTGGTAAGGGTGTTGGGGTGATCGGGGCCGAGCGTCTTCACCAGTGCCTCCCGGACCTGCTCGAACAGGGCAATCGCCTCGTTCGTCCGCCCGGCGGACTCGTACGCCAGGGCCAGATTGTTGAGGGTGATGAGGGTGTCGGGGTGGTCGGCCCCGAGCGTCTTCACCAGTGCCTCCCGGACCTGCTCGAACAGCGAGATCGCCTCCTTTGCCCGCCCGGCGGCCCGATACGCCCCGGCCAGATTGTTGAGGGTGATGAGAGTGTCGTGGTGTTCGGGGCCGAGCGTCCTCACCTGTGCTTCCTGGACCTGCTCGAACAGTGCGATCGCCTCCTTCGTCCGCCCGGTGTCACGGTACTCCGCAGCCAGGTTGCGGAGGGTGGTGAGAGTGAACGGGTGATCGGTGCCGAGCGTCTTGAAACTGGCATTCCGGAGCTGCTCGTACAGCGCGATCGCCTCGTTCGTCCGACCGGCGGCGGAGTAGGCTACTCCGAGACTGTTCCTGGCGCTCAGAGTGTCGGCGTGGTCGCAGCCGAGAAGTCCGGTCCGGAGTTCGACCGCCCGCTCCAGGAACGGGACCCCCCTGGTCGCCGCCCCCACCCCGCGGTAGTTCACCCCGACGATCCAGCACAACTGCGCCTCGATCCGCGGAGCCAGATCCTTCCGCTCCTTCAGCTTCCCGGCGGCCCGGTTGAGCAGGTCGAGGAGGGTGGCGTTGCGGTCCAGCCCCTCCCCGCCGAATCGTACCTGCCCCTCCACGCTGGTCAGGGCGAGGAAGTCATTCTGGACGAAGTCGGTGATCCCCTGGGCGTACCCCCGCTCCTCCGCCTCCTGGAGTCGGGCTGCCTTCTCCGCGTCGGCGGCGGCCAGGGCTGCCGCCTTCGCGGCCTCGGCGTCCCGCTCCCGGTCCTCGGCCCGTTGCCTTTGGAGCACCTCGTCCGCCCGTGCGTTCTCGGCCCGGACCGCCTGCCAACCCGTCCCCGCGAGGCCGGCCACCAAGGCCAGCAGCACCAGCCCTGCTGCCACCACGTGCGGGCGGTTTCGCCGGACGAACTTCCGGACCTGGTAGCCCCGACTCGGCGGCCGGGCTTCCACCACCTCATCCGCCAGGTAGCGCTGGATATCGCGGGCCAGGCCGTTGGCCGTTTCGTATCGCCGGGTGCGGTCCTTTTCCAGCGCCTTCATCACCACCCAGTCAAGTTCCCCTTGCAACAGTTTCGCCAGCTTGGCCGGCTCGATGCTCCGGTTGGCGGCGATGCTCGGCAGGGCGTCGGCGGTGCTTAGCTTCGTGCTCGGCCGCAGCGGCTCAACCTCCCGCACCATTCGTAACATTTCGAGAATCGCACCCCGCTTGAATTGCTTGCTGTCGATCGGTGGCGAGCCGGTGAGCAATTCGTAGAGCATTACCCCGAGAGCGTACACGTCGGTGCGAGTGTCGATGTCTTGGGTGGACGGATCGGCCTGTTCGGGGCTCATGTAGGCGGGTGTGCCGACGATCGCCCCGGTGTCCGAGAAACTCTGGTCGGTCAACTGCACCCCGGTTGCCTTGGCCACCCCGAAGTCGATGACCTTGGGCATCGGCCGACCGTCCATCTCGGTGACCAGGACGTTGCCGGGCTTGAGGTCGCGGTGGATGATCCCCTTCTGGTGGGCGTGCTGCACCGCCTGGCACACCGAGACGAACAGTTCCAGCCGGGCATTCACCGACAGCCGTTTCGAGTCGCAATACTCAGTCAGCGGGACGCCCTTGACCAGTTCCATGACAAAGAATGGTTGGCCGGCGGGGGTGACACCGCCGTCGTAAATGCGGGCGATATTGGGGTGGTCCATCAGAGCCAGCGCCTGCCGCTCAGCGTCGAACCGAGCCAACACCCCCTTCGAGTCCATGCCCGTCTTGATGAGCTTGAGCGCCACCTGCCGCTTCACCGGCTCCGTCTGGCTGGCGAGGTAGACGCTGCCCATGCCGCCCTCGCCAATCACCTCGACGAGAGTGTACCGCCCCGCGATGACCGTACCCAAACTGGTGCCGGAGCAGTGAGTCCGACCGACAGGTGTCGAGGTGTCGTCCAGTGAACCGGTGACCCTATCCGAGCCGTATTCCCCGGTAGCCAGAGATTTCGGACGGTGGGCACCTGGACCGAATGTGCCGGTGGAAGCGGTGTCGGACGGCAGATCGACCGTGCCAACACCGCCGGGCACGAACGCGCCGGTGGCGGAATCTCCACCGGGGAGATCGACCGTCCCGCGGTCATCTGGGATGAACGCACCGGTAACGTCCGGCAAGAGGGCTGCTCGGGACTCCAGAAAACTCCCGATCTGTTCATGCTCCCGAAGCAGGGATTCCACACGGTCACGCAGAGGTTGGTCGCCTGCGCAAGCCTTTTCGAGAAACTCAGCCCGGGCTTCAGGGCTTGGCAAATGTAACGCCGCTATAAACAATTCACGCTCGGTCATGACCGGTCTCCAGAGGGGCTTCCCGTCACAATGCGCATTCGGCGTCGCAACTCGGCAAAAAAAGAAAGAGTTTTCCTACAACCGGCTCAGGTGACGATGCAGCCAGGTTCGTGAATAGGTCCAGAGGTCATGGGCGGACCGGACTGACATTCCCATTGCCGCCGCCGCGTCGGTAGCGGTCAACCCTGCAAAGAAGCGGAGCTTGACCAGAGTGGCCGCCTCCGGGTCGACCCGTGCCAACTCATCAAGGGCTTCGTCAACGGCCAGCAGCTCGTCGGGTTGGCGGTCAACGCTTTCCACCTCAGCCAACGGAACTCGCTCCGCTTGACCACCCCGTTTTGCCGCCTTTCTTCGCCGAGCACTCTCCACGAGAATGCGTCGCATGGCCTCGGCAGCGGCCGCGAAGAAGTGCCTCCGACCGTCGAAGTATTGGTCGCCGACGAGCCGCAGGTACGCCTCATGAACGAGGGCTGTGGCGTCGAGCGTGTGGCCGGGGGCTTCCGCAGCCATGCGCGCGGCCGCGAGCTTCCGCAACTCGTCGTACACGAGTGGGAGAAGGTCCGCGGCGGCCTTGCGGTCGCCAGCTTGCGCGGCCCCAAGCAGGCGGGTGACGTCGGGCATGTCAGCGGATTTTATCAGCGATTTGTGGCAGAACCAGACGAGAGGGGTGATCGGGCACTACAGTAATGCAGGAAACCGCCAATAGGCGGGGCTCATATCATGTCGCGAGAAGCCTGAGCTTGCGCGGCGGTCCGACACACCGACGCGCTTTGCATGCGTAGTCCATGGCAATGCTACCATCGATTGTGGCAGGGATGAATCGATGGCCGAGATATCCCCAGCCACTCACACCGGCATCCGCCCTTTGACATGCCACAAGTTCGCCAGCTTCCACTCCCGCAACCGGATGGGCTCCTCCAGCCGGTCACCGTTGTATTCCACCACCGACGCGCCGTTGCACATCCGGTACGGGTCGGCATCCCAGGGCACCGAGTTGCCCGCTAGCGGCTCGGGACGCTCGACGCAGAGTTCCCCCTCCACCGGCTTCTGGAGGCACGACGCTTGGCCGAGGAAGTAGTGACCTGGCCGTCCCACAGCGTGCATCGCCAATGCCATGAACGCGACCCAAAGCCCGCCTGTGGTGTCACCCAGCCAGAACGGAGTAGGGCTGGGGTCAAATAGGCGATTTAATCTTATAATTGTCATTGTGACAGCCGCCGGATCGTTGAGGCCGTAGCGAACGGAATAGGTGAAGTCGTGGCCGAGCGTGGTAGGAGATACGTCACACTGGCCTGCACTCGCTCATAGATCGCTCGAATCTCGTAAAGCTCCGCAGTCGTCGCCTCCCGAAGGATCAGGAGGATGGCGGCTTTGGCTGGCTCCTCGGTCTCGGCTTCGGGATCGCCGGTCGATGGCAGTTGCCGTCTGGGGCTATACAGTCCCAGCAACCTGACCCACCGCGCGCTGATCCGGAGCAGTATTTCACTGCCCGCGAGGATGTTCTCGTTCGGTGTGTCAGGCTGGTGTAGGATCGCCCAGGCTTTCAGGTGAAGTGCGTCGAGGCGATTTCGTCCCTCACCGCCCCGCTTCCGCATCAACCGCTGCCCAGAACTTCTGCCATGCCTCGCGGTCCGGAGCCGGCCACCCGGCAACATGATCTCCTCGGGAGATCAGTAACAGGGGGTGCGACCGCATACCGGCCGACTGCCGCGCTCGCTGGGTGGCATCGGCTGAGCGGATCTCGTCGAAATCGAGTTTCAGCCATCCGAGTGCGAGGGTGCGCCACATTGACCGCTCTGCGGCGGTCAGGGCCTCCGCGTCGCCGATGCCCTCGCCGCATCGGAGGGCAGCGCCGATCACCACCGGGCCGGGAGATTTGTCGGCCTTCACGTCGGCCAGTTTTGCCGCTGCTAGCGGTCGTTTCGTCAGTGTTAGCACCTCAATCAGGTCGCTGCGGTCGGTATCAGGTACGGACGAAAAGTCCGTCAAAGCGCTATATTTCTTTGCCACATCTGCGAGTCTCTTATGCCGCGCCAGCCACGAATTGGACGGATAATTCCACGGCTTGCCCTTCTTTTTCAGTGCGAGCCCCAGTTCGTGCCCGCGGGTGAGACACTCGATCGCCTCCTCAAACCGACCCTCTCGGCCGAGCAGAAGTCCCAAATTGCAGTGTGCCTGGGCCATTTCGGGGTCGAGTGCGATGCACTTGTGATATGCCGCCTCCGCGCCAGCGGCGTCGCCCAATTCCCGTTTCGCGTTCCCCAGGTCGTACCACATCGGGGCGTCGTCAGGCCACCGCCGAAGGATGGCATCAAGTCGGGCCACCGCCGCCTTGTAGTCGTTCGCGTCCTGATCCATCGCTAGTAGTTGCCGCAGCCATTGGATCTCGTCCGGTTCGAGACTCGTCAGTCGGGTCAAGTGATACCGCAACGCGAACGAATCGGTCACCTTGCGGCCAAACCGGATTTCGTCACGGTCGGCGGCTGCGGTCAACCGGCCTTTGTGCCAGGCGGCGTCGGGACTGGCGAGAGGCGGTGGATCGCCCCCATTTCGACCATCCCAGATCACCAGTTTGCCTCCGCGGAGTGGATCACCTGCCGCCGCCGACACGCGTCGTCCGTCGGGGGAAAAGGCGAGGCTCGTTGCCTTTCCCGGGAGACCATCGAGTACCAGCAACTCCTCGCCGGTATCCGCATCAAGCAAGCGAACTGCGGAATCCGCACGGCCCACTGCAATCCGCCGTTCGGTCGGCGAAAACGCCACGCTGGCCGCCGTGCCGGAGGCGGACGTGCGGTTGCGGATCTCCAGGCCGGTGTGGCTGTCGAGCCATTGAAGGGAGCCATCTTCGTGACTGACGACCAGTGTTTGCCCGTCAGGAGACAGGTCGGCAGCCACGAGTGGGGACGGTAACGTGATCTCCGTGGCCACGCGGCTGTCATCGATTCGTACCAGCCGACCGTCTTTGGCCGTCCTCCGTTGGAAATCATTCGGTTTGGTATCGGCCGCCCAGGCTACACCCCCGGCCCATAATCTACCGTCTCTGGACACCACCAGGAACCGAATCGGCCCGTCCCACAGCGGAAGTTGCATCGCCTCTTTGCTGGAAACACCGTTCCAAATTCGGAGTGTGCCGGATTCGTCCGCGGAGGCGAGACGATCTCCGGGCAGGAACGCCACCGCCGTGATCGGGGCGGTGTGGCCGGACAGCAGGTGACGGACCTGGCCGCTGGCGTCTCGCCAGACCACGGTTCCTGGCCCTCTGTATCCGTTCCCATTGTGCGCCACCTGGCCGTCCGACCGCAGGGCAAACGCGGCCGCATCCGAGAACACCGCCTCCCCCTTCTTCGGTTCGGGCACTCTGGCAGCGGGCCATACGGCTGTTTCGGCCAGTGTATCCGGGTCGTGCCAGTGGACCGCCCCGTTGTGGGATGCGGCGATCCTTCCGTCCGCGGTGATGGCGAGGAGGGTCGGGTTGTTCGTGGAAACGGAGAGTTTGCTGGGTGTGGCGTCGAGGTCGAATGCGACTACCTCCCCGCTGCGGGTGCCAGCGACCGCCCACCGTCCTCCACCGCCGACCGCCAGCCCGATGACATCGTCTCGGAACCCGCGATGTTCGGCCACCAGCCGTCCGTCCTTCCGCCACACGCGGACGGTGCGGTCCATTCCGCCGGTGACGACATGCAACCCATCTGGTGTGAACGCGACGGCGTGCAGACCGCCTGTCGGGGGGCGAAACGTGGTTTCGGCCCGGCCGGTGTCGGGGCTCCACAACTTGATCTCCCCGCCGCCGGCCCCAGCGAGCGGGCGGCTCACTCCTACGATCGACAGGCCGTCTGGCGACCACGCGACGGCGATCACGACCCCCTCGTGTCCGGTCAAGGTGCGGAGCAACCGCTTCTCGGGAATCGCCCACACCTTGATCGAGCCGTCGGTGCTGCACGTGGCAAGCCGGCTACCGTCAGGCGACCACGCTGCCTGCCACACCATATTCGTGTGGCCGACGCTCTCGGCCGGGTTCGTCTGAGGGACGACGCGGCCATCCGCAGGGGGGGCGGGCGCGACGACACCCATCGGCTTACCGTCAGTCGCGTCCCATAGACGGACGGTCACGTCCGCACTGGCCGATGCCAGAACCTTACCGTTCGGGCTGAACGCTACCCCGAACACCTGGGCGCGGTGGCCTTCGAGTTTTGCCCGGAAGGTGCCGTCGATCCCCCAGAGTTGGAGTTGCCCGAGGTGGCCGGCCAGGGCGACGGTCTTGCCGTCAGGGGAGATCGCGGCGGCGTTCACCGACCACCGAAACCTGTCGCCGGTGTCCCACTTCTTACGGCCGGTGGCCACGTCCCACGCGGTCGCCTGACCGTCGAATCCGACGGTGACGACGGTTCGGTCGTCCGGAGTAACGGCGACCCCGTTGACCATCCGCCCTGCCGTCTGCCAGCGGCGGCCAGGGTTGTGGGTGAGGCGGTCCAGGTACGCCCATTCAAACCCACGGAGGTCGAGATCGCCCGGCGCTGGTTTCTGCCGCTCCACGACCTCTGTTAGCAAATCGGCCCGATTTTCCCGCCATGCGTTCATGGCTACCTGTTGACGTGCGGCGTAGAGCGCGTGCCGGGCCTCCTCCGCCTTGCCGTCCGCACGGGCTTTCTCTTGTGCAGTCCTCTTCGCTTCGTCTCGAACCCGGTCTGCTTCGTGGTTGGCTCGGTCCGCCTCCTCATCGGCTCGCTTTGCCTCCGCTCGGGCCGTTCGGGCGTTGTCGAGCGCCCAGAGGCCGAAGCCGGTCGACGCCACCGACCCGACTATCAGGGCCAATACCGCTGCCGCTACCGCCGCCCCAAGCCCTGGGTTGCGTTTCATCCATTTCCACGTCTGCTCCATCGTGCCCACCGGGCGGGCTGTAATTGGCTTTCCATCCAAGAACGCTTGCAGGTCCGCTGCCAGTGCGTCGGCCGTTGGGAAACGCTTTCGCGGGTCTTTCTCCAGACACTTCAAACAGATCGTCTCCAGATCCCGCGGAATCGTCGGATCGACCACCCGCAACCGGTTCGGCTCCAGGGTCAGCACCTGTTGGATTGTCGCCATGACAGAGTCGCCCCGGAACGGCGGCCGGCCAGTCAGTAACTCGTAGAGAATGGCTCCCAGGGCGTATACGTCGGAGTGTGTGCCGACTTCCAGAACTCGGCCTGCGGCCTGCTCCGGGCTCATGTAACTTGGCGTCCCCATTACCGCACCGGTCGCGGTCATGTCCGATTGCCCGATCTTGGCCAGCCCGAAGTCAGCGATCTTCGGCTCGCCCGCCTCTGTGAGCAGGACATTCGCTGGCTTCAGATCCCGGTGGACGATCCCCTTGGCATGGGCTGCCGCTATCCCGTCGGCCAACTTCACGACCAACTCTGCTCCGACCCGCGGGGCGGACGGTCCATCCCGTTTCAGCTTCCCGGCCAACGTCCCACCGCTGACGTACTCCAGGACGAAAAACGGCAAGTTCTCATGTGTTCCGAACTCATACACCCCGACGACATGTGGGTGGTCAAGCTGGGCAACAGCCTCCGCTTCGATCGTGAATCGGACATGGGTCGCCGGGTCGTGGTACTTCCCGCCCAAGATCATCTTGATTGCAACGGGGCGGTTGAGCCGGAGCTGGCGGGCCTTGAACACCACCCCCATCCCACCCCGGGCGATCTCCGCCTCGACACCGTAGCCGGGGATCTCTGGCAATATGGTGGGAGCGGCCGACATGACCCCGCTGGGAGTCGTCAACCCAACCACGGCGTGTAACCCCGTCTCGATGGTAGGAGTGGCTGTCAGAGCTTCGACTGAGTCGTGTCTCTCGGTAGTAGGACAGGGGTCGGTTGGTCGCCCGAAGGTGTGTCGGTTCTGGTCGGATTCCACTTGCCCAGATTGCTCGGCATGGTCGATCGTCTGTGCCGCGTCGTGGCCAACATGGGAACGGGGAGACTCCGGGCCATGCAGGGTCGGGATAAGATCGGCCGGGCCACCGGATCGGGTACTCGGATCGATCGGCGGTAATGTGTGGTCCGCCGACTCAGGACGAGGGCTGAGAGCGGTCCGGTTTGGGTCGTCGCTAGGCATCAGGCGATCCCGGGTCTGTAAGGGGTGGCAGACCTCGATCATAACCCGGCACAGGGAGTGGGTCCACAGGTTGCCGTCCGATGCCTTCCCGCCTCACCTCAGCTTCTACCCTATCGAACGCCGCGGCTATACCCCCTTCCACCGACGATTCCTGACCCCAGGGTCGTGAGTGGGCAAAACCTTGGCGGGATCTCGAACTCAGCACCTGATCGGGCACCCGGTGATGCGCTCAGGACTGACCCGTGGTTCGCGTGTCTAACTCGGCCATTGCCTCCCGGACTTGATCAGCGAGGGACTTGGGGAAGGAGGCGAGAAGGCTCTCTATGGGGGAGATTTCCTGATATAAACCAAGGTGCTTAAATAGCTTATCGAGGCCGACCCCCTTGGGTACGAAGCGAAATTCCACCGTCTCGTGGCGAGTCACCATGTCGATTGACTTGGTGTGCTGATGACCGCAGGAGGGGCAGATCAGGTCCACATTGCGTTGGCCCAGTGGAACCACCCGCTCGACCTTCAATTTCATTTTCGCAATCACTCGTCGCGTCTCGATCGGGATCTCATGCATCGGGCGGAGGGTGAATCCATCGGTCTCGAACAGATAGTAAGGGTCGGCAAATGCGATTCGGGCCGCCTCTCGGAGCGCGTCATCAGCGCGAACCTGAGTCCTTTTTTGCTGAGCCTTGGACGCCGCTCGAATTTCCTCACGGATGTTAGGTTTTGCGAGGAGCTTCGCTGCCTCAACCCGGCACGTTCCGTATTTGCACTGTGGAAATGCCTTCTTATACGCACGAGTTCCATTTCGATCAACGAGGTACTCGCTGACGAAGAGTTGTTGACTTGGGGTCAGGGCTTTGGACTTCGCCATGTCACGATTCCTCCCACGGTCAAATGAGACGTCGCCATCCGCCCACGATTATCAGGGCCGGTTCGATCGCGACTCGTGTGTGGTGGAGGTCGGGTGGGCCAATGCTCCGACCCAGGCGTCGGCACACCCGGCCCAGCACAAGCCTACCATCGAGGTGGTTCGCATCGCTTGAATGGGACGGGCAAGGTAGACCGAGGGAGATGGTCAACCTGCCTGAATGTGCGGATTATGCTGGGAAGTCGAATGGGATGGGGACTCACCTCGACGCTCAGACAGGAAAGCAATTGATCGGGTAGCGGTGGTCAACGACAAGTCGAGCGGGTAAAGGGACGTCAGCTTCCGACCACAGGTTCATCACGGGGGGGGGATTGGGAATGGTCACCACTGAGGTCGATTGGCACTCCACCACGGCCCACTCCCATTCGCGGAGATCATACCCACCAGGGTCTCCACGACTCGTCAGATCATCGCGAAGGGGTGGTGGGACACTCCATCCTGCCGGGGTGAATTCACTGAATGGTCCCAACCCACATTCCCTGGGCACGACAAATCGATATGCCGGGCATACACTCCGCGGTATCGCTCTGGGGCACCAATCACGGGCCGGACTGATCGACGAGTTGATCCGGTGGATGGGATGAGCGAGAAATCTGGCAGTTTGGGAGGGCCTTGCGCAACTCCACCGCGTCTTCGTCCGGCACCTTGGTCCCAGCCTGCCACTGGAAGACCGCCCGGTTCACACGACCGGCTACGTATTCTTAGCCCTGAGTTTCTTGAATGCCTCGAAGTCCATCTCACACAGCCCGTACTCGGCACCTTCGACCCCCATTGCAGTGAGTCGGTAGGTCGCCTCAAACGGATCGGTGTCGGCCTTCAAGACTTCCAGAAGTCCAGTATCGACAAGCTTGGTCAAGAACGACCCATCCTTGGTAGCGTGAGAGGGGACGACTCGTAGCTTGGTGCCGACGACCGGCTTGCCCTTGCCACGGGCAATCGCTCGAAGAACTTGCCAGTCCGCATGTGAAACGGGGATTTGCATAACCAGCACCATGAAATCGAATAGGGGAACGCGGGCACACGTTTATTATGGTAAACAAGTACCAACTTAGGCAAGAGGTGTATCAGCCCCTGTTGACGTTTGTTGGCGTCCGTCGGTCCACACTGCCACCTGCGAGCAGTCCTGGCTGGTTCACCGTTCACGCCGCTCGTGCTTGGCAAAGTGCGATCGAGTCATCAACTGGTCGATGCCTCCGCTCCAAAGCGGATGACCAAAATCCACCGCCAGCACGAATCCCCATTGCGGGCAATCCATCGGTCGATCCCCCGACTGAATGCCCAGGATGTCACCCCAAACGACGAATCTACCCCGCCAGGGTGCGGACCGGAAGACTCGGGGGGTGTGCATCCTGATCAACCAATTCCACCGGTTGGGGATATTGCAGGTGAATCGGCTCAGGAGCCGGTTGAGGCATTTCCGGAGGGGAGGGTTGATTTTGGAGATAAGCACGAAGTCGATCATTCAGTTCGTCAAGCCTCCGAGATAGATCCTTGACCATCATCATGAGATTCTTCGAGTCCTTGTTCGGGTACAACCCTCGTAATTTCGCATCGCTGTTGAGAATGTTGAGCGCGGTCTGGAATTTGCCGGCAGCCACGGCCTTTGCATAGAGATACTGCCGCCTGGCGAGGTGAAGGGCGAACACCATTTTTCGATTCGTTTTCTGCTCTTCGACCAGCATGACATCGGCCCGGTGGATGTATTCATCAACCTGACGTGGCTTGAGTCCCCACCCCATTGTTGCGGAATATTGCCGAATCTCGTGACGCCCCGCACCGCCGAGGCGGAGATCCAACACCACTTTCACCCTCTTTGCGACTTCGGCTCGACTCGCTTTCATGAGTGAACCCCTGGGCATCGTTCGATTAGGCGGAGAAGTCGTGTCATTCGCGATCCCGGCCACTCCGGGTTCTGACCGAAGGCGGTGACTTCGCCCCTCACCGGCCACCTCATGGCCCCGACTTCTCGCTGAACTGTTGGGGCGTTTCTGCCGAACGAACCCACCGCATCACCCCGTTCCGGCTGCTTCTGGGACACCTGCTGGTAGCATGGAAAGCCCGCCAGTATCGATAGTTACGTCGAGTGCGGCCGGAGGCGGAACCGGGTAACCAGCCCGGACCTTCTGGAGCCGCTCCAGGAGGTGAAGGGTTTGGGTGAGCTGCTTCGCGAGGTGGGATTCATACCGCATCACCTTGTCCAGCAGGTCAGCACCCGGGATCACCACCTGCGAAGCTGCAAGCCGCTCCGCGCCCTCGATTTCCTTCCCCAACTCAGCCAGTTCGACTTCAAGGCGCTCGGCCCTCTGCCGCTCTGCCATCGCTCTCCGATCGGCCTCGGCGATTACGTGAGTGAGCAGCCCGGGGCCGGTCATCTTCTCATCGGTGGCAATCACCATTAGCCCCGCCCGGATCATCCCGGCGGTCCATTCGTCCCACTCTTCGGGCTCTTCCTGCCATCTTTCGGGCACACCCACAGAGTCGAGGAACTCCGCGTCTTCGACCTCGAAGTCGTTCTCATCTCCGCTGGGGGTGTAGTCAGTTGCCTCACGGAGGAGGAACATTGCGTCTTGCCCATCGTACTTCTGATCGTCCGGTGCATCGACTAACTGGCGAAGCTGATCTCGGGTGTGCTCGCACGATGCAATGACCTGTCGTGAGTTGTTCCGTTCGTTCCGTACCCTCGCCCACGTTCGGGAGTTGTCGAAATGCCGTGACGAAAAGCCCGTGGGTGAGTCGTTCTCGTCCCTCTCGCCGCGGACCTTTGCGGTTGCGCTGTTGATCCCGGCGGATATCGCCGCAGTCTCGTAGACCACCACGCGCCGGAGTCGCCACGTCATCAGCGCCACCCGCCCGGCGAGATCGATTTCCAGGGTGCCGACCGGGGCCAATGACTCGACTATCCCGGCGAGGTGGGCATTCCAATCCTTGGCCGATTCACCGGCGATCACCGGGAGGATAGATCGGAGGCCGTGAGCAATCGCGTTCTGCTTCGCCTTGGCCTTCCCACCCGCGCTCTTCGGCCCGGTTGAGCGTTTGGCGTTCGCCCGATTCGCGCTCACCTTTTGCTCGCTCACCATGTCGTGAACTCCGGGGGGGTATGTCAGGTCTCGTCCCGAGGTTTTGCCAGGATGGTGAACCAGCCGGGCGTCATCGCGTCGACTGAACTGGTGGTTGGCCACTCGATCGCCACGAAAAGCCACACATTCATCGTCGGGGTCGACCGATGTCTCGGATGACACGTTTTGCACATCTGGAGGCACAACGGGGTCGTGGAGGATTCCAACGAGGTTTCGAAGCATCACGGTCATGGTGCGGCGTTTGACGGTCGGGTGAAGGGGGGAGTTTGTGCTGGTCATGCGGTCTATCGCCGCGTGCCGGACTCCCTGCCGAGTTTCATGGGTAGCAACCATGACCTCGGCGAGAGGTTCTACCCGGTTGGCCGAGACACCTTTGAAACCATCCTCCAGATACTGCCCCCGAGGATAGGATCTCATCGCAGGTGTGCGTCACGTTCAGTAACACTTTTCAAGCCCGGCACAGCGATGATGCCGTGGCAAGAATGTGCCACAGGTCGAAAAAAATGTTGGCTTTTGGGGGCATTCATTTGGACAGCGATGAGACCGTGAAAACCGATTTCCGAACCGTCCCCCAGCCCCCACCCCCCTAAACCGCGATTATTTGCGCACATAGGACTGTTGCATCCCATCGTGTCTGGAAGCGGAGGATCTCCCCAACCCATTTTCAGATCTCATGTTAGGTTGATTTCATCTGGCAGTGCCCTGGGTGTTGCTGGATTGTGCTGGAAAGTCGTGCAGGTGACCTCAACCTGTCGGGGTTCGCGGGTTCTTCACGCTGGTATCCATAGATGCCTGATCGGCGATTCTTGGGGATGGACAATCATCCGGGGGGCCTGGAGACGGCGCACATTGGCGCGTTCCCCAATGGTGTGGATCATCCGCTTTTGAGCCAGCGTGAGGGCCTTGACGAACTGTTCCTTCGTCCACGCATTGTCGGGCGTGCGAGCTGTGAGTTCCAGATTCGAGAATGAGGGTTGCGATCCATCCGTGCATCACTCGTTTGCCGCACTTCCCAGCCCAATTTTTGGTAGTGGTACGCTTTGGTCCGTGCGGGCTTGCGAATTCAAGCCCGAGAATTTCAAAGTGTACCACTACCCAATTTTTGCCCCAGAGTTGTCGCACATCACAAGTAAAGCGGACGCAAACTGACACATTTTACGCGCAACAGGCAGCATACTTTTATCGCTCCCCCTAACTTACTTTCCGATGAAATCGCCTGGAATACTGAGATCATCGACCGCCGACTTGGCCCCTCCCCGACCTGCCGATTTCCCTCTGGCCGTGGGTCAGGGGCGGAAGCTTCTGGACGGCCTCTCTCATTGCTGAGGTTCCTCCCCCTGGGATATGGCGGATGAGGGAGAGGGGGTGCTGATCGCCCCACACGACTCGACCGTCCGCTTTTTCCCCATCGCTCGCTGAGGGCCACGTCCCCATCCACCCATGATGTCTGCCCTCCCACATTTCCAGCAGTTTTCCGAAATCGTTACCAAATCCGCCCCCCTCCCACCCTGGCTCGGGCCGATTTCACAGCCCTGGACGGCCGGTACTCGGGGTGGTGTTCTGCTCAAAGAACCCACATTTTGCAGCCATTTTCGGCCTTTTGCGCACCACCCGCTGGCAGCACAGGGAGCCCCCAGGATCAACGATCACCATGAGGGCAGAGCATTGGTCTCTACAGGCTTC
>PLDW01000058.1 GCA_003136315.1 Gemmataceae bacterium | reverse complement strand
GCCCCGGCTATCCTGTGTTGGGGCCGCCCTCCGTGGCGGCCCGGCTATCCTGGGTAGGGGCCGCCCTCCGTGGCGGCCCGGCTATCCTGTGTAGGGGCCGCCGTCCGTGGCGGCCCGGCTATCCTGTGTAGGGGCCGCCCTCCGTGGCGGCCCGGCTATCCATGACGGAGGGGTATTCTTCCATCTGCCGCTCGCCTTACCGCCGAGAACACTGAGCTTTCACCGCAACTCGAACTCCCGACCCCAGGGCGGGGCAACGCCCTGGATTGTGATGGCAATCCTTTGGGTCACTTCACCAAGACGCAGAAATCGATCTGGAGGGGGGCCAGTTCCGGCCGGGCGCAGATGTCCCTGACCAGACGTCGGGCGTCCGCCTCGCCGCGCACTTCAAAGCAGACCCCCAATTTCTTGCTCCCTGTCCAGCGGATGTCCACCTCGGCTGCCCGGCTCCGGCAGATGGCCTGGATGAGGTCGGCGACGGGATCCGTCTGCGGGCCGGGGTCGGCCATCTGTCCGCGGGCAATCGGTTGTCGGTTTGTGGTGTTCGTAGCGCCGGGTTGCTGCCAGACATCTTCGCTCGCCGGTGGGGTTGGGCTGCGTGGTGTGACACCGGCCGGCACCCACGTTCCCGGAGGCAGTGGGACTGCCTTGTCGGGGGCCGACTGCCACCGGACCTCGTCGGTCACGGACCCAGGCAGGGCAGCGGGAGCGGACGGGGTCACCGGGACCGCAGGCTTGGTCGTGGTCAGGATCGAGCCTTCGGCAGTGTGAGACACAATCGCAGGTCGCTTCGGTTCGGGCTCGTTGTGAGACGGTTTGATCTGTGGGAGCACAATGGCCGGGCTTGGGACCGGGATTGTGGCGACCACCGGTCCCGACTCGGGAACCGGCGTCGGTTGGAGCGGGAGAATGGCCGTCGGGATCATTATGGGGGGGGTGGCAAGGGTTGGGATCCCCATTGACGGCTGTGGGACGGTCACGATTGGGACTTGGACCTCTGGCGTGGGCGGTGTGAGAGCCGGAGGCACAGGGAGTCGGGTCTCTGGCGTGGGCGGTGTGAAGCCAGGAAGGGTGGGTGGTGGCACCTGCGGAATCAACCGCGGGGCATCCGTCCCGACTGTTGCTGGGGTAAATTTCGACGGCAACGCAACCGGTGTGGGCGGTGGCGGTGGCGGGTTCAATCGCGAGACCTGCGGCGGTGGCGGATTCATCGCTGGTGGAGATGAATAACCCTGACCGGATGCAGTTCGTGGACTGATCGAGGTTCCCACTCCACCAGTCGGCACACGGCCTGTCTGCGGTTGGACGCCAGGGGCCGATGCGGCTGTATAGGCGGGTGGCTCATTCCCTGGCGCTGGGCGGTACGGATTCATGACCGGAACAGGAAACGCCCCCGGGGTGGCCTTCGTCACCGTGTGCCAGGCCGACGACCCCCGCGGATACTGCCCGTTCGGAGCATAGGCGTTCGTCCCCGGGGTGGGGCCACCCCATCCATACCAGTACCACGCCGGTGGTCCAGCGAGCACCGGTGCCCCGTTCGCGCCCGTCCCCTGGAGCGGGGCGTAGGGATCTGTCGGTCCACGAACACCAGTCGGTTGGCCGGTGAGCGAGACCTCCCCACTGGCTGGGCTGCCAGTGCCGACCATGCCTTTTAGCTTGTTCAATCCCCTGGATACGAGTGATGGCTCGTCACCCGTCGGTGTGGCCGGGATCGGATTCACCTGATTCCCGGTTGGGGAGGCGATTCCGGCACCCGCGGGGATGACGTTCGGGTCAGCCCCACGCAGCCAGGCCGGGCCGGATGGCGGAACTCCCCCAGCAGGTAGAGTCAGCGGGCCGGGGACAGGTGCAGAAGTGCCTGACCGAGGAATGGGGGAGGTCGCGAGTGGCGATGTGGGCAGGTCGTCGAATGCCCCACGGGCCACAAGTGGGACTTCGGAGGGGTCGGTGACCCTCGGCGGCAGGAGCACGGCGGCACGGCCCGTCTGCGGGATGGTCGGGGTCTGGGCGAACGCGGAAGCCGACACCCCGGACACCAGGGCCAGCCCCGTGACGAGGCCACGAATCCGGAGCACTCGCCCCAGGATCGTCTCCCAGCCGCTCATCAATTGGGAGGCCGCTTGGAACGTCGTGTTCACGGGTCCGATCCTTCGGGATTCGCCCCGGACCCCGGCAGTCGCGTGCCTCATCCTGGGTTTCCGCCGTGTGACATCCATGTCCGGCCCCTTCTCCTGATCCAAGTCTCATTCGGTGAGCTGGCCTCAGCGCCGTGCCGCTCCCGCCTGATTCCCCGCCCCGGACAGCCCCGGCCGCAGCCCCCGGCCGGCTGAGCCGGGGAAGTACCCCAACGTGTTCGCGAACACGACCGGGTGCCCCGCTGGGGGCAAGACCGAGCCCGTCCCGGGGGGTGCGTTGAGTGGTGCCAGGGGATCCGGTCCGGCGGACAGTTGCGAGAAGAACGGAAGCCGATTCCCACCCGGCGCGATGTTCGGTGCTCCCCCGAATGACCCGGCCCCGCCGACCGTCCCGGGGCGGACGTTGAAGTAGTAACGGGTCGCCGGGCTGGTGTTGCTGAACAGTCCCAGATAAGGACTGAGTGGCTGGTTCTGTGGGCTGTAGATGTTCGGCATCACATTCCCTGGGGTTCCGCCTCCCCCCAACTGAGGAAACTGGCTGCCGTATCCGACCCCGGGTTGCTGAGTGCCTCCGTCACCATAGCCACCGTATCCACCATAGCCACCGTATCCGCCATACCCCGGCTGCCCGTAAGGGTTGGTCGGAACCTGGGCGGCTGCTGCTCCCGCGAGCCCGAGTATACATCCTACAGTCCCGAGCAGTCTCGCGAACATGCTGATAGCCTCCCTCGTTCCGGTCGGTCGGGCCGGTCCGGCCCGGGGTCGCTTTGGTGCGTCCCGGGCACGTTATTCTACCCCGCGTTTCGGATCACTGCCCGGTGCCCGCAGCGGTACTCTTGAACTGGTTCACCGTATTCACCCCCAGCAGCGTGATTCCGAAGAGCCGCTCGATCGGTTGGATGACCCGGGCGAGTGTGGTGTCGAAGGTGACGATTCTCTGGGCCTTCACGTAGATCCGATCGCCCGGCATGATCTGGTAGTTCGTGGTGGTGTAGCCATGCTGGGTGATACCGATCCAGTCGACCGGGAGGATCTGCCACGGTTGGTCCGGGTGCGGACACCGCCGGGCGACCCAGATGTTCCGCTTGGACGCGACCGACTGGAGCCCGAACACATTGGCGAGAGCATCAAGAACGGTCTCACTTCCCGTAATTGGGAACGGGATGACCTGTTCCCCGTATCCGCCCCCGTCGAGGATCACATAGTAGCGTTTGCTGTTGTACGCGAGCACATCCACGATCACGATCAGGTTCTCAGGCTGGTCACCCTGCCCAAGATCCTGGAGGGTCTTGGACTTGAGCAAGTGCTGGCGGATCGCCTGGGCCGCCTGGTCGAGAGAGAGTCCGGCAACCGTCACAGAGCCCCAGAACCCAAGTCCAACGGAGCCATCGAGTCGCACCTGGAACGGTCCGGAGATCGCCTGGATCGGAAGCCGCTGCGACCCTGTCCGGAGGATGTCCTTGTTGGTCAAGGGGTCTTGGAGATTCTTCGTGCCGGTATCGTCTTTGGGATCGGGGACGGGGAACTTCCCGACTCGAACGACTTCAATGAGGAGGTTGTCGGGGGCCTCGATCACATAGGGGGGGAGCGTGATTTTGCTGAGTTCACGCGGCACTGCCCCGTCCGGAGGGACGCTGATAGGCGGCGGCGTCGGTTGGGCCACACCAGCCGCTGGGTCCGGGCCGACCATGCTCGGATGGGTGTGAAAGCACCCCGGCCCCCCGAGCAAGACCGACCCGAGAACCGTGATTCCGGCCCACCGGTGACCGCGCATCGCCCCGAGCATGGCGCTCCCCCCATCTGATCACCCGCCGACGTGGCCGGCTTCTGATCGATTCGGCCAGCCGACCGAACCGGCGTCATCGTTTCTCTTATCGGCGCGTCCGGAACGAGACGTGAAGGTTTCGCTGAAATCCGAGGGGTCTCGCTCAAGTTCACGGGGGATGGGTCAGGTGAGCAATCGGGCGAGGTTGAAGTACGCCAGCAAGGTGAGGACATCTGCGCAGGTCAGAGCGATGGGGCCGGCGGCCAGTTGCGGGTCGCGACGGAGCAAGCGGAGGAGATACGGAACCGTCAACCCTGACAAGGCCGCCCCGGTGACTCCGCAGCCGATGCCACCGGCGACCACCCAGAACAGGACCGGCACGCCCTGCCAGATCGCTGCCAACCCCGCCACCAGCAACCCGGTCGCGGCTCCGAGCAACAAGCCCGTTGTGGCCTCGTATCGAAGGCGGCGGGCAAGTCCTCTCCAGGTTGGAGTCGCCCCCCGAAGGGCATCAAGGGCCAGCGTGACCGACTGGATCGCGACACTCTCCGCCAGGGCCAACACGACCGGGATAAACAGCGCGAGGACCGCCCGATTCCAGTTCAACTGCTCCGCGTAGATCCCCGAAAGGATGGCTGCGAGGGTTCCGCCCGCGACGTTGCACAGCAGCCAGGGGAAGCGTCCACGGAACGCCCGCAGAGGGTGCGTCTGCTGAGTCGCGGTCAGCCGAACCCCAATGAGCTGGAAGAGATCCTCCCGCCCGACCGTCGGAGCCTCATCCCCGGTCTCCGCCAGTTCTTCGGTGTATAACTCGACATCCACGACACCGATCAGCCGACGGCCGACATCGACCACCGGGAACGCCAGGAGTCGGTGGAGGGTGAAGAACTCGCAGGCTTCCAACACGGTTGCATCGCCCGGGATCGCGATCACTCCCTGGATCATGATGTCCGTGATCGTGGCACTGGCAGGACTCAACAGAAGCCGGCGAGTGGGCACCACCCCAACCAATCGAAGGTGGTTGTCAACGACGTAGAAGTAGATAATCCGGCCTGGCGGAGGGTGCCGCCGCATGTGATCGATTGCCTCGCCGACTGTCCATCCTGGGTCCAGCGTCGCGAATTCCCGGCGGACGTGGTTCGCGACGGGTTCGTTCAGCATGGCCGCGGGAAGGTGGGTCGGCATGCCCCGGTCCAGTGAGTAGAGGTGAAGGCGAAAAAAACGAGCCGCGAGGGAACGAACCCCGCGGCCTCAGGAGATGCTACTCGCGGTGGCCCAGAAGGCCACCCGCGTCCGGTGTCATTTGCCGGTTCCCGCGGGGGGGGTAGGGGGAGCGGGGGGAGTGCCCTCTGAACCGAACCACCCGCCGACCTTCGCGGGATCGCCCTGCGGGGTGGTCGCCGGGCCAGGGGTGTTGACCGGCGGGGTCTCCTTGGCGGCTTGCTGGGCTTTCTCCGCCTGACTCCCGATTAAGTGCCCGACCTGTTTGGCCCCGTCTTCCGTGTCATGGATGACCTTCTTCTGGTCCACGTCGGCTTCGAGGTGGATGTTCCCGTCGGGGGTTCGACCGAAGTGGATCGTGTACCACCCCATGTACCACCCGACTCCGCCAAACCCGAGAACCAAGGCACCGAACAATGCAAGCAAGTTTCGCATTGGCTGTATCCTCTGTTCCGTGGAGCGAACCGGTCCCGACCGGAACGACATGGGGTTTATCAAGCCAAGGCATCCGGCGCCAAGTGCAAACGGCGCGGGTGCTCACCTCACATCGACAATTGCGGTCGAATACCCCCCGTGTTTGCTGCGCGAAATGATCCGGCCGGACACCAAAGGAACGCTCACATTTACGCCGGGTGCCATGCCCACGGCTTTGCGTGGGCATGAAGGCAGCCTTCGGGCAGATCGAGTCCATGCACAATAATCCTGTACATCGCCGGTGGTGTGCGAAAGCGGAGGACGGGATTTGGTCACTGGCGGCGGATGATTCGACAATCCGTTTTGGGCCTCTGCGGATCGATCGGGAATCGCTGCCAGTGTCCGGGAAATTCCTGATTCGTCATGGTGCATTCATGCCCACGCAAAGCCGTGGGCATGGCACCCCGGGCAAACCGAGTCGGGCTGGGAGTGGCTTGGAACCCTGGACCACGGCATGTAGAATGCACTAGCCCCCCGACCGCGACCGTTCCGGGGCGGCCCCCTCTTGAACTGACCAGGAGGACCGGGTACGCTGGCGCATCCTTTCCCCGAGTCACGGCCGGGGGGCGGATGGAAACGCCTTCCCTCCCGCGATCCCGCCCGAGTTACCCCGGCCGCCAAGGCGGCCTGATCGGTCCGGGCGGACCGCACATACGACTCTTGCCCGACAAGGGCCAGGTGGTGTTTGAAACCGCCCCGCCCGCATGATCCACGGAGGACACTCACCCATGGCCACAGCCACGGCGATTCTCGACAGCTTACGCAGCCAGATCGATTTGACAGACTTCCGGAAGCTGCACTGGGAGGGGTCGTTCCAGGACTATCTGAACATCGTCCTGGAGACACCCGCGGTTACCCGGACCGCGTATCAGCGTCTGTACGACATGATCATGTCTCACGGGGTTGAGGACATTTATGAGAACAAGGACAAGCTGACCCGGTTCAAGTTCTTCACCGACTTCGCATCCCGCCACGGAGACGGAATCTATGGGCTTGACCGGCCGCTCATGCAACTGGTCAACACCTTCAAGAGTGCGGCCCTCGGCTACGGGACCGAGCGCCGGGTCATCCTCCTCCACGGCCCGGTCGGATCCGCCAAGTCGACGATCGCCCGGCTTCTGAAGCGGGGACTCGAAGAGTACAGCCGGTCCGACCCTGGGATGCTGTTCGCGTTCAGTTGGAAGGGACCAGATGGGACGTGGGCGAAAGATCCGATGCACAGCGAGCCGCTCCAACTCATCCCCGAGGAACACCGGGCACAGTTGCTTGCGATGCTCAACGACCAGGCCCGTCCACACACTTACGAGATCCGGATCAAGGGCGATCTGAGCCCTTACAGCCGCTACGAGTTCAAGGCCCGGTTGCCGAAGTACGACGGGGATTGGCTGCGGATGCTGGAGAATGAGGTTCGGGTGTACCGTCTCACCCTGTCCGAGAAAGACCGGATCGGCATCGGGACGTTCCAGCCGAAGGACGAGAAGAACCAGGACTCGACCGAACTGACCGGGGACATCAACTACCGCAAGATCGCCGAGTATGGCAGCGACAGCGACCCGCGCGCGTTTAACTTCGACGGTGAACTCAACATTGCCAACCGGGGGGTGGTCGAGTTCATTGAAGTGCTCAAGCTGGACGTGGCGTTCCTCTACGACCTGCTGGGTGCATCGCAGGAACACAAAATCAAGCCGAAGAAGTTTGCCCAGACCGACATTGATGAGGTGATCCTCGGGCACACCAACGAGCCGGAGTACCGGCGGCTCCAGAACAATGAGTTCATGGAGGCCCTGCGGGACCGCACCGTGAAAATCGACATTCCGTATGTCACCCGCCTGCGCGACGAAGTCAAGATCTACGAGAAAGACTTCAACGCAGGGAAGGTCCGCGGCAAGCACATCGCCCCGCACACGGTCGAGGTGGCCGCGATGTGGGCGGTCCTCACCCGGTTGAACCCCCCGAAGCACGCAAGCCTGAGCCTGCTCCAGAAGATGAAATTGTACAACGGGAAAACCCTGCCCGGGTTCACCGAGGACAACGTGATCGAGCTCAAGCGCGATGCGGTGAACGAGGGGATGCTCGGGATCAGCCCGCGTTACATCCAGGACAAGATCAGTAACGCCCTGGTCGCCCACCCGGACGAGGACAACATCAATCCGTTCATGGTCATGAAAGAGTTGGAGGACGGACTACGCCACCACTCGCTGGTCAAGGATGAGGACCAACTCCGCCACTACAAGGAACTCCTGAGTGTCGTCCGGGAGGAGTACGAAGACGTGGTCAAGAACGAGGTCCAGCGGGCCATTGCGGCCGATGAGGAGGCACTCGCCCGGCTCTGCTCGAACTACATCGACAATGTCAAGGCGTATACCCAGCGAGAGAAAGTCCGCAATCGCTACACCGGGAATTACGAGGAGCCGGACGAGCGGTTGCAGCGGAGCGTCGAGGAGAAGATCGACATCCCGGAAGGCCGCAAGGACGATTTCCGTCGCGAGATCATGAACTACATCGGGGCTCTGGCGCTTGACGGCAAGAAGTTCGACTACCGGACCAACGAGCGGCTCCAGAAAGCCCTCGAACTGAAGCTATTCGAGGACCAGAAAGACTCGATCAAGCTCAGCTCCATCGTCTCCAACGTGGTGGACAAGGCAACGCAGGAAAAAATCGATGTCGTCAAGAGTCGCCTGATTCGGAATTACGGCTATAACGAATCGAGCGCAACGGACATCCTGAACTTCGTGGCCAGTATCTTCGCCCGTGGCCAGACAAAGAAGTAACGCGGAGTGCGGAACGGGAAACGCGGAGCGAGAAATCCCGGAAAGTGTGTCTGTTGTTTTTTCGTTCCGAGTTCCGAATTCCGCGTTCCGGGTTCCGCGTTTGATACACTCCCGCCGGGGCTTGGAGGGGTGGGGGCCTGACCGACCTGAAGGTGTGAACCTGGTCAGGGCGGAAGCAGCAGCCATAAGCATTGGAGGGTGCGGCTCAGGGCACCCCCATCCTTCCATCCCCCGGCGGTCGATTCTGACGACTCGGTTTTTGGATTTTTTCTGCCGGAGCTTCCGGCACATCGAGGGACTCGGGGGTTGCAATTGGGTGCCCCATCCTCAATTAATTGGCCCCATTCTCGATCCCACAGCCCGAAAACGATTCGCTCCGACGGAATCAATCGTTCAGGCCGATACCCGGCTGCTCAGCACCAACGACGCTGTTTTGTCTTGCCTCCGCCACCGGTTATGAGCGACCGCCAACGTGTGACTCCAACCCGGGAGGTCGTCCGATGCCCGAGATTACTCTCGAAAGCCTGGCCGCCCGAGTCGCCGCACTGGAAAAGATTCTCACAGAGCAGAAGGCCACCCAACCCGGCAAAAGGAAGGACTGGCGGCTATCGGTTGGCATGTTCGATGACGATCCCGATTTCGTCCGAGAGGTGATTGCTGAGGGACAAGCCATCCGCGAGGCAGAGCGGGAAGACGCCCGTCGAGGGCTGACCGAATGATCCTCCTCGACACAGATCACCTGACCGTTCTCCAAACGCCTGATGCGACCCGGCGAGAGCGGTTGGTGGCACGTCTCGCCCTGACGAATGAGGAGATCGGCACGACCATTGTGAATGTTGAGGAACAGATGCGGGGCTGGATGGCATCGATCGCGAAAGAGCGGCTTGTCGCGCGGCAGGTCCGTTCCTACGCCCGTCTGGCGAACCTGTTCGCGTTTTTCGCCAATTACGAGGTTGCACCGTTTAGTGATCCGGCTGCCAACTTGTTCACCACTTTTGGGCGCATCCGGATCGGCGTCTCAGACCGCAAAATCGCAGCAATCACCATCGTTGGCAACGCACTTCTCCTGACCGCCAACAGGCGGGACTTTGAACAGGTTGCGGGGTTGCGGTTCGACAACTGGATCGATTGAAGCCAACCCTTGGCTGATTTCCAACCGGGCGTCACTCCGCTTTGCTCCGACCCCTCCCGTCTGATACGATTCCGCCAGGAAGGCTCGAGCCTGTGTACCGCTCAAGCACGATGCGTAATTACGTTGCTGAACATTCGAGCCGAGAGGTCGTCTCATGCCACCGGTTACACTGGAAGGCCTGGCCACCCACCTGGAAGCAGTCGAGAGGCAACTTGCGGAGCAGAAGGCTCCCCTCCTTCATGGGCCAAAAAAGGATTGGAGGCGCACGATCGGCATGTTTGCCGGGAGTGAGTTCGTGAAACAAGTTGATGCGGAGTGCGCGGCCGCACGGGAGGCCGAACGGGAGGAAGCGCGGAGGGGATCGGAGTGATTCTCCTGGACACCGATCACCTCAGCTCGATTTCTTCGCCGATTACCACATTGCGCGGTTCAGCCCGGAGGCTGCGGATCTGTTCGAATCGTTCAGGAGGATCCGAATCGGCACGGCCGACCACAAAATCGCAGCCATCGCCATCGTGACCGACGCCCTGCTGCTCACGGCCAACCGCCGCGACTTCGAAAAGGTTCCGGGTTTGCGGTTCGATAACTGGATGGACTGAGGTCCATCGCTAGCCGTTTCCCAACAGGACATTACTCCGCTTTGCTCAGACGGGTTCCATCTGGTAGGATTCAAGGAGAGGGATCGAGCCCATCAACCGAGGCGGTACCCCGTGGGACAAAAGATCGAACAAGACCTCCAGCGGTTCCGCAAACTGGTGCGAGGGAAGGTGAAGAGTAACCTTTCCAAGTATATCAGCCGCGGCGAGATGATCGGCAAGAAGGGGAACGACCTGGTGTCGATCCCGCTTCCCCAGATCAACTTGCCCCAGTTCCGCTATGGAAAGAAGGGTTCCGGTGGGGTTGGCGTCGGGGATGGCCAGCCAGGCCAACCCCTTACCCAGCCACAGGACGGGGAAGGAGATCCCCAGGCGGGTGACAGCCCTGGTGGACACATCCTCGAAGTCGACCTGTCGATGGAAGAGCTTGCCGAGATCCTTGGTGAGGAACTCGCCCTCCCCCGGATCGAGCCACGCGGCAAGCGGAATGTCCTCACCGATAAGGATAAGTACACCAGCATCCGGAGTGTTGGGCCGGAGTCGCTCAAACACTTCAAGCGGACTTTCAAGCGGGCTCTCAAGCGGCAGATTGCGGCTGGCAGCTACGATCCGACCAACCCGACCGTGGTCCCGGTCCGCGAGGACAAGCAGTATCGAAGCTGGAAGGAGACTCCGAAGCCGGACAGCGTGGCCTGTGTCATTTACATGATGGATGTGTCCGGGTCGATGACCGACGAGCAAAAGGAAATCGTCCGGATCGAGGCGTTCTGGATCGACACCTGGATCAAAAAGCACTACCAGGGAGTCGAGACCGTCTACATCATTCACGATGCAGTCGCTGCCGAAGTGGACGAGAACACCTTTTACCACACCCGGGAGAGCGGCGGGACCAAAATCAGCTCGGCCTACGAATTGTGCAACAAAATTGTCGACGCCCGCTACCCGGCGGCCGACTGGAACGTCTATGCGTTCCATTTCTCGGACGGGGACAACTGGGGAGACGACGTCCCCAAGTGCATGACGCTCCTCGGCGAGACGCTGTTGCCGAAGCTCAACCTCTTCGGCTACGGGCAGGTCGAATCCCCCTACGGGAGCGGGGAGTTCTTTGAGCACGTCAACGAGTTGACCGACGATCACGAAAATGTCGTCGTCAGCCGCATCCCGGACCGCGACGCGATCCTCGGGAGCATCAAGGAGTTCCTGAAGACGGGACGGTAAGACATCAATGGTTATCAAAGCGTTACGAATCGACCCGAACATCGCTCCCGACTTGGTGGCACCCGTTCACAAGGCGACCACCGAACTCGAACATGTCGTCGGCGATGCAGCGGAACGGGTTGGGGTAGTCTGGACACCTGGGCTACCGGATGCAGATTTGCATCCGACTGTCATGTTGTCATTATCGGACAAGGGCGTTGAGCGTCGACAGGCGTTTACGGCGGACACTTTTCGGGAGGAGTGGTTTCTCCAGCTCTCACTTCGCAAACTGTGGGACGACGTGTTGGCCGAGAGGATGCGGCTCCAGTGGCAAAAGGTTATTGACAGTTTCGGCGAATCTGGGGAGGATTGATGTGGCGAAGACAATTGCCGAACTGTCGGAATTTTATGCCATCTTGAGCCAACGCCTTGACAATGCTCAGGAAGCGACGACCGTTCTAAAGGCTGATCATAGGCGGCTCACCGATTCCCTCCACGCTGCCCGCCTGGAGGCAGTCGAACAACGCGGTCTCGTGACCCATCTCCGACGAGAATTCGATGTCGAGCAGAGTCTTGGTCGGGAGCGAGAGCAGGCAATTGCGGATTTACGCCAGGAGAATGCCGTTCTGCGACGGCAACTCGACGATTATCTCAAACGAGTTGAGACTTGGTCGGGCCGACTTTGGGGGTTGGTGCCTGTCCTACTCGGCGCGATCCTCTCCCTCGCGTCCGGATTAATTGTCACGCTCGTTATGCTCGCCAAGAAGTAGGCCGACCTCGGGAGAATCATAGAGCTTCTGAAAACGGGACGGTGAGGAGCATGAAACATGGGACCTAAGACGTTGCGGATCGACTCGACCCTCGAATCCGATCTGGTTCCTCCCGTGCAGAATGCGGAGACGATGCTTGAACACATCCTCAAAGATGCAGCCGGTCAGGTGACAGTTGTCTGGGAGCCGGGTGAACACGAAGAAGGCTGTGACCGGTACCGTCCGGCTGACCCTCACGGATGCGGGAGTGACTCGGTCATCGGACTTCTACGATTGGGAATTTCAAGAAGACCTCCGACTTCGGCGGAAGATGCGCAAGTTGTGGGATGACATTCTCGTCGAAAGGATTAAAATCCAACGCCAAAAAGTGAGTGAAAGCCTGGGTGAAAGCGGGGAGGGATAGTGGTGGCTAAGACCATTGCTGAGTTGTCCGGCCTCTGCGATGTCTTGAGCAATCGGCTGGAGACCGCCCCACAGGAAGTCACAGACCTCTGGGCTTCACACGAGAGACAAGCCGAGCAACTTCAAGCGGCGCGAGAAGAAGCTGCACGCTCAAATGAACAGGCAGTTCACACCCGCCGTGAGTTGGACCGGGCGGACGCGAGGATCGAATCATTCCAGGCCGAATTGGCTGCTGCCAGCCAGGAGAACGCCGTCCTGCGCCAACGGTTCGACGATCACCTCAAACGAGTTGAGACGTGGTCGGCCCGGCTCTGGGCGCTGGTGTCTATCTTGATTGGAGCCGTCCTCTCCCTCGCGTCGGGGTTGATCGTTACACTGGTCAGGAAGTAGACCGAACCGAAGGCGGACCACCATGAGCCTGGGCTTTTACACCACGAACTTGCCGCCCAATTTGCGTGTCCTGAAGGACGAGATCGAGGGGTACGCCCGCGCATACGGGCTGGACTTCTACGAGACCATCTTCGAGGTGGTCGACGCCGATGACCTCAACGAGATCGCGGCCTATGGCGGGTTCCCGACCCGCTACCCGCACTGGTCGTTCGGGATGCAGTACGAGGAACTCAAGAAGAGTTACGAGTACGGGCTCTCGAAGATTTACGAAATGGTGATCAATAACGATCCGTGCTACGCCTATCTGATGCGGTGCAATCATACCGTCGATCAAAAGTTGGTCATGGCCCATGTGTATGGGCACTGTGATTTTTTCAAGAACAATGCCTATTTCGGCCACACGTCCCGCAAGATGATGGATGAGGTCGCCAACCACGCGGCCCGGATTCGCCACTACGTCGAGCGGTTCGGGGAGGACGAAGTCGAGAAATTCGTCGACCGGTGCATGTCGGTTGACGACCTGATCGACATCCATTCGGTCGCGATCAAGCGACGCGACGACCAGTCGAAATACGACTTCGCCACACCTGCGGCCGAAGATCCCGAGGCCGGTGCTTCACCCCGGTTCAAGGCCAAGGGATACATGGACGAGTACATCAACCCGCCGGGTCGGCTCAAGGCTGCCGACGACGAACGGAAGAAAATCACGGACAAGCGGGTGTCGCATTTCCCGGAACGCCCCGAGAAAGATGTCTTACTGTTCCTGATCGAGCACGCTCCCCTCAAGAACTGGCAACGAGATGTGCTGAGCATCGTTCGGGACGAAGCCTATTATTTTTATCCCCAGGCTCAGACAAAGATTATCAATGAAGGATGGGCGAGCTTCTGGCACAGCACCATCATGACACAGAAAGTGCTTCAGCCTTCGGAGGTGATCGATTACGCCGACCACCACTCCGGGACGATGGCCACCAGCTCCCGTCGGTTGAACCCGTACAAACTGGGGATTGAGTTGTTGCGGGATGTGGAGCGGCGATGGAATATGGGGCAGTTTGGGCCGGAATGGGAGACTTGCGAGGATATGGAGCGGAAACGGACCTGGGACAAGCAACTCGGGCTTGGCCGGCAGAAGCTCTTTGAGGTCCGCCGGGTCCACAACGATATTACCTTCATCGATACGTTTTTGACCCCAGAATTCTGCGTGGAGCACAAACTGTTTGCATTCAACTACCAGGACCAGACGAAAAACTACGTGATCGAGTCCCGGGAATTTCAAAAAGTCAAGCAGCGGCTTCTGTTTAGCCTGACCAATTTCGGCAAACCGTGGATCTTTGTGATCGACGGGAACCACCGCAACCGTGGCGAACTGCTGTTGCGGCACGAGCACAATGGGGTAGATTTAAAGGTAGATGAGGCCCGGGACACCCTGACCCATCTCCAGTATCTCTGGTCCCGCCCGGTTCACCTGGAAACGGTCCTTGAGAACAAGCCCACGGTGTTCAGTTTCGACGGCACCGATCACACCCAGCAAGCCATTGGAGGCGCTGATGACGCTCACCGAAACCCTCCTGCCAAAACTAAGTGAGTGGCGACCCGCCGGTGGAGGGCGGCACACATGGTCCGACACGGTCGCTGGTTGGGCAGTCCACCTCGCGGCCGACAAGACCGACTCGCTCTCCTGCCTCGTGTGGGAGTTGTCCCTGACACGGGTCAGCGATGCCCCGGCCGGCCTCACCAACGCCAGTTGGGCCGCAGCCACATCCAAACGAGTGACCGGGTTGATGGAACCCCTCAAAGTTCACGAGGTGGACGTCACTCGCGACGAAGCCCTGCTCCGAAGTGCGGCTCCGGCCCGGCGGGGTGAAGCGCTCGCCTATTACGAGATCCTCCTGCACGGTGTGACGCGAGCCGTTGTCCGCCGTTACGCAGCTGGACCGATCCCGGGTCGGGAACAGGTCGCGTTCGCCCTCACACACGAGGTTCTGGCCAAACTCGTGGGCGACATCGCAGGTTGATCTGTCCGAATGTGTACTCCATTTGAGCCTGCCCGTTGCTACGGGCGGGCTTTTTTTCTAACCAAGCCGGTGAGAATTCGCCCTTCCTCGAATGGAGTCCAGCGATGAAACGTCAGGTGTCCTCTGTCGCGGCGGTGATCCTCTCCGCGAGCCTGGCCCCGGCCGCAGTCCAGACCAAGGTGGTCGAGTACGAGTGTGATGGGACCAAACTCAAGGGGTTCCTGGCCTACGACGACGCAATCAAGGGCAAGCGCCCCGGGGTGCTTGTGTTCCCGGAATGGTGGGGGCTTAACGAGTACGCCAAGACGCGGGCCAAGCAACTCGCCGAGCTTGGGTATGTAGCCTTCGCAGCCGACTTGTACGGCGACGGGAAGGTGATCGATGTCGCTCACCCGCAAGACGCCCTGGCGATGTCGAAGACCCTCCGTGACAACGTCAAGCTCTGGAGGGGACGGGCGGCAGCGGGGCTGGGGCAACTCACGGCTCAACCGAACGTCGACCCGACGAAAATCGCGGCGATCGGATACTGTCTCGGTGGGTCCACTGCGTTGCATCTCGCCTACACGGGGGCCGATCTGAAGGCCGTGGCGACGTTCCACGCGGGCCTCCCCGTCGCGACGGCAGAGGAGGCAAAGGCGGTAAAGGCGAAGATCCTGGTCTGCAACGGTGCGGCGGATACCTACGTTCCCGAGAAGTCGGTCAACCAGTTCCGGGCAGCCCTGGAGAGTGGCGGGGTGAAGCCTGAGATCGTCAACTACGACGGGGTTGTCCACAGTTTCACCTCCCCCGATGCCGACAAGGTCGGGAACCCGCTGATGAAGTACGATAAGACCGCCGATGAAGACTCCTGGAAGCGGATGAAGGAACTCTTTCTGGCTACGCTCGGAAAGTAAGGACTCGTCCAGGAACACCACCAGGATTTGGCGTGCGATCCGAATCGTCGGCCTGACAGGCCGTTTCCTAAGGACCAACGGAGAGAACCTAACCCCCCAACCCCCTTCCCTAAGAAGGAAGGGGGAGCCGGGCATTCGTGACCGCGTTCCCTCTCGCACCGAAGCATCATGCTCTCACCAATCCCGCTCACTCCGCCGGAAATCGGTGCGATCTTCCTCCCACCTGACCGGTGCCAGTTCCGGGTGTGGGCACCGAAACCCCAGCGAGTCGCACTGCGACTCGTCGGCCCGCCGGAACGAGTGATTCCAATGACCCCTGAGCCGGATGGCTACTGGGTCGCAACGGTCGACCGTGTTTCTCCCGGTACGCGGTATCTCTTCGACCTCGGGCACGTTCGCCGCCCGGACCCGGCTTCCCGGTGGCAACCGGACGGGGTCCACGGCCCATCGGCAGTTGTCGAGCCGCGGTTCGGATGGACCGATGCCGGGTGGGTCAACCCGGACCTCGCCGATTACATCCTCTACGAGCTTCACATTGGCACGTTTACTCCGGAAGGGACTTTCGACGCTGCGATCCGGGAGCTCGACCGGCTTCAGGAACTCGGGATCACAGCCGTCGAGGTGATGCCGATCGCCCAGTTCCCAGGCGGTCGGAACTGGGGATACGACGGGGTCTACCCGTTCGCTGTCCAGCACAGCTACGGTGGGCCGGTTGGGTTCAAGCGGTTCGTGAACGCCTGCCACAGCCGGGGAATCGCGGTGGTCCTGGATGTCGTCTATAACCACCTCGGACCGGAGGGGAACTACCTGCGGGAGTTCGGCCCGTACTTCACGACCCAGTACCGGACCCCGTGGGGCGACGCCCTCAACTTCGACGGCCCGGGGAGCGACCACGTCCGCGGCTACTTCCTGGCCAACGCCTGCTACTGGCAGACCGAGTTTCATATCGATGCCCTGCGGCTCGACGCTGCGAACGCCATCAAGGACTTCTCCGCCTACCCGTTCCTGACCGAACTCGGTGAGGTGACCCGATCCCGGGGCAATGGGCGGAAATTCCACCTGATCGCCGAGAGTGATGCGAACGATTCGCGATTCGTCCAGCCAATTGCCGCCGGAGGGCTCGGGCTGGACGCCCAGTGGGCCGACGATCTGCACCACTCCCTCCACGCTCTCCTGACCGGGGATCGGTGCGGGTTTTTCGCCGGGTTCGGGGGGCTTGGGCAACTCGCCCGGGCTTACCGCAACGGGTATGCCTACACCGGCCAGTACCACCCGTACCGCGGCCGTCGGCATGGGAACTCGCCGGCCGGTCTGCACCCGTGGCAGTTCGTGGTTTGCTCCCAGAACCACGATCAGATCGGCAATCGACCCCTCGGCGACCGGCTCCACAAAACGATCGGGTTCGAGGGTCACAAACTGGCCGCGGGGCTCATCCTGTTATCCCCATTCGTGCCCCTGCTGTTCATGGGTGAGGAGTACGGCGAGGCCGCCCCGTTCCAGTACTTTGTCAGCCACGGCGACCCCCAACTTGTCGAAGCCGTCCGGGCCGGGCGGCGACGGGAATCCGCCGAGTTTGGGTGGAAAGGCGACCCACCCGACCCGCAAGACGAAGCCACCTTCCGACGCTCGAAGCTGGATATGACAAAGGTGCGTGAGGGCCGCGCAGCGATTCTCCATCGCTTCTACCAGGCCCTGATTCGATTACGGAAGGAGATCCCCGCACTCGGCTGTCGGGGCGATTTTCCGCCCGATGTGATGGGAGACGAGAAGCACACTACCCTGACCGTCCGGCGAACGGCCCCGGGGAGTGAAGTGGTGATGGTGTACCACCTTGGCAACGACCGAACGGACCTTCGGGTCAGTTGCCCGTCCGGGCGGTGGCAACCCCTTCTCAACTCGTCCGCGACGGAGTGGGACGGCCCTGGGGCCGGGGTGTCGGGGCCGGTCGAGTCGGACGGGGAACTCGCCCTGACCGTCGCCCCGTGGTCGTTCGTGGTGCTGCTGCGTGAGGGATGACCTGGTCACGCTGTCATCGCGCCCAACCTGTCATTCCCAGATCCACGGCAGAAACCCTGGCGTACCAGGTCGAACGAGGCTACCCGGTTGGCGGGAGATGAACGTCCGTGTACTCGGATCGTAAACCAGTTCGGGATCGCCGGAATCGGTAGTGGGTGTGGATGTGGACGCTGGCCCGGGGGACCGCTCCGACGAACTGCTCTCCCCGCCTGGGGAGGACCATGACATGAGCCCGCGATACCCAGCCGCGCCCCACGGATCGACCCTTGGGTCGATGCCAGACGCGAGTACAATCGCGGCTGGCGGGAGGGAGAGCGGCTGACCGGGGACGGGGATTCCGAGCGCGGGATTGAGAGTCCACGGGTTGAAGGCAGCGTTGATCGCATGCGGGTTGGCCGCGTTCGGGCCTGGCTTCGGTGCCAGGAGAAAGGCGTTCATCACCGGTGGGTTGAAGATCATCCGGTTGTTCGGGTTCGGGTTCGGCCGGGCGAAAATGTTCCCGCCGCCCGTTCCCGTTGCCGCGCGTGAGGGGCTCACAACGGGTGGCAGAAACATGCCGGAGGTGGTGGGGGTTCCGGTGCTCGCCCCACCCCCGCCAAGATTCCAATTCGGCAAGCCATTGACCTGCTGAAACTGAAACACTCTCCCCGAACCAGGATGGGGAGAGACCGGGATCGACATGGCTGGGGTTTGTGCGGTCGCGGTGCCGCTACGGCTGGCAGCGATCCCAACGACCAGAAGCCGGACCGTCCACAACGGGGGAATGCGCATGTGTCCGTCCTCGGGGCAATTCGTCCCATCCGTTGGAAACGGTTTGTGATGTGATTCGTTGGTGACGATTCGGTGTCTGCGGGAATTCTTCCCGGCCTGGTCGCCTCCGCGTAGAACGCGGCCGGCTACGGAACTTGCGCGGGTGTTTTGGAATTGGGCGAACGGACCCAACTCATCGCCACGATCAGGGCTCCGCCGGTCGCGATTACTGGACCTTCCCCCAGCACCCAGAACCAGGGTACCCCAGCGGCGAGGTCCGACCCGAACACCGTGACCCCAAGCGCCACGTGTGCCCAGCCGAGAAACCCAATCAGCGGCCGGAACCGCCTCACATCAAACGACATCCGCACAATGACCGCCCCGTGGGCAGCGTACAGCGCTGACAACGACCGGGCCATGTACTCGACAACCGGCCGGTCCGGAAGTGGCCCGAGTCCGAGAAGCCGGTCGTGAATCGCATCCATCCATCCCTGTGGGAAGAAGATAAAGGGGATGGCGCAGACCTCTACCCCCCCGACCAGCCGGAGTATCCACTTCAAGGAGGTGTCGGCGTGGGGGTCGGTCATGGGGCATCACGTCGAAGCGTAGTCGGGCGGGAATTCGCTGTCCAGTTGGGCGATCAGGTCGGGCCGGTCGATGGAGGTCCATGCAGCGCGGGCTGCGGCGACGAATCGCTGTCGCTCGGGAGAGGCGGTTGCGATGCGGGCCAACCGTTCGTAGGTTTCTCCAATGGAACATGGCTCAGGGATGCGTTGATAAAGGATCAGCGATTCGTCCCATCTTAGACGAGCAGTCTCTGTCTTTCCTTCTGCGTGGGCGATATCACCCAGGCTGCGAATGCAGTTCGCCTCCCCGAGCACGTCCCCAACCCGGCGGTACAGGGGCAGGGCATCGGTGTTACGACGACTTGCCTCCGCATGGTTGGACAGTTGGAGGGCGATGATACCTTGACTCCAGATACAGTTTGCCTCCCCAAGGATCTGCCCGACGCGACGGTACAGCGGGAGGGCCTCATCATAATGATGACCAGCCTCCGCGTGGTCGCTTCGTTCGCGGGCGATGTCACCAAGGCGTCTGATGCAGTTTGCTTCCCCGAGGACGGACCCGATCCCGCGGTAAAGAGGCAGGGCCTTGGCGTAACGACGACCGGCCTCTGCATGGTCGCCACGATCAAGAGCGATGTTCCCCAGGCTTAGGATGCAGTTCGCCTCCCCGAGGACGTCCCCGACTTGGCGGTACAGGGGCAGGGCATCGGCGTAACGACGACCGGCCTCCGCATGGTCGCTACGACGGAGGGAGATGTCACCGAGCCTTTTGATGCAGTTCGCCTCCCCGAGGACGTCCCCGACTTGGCGGTACAGGGGTAGTGCATCAGCATAATGACGACCGGCCTCCGCGTGGTCGCTACGATCGAGAGCGATGTTCCCCAAGCTCAGTATGCAGTCCGCCTCGGCCTGGTGATCGTTGTGTTCGTGGGCAGCAAGAGCACTGCTGCGGAGTTGTTCCGAAAAGTCGAGCCCGACAAACCTCCCAAAATCACCTAACCCTCTCGCCGCTTCGTATGCGGGGATGCGCTGGTGTGACGCAAGCCCGCATCGGATCATCACTCGGACGTTCTCGGTCTCCGGTGCAAGCCGCGCATTGGCGGCTTTCCATTCGCTACTCGGAGCGTTCAGTCGCCGAGTCGCGATGCCACAGTAGAATCGAAAGGTCCATTCTCTCTCGTCCCCATCGAAGGGGAGTATTACCTCCAGATGCTCGCGAAGGGGGGCGAGCATCCGCACCCGATCTTCGTTCTCGATCACCAACCCGCCGACCTTGCGGAGAGCCGCCGCAGCCTTGACCCCCTCATGGCCGAGCACTTCCGGGAGATCGTCGTGGCGGACGCCTGCTGGCAATCTAGCCAGAAGGGCGAGCAACCGCCTTCCAGCCAGAGTCATGTGCGGACTGTCGAGTGAAAGTTTCACGCTCACTGCGAAGTTCGACGCCTTATCTGCTCCCTGTCGCAATAGCTCGTCACGCTCTCGGTCCCAGACGGTCCAGAATTCGCGGATCGATCGGTAGAGCTTCGCCTGTTCAGCCGCCAGCCGCAGGACGATCGGCCAGCCCTCCAGGGCTGCGACGAATCCGGCTGCGTCTGGATCGGCGGCGAATTTTCGCCCGGAGTGATGGTCGAATGCTTCGCGATCGGCCGGAGCGAGCAGGCGGGTGAGTTCGTCGGTGGTGTCCCATCCGGTGAGGGGAACAGTTGGCCTGAGCGTGGCGATCAGGCCGACGTAAGGGAAACCGGCGAGGGTGCCGAACAGATCCTCGACCGTGAGCCGCTCACGGGATTCGAGCGGGGTCTCGGCGTTGTCAAGCACGATGAGGCGCCGCCCGCCAGTATCCAGACTCGCCAACACGCGGCCTTCCGTGTCCGGGCCGGTCGGGATGCCGAGAGCCTCCGCGAGTTTGCCGATCACTGCCCCGCGGGAGTCGGCCCCGTCAAGTGAGACGAAATGGCGGTTGACCCCGTATCGCTTCTTCACCCGTGGATCGTAGAGGAACCAAAGGACAGTGGTGCTCTTGCCGATCCCACCAATCCCAGCCACTGCCAATCGCGGGAGTGGGGCATTGACCCGAGATGGCAGGAACAGGGTTTCGAGCTTCGCCAGGAGGTCGGCGCGGCCGACGCACACGGGCGGACGAGCAGGTAGCCTTGGTGGTGGATCGGGTTTGCGGCTCGCCTTGAGTTCGGCGCGGAGAGTTTCGAGCCGGTTGAGGAGTTGTTGCAGATCGTGGTCATAGTCAGGGTCTTCCCGGAGGGGCAGCCCCTGCTTGTCAAAGAGATCTGCCAGACCGCGACGGTCCAGCCACTCCTTCTCTTTCATGGGAGTGGCGTTCACGAAGATCGGGATGACGTGACGGCCGGGGTCCGATTTCGACAGCTCAAGGGCGGTGCGGATCTCGGTCCGCACCCAGTCTTTCGCGTCGCTGAGTCGCAATTCTCCGGCCTGCGGACCTGTGGCAAACCTAGCTTCGGCCCATCCAGGGCCGATAACGGCCAGAAGGACCGGGCACTCGATGAGTGCCCGGCGGAGTTCATCTGGCCAGTCCTGGCCACCCTGGAGGTCATTTTTGTCGCGGTAGACGATTCGGGCGGATGCGTACAGCCTCACGAGGTCCGCTCGTAGCCGACCGACCAAGTGAGCGCTATCCGCAACCCGGTAGCTGATGAAGATCATGGGCAGACACCGAGCGAGGGCGGAGGATCACACCCCGATTGTACCGATTTCCGCGTGGCGAGCCCAGCTACCCAGGGCGTTGCCCTGGGCTAAGAAATCTCAGCCTTTCAGGCTGAAAACCCACCCATGTTAAGGTGCAGATCGGATCATTTTGACCATAAAGCAGTAAGATTTTTGGCCTGAAAAGCTGATGACATGGGTTTTGAGGCTGTCTGGATGTCACCCAGTATCGGGACCGGGGCAACGTTCTGAGTGGCCGGTTTTCCAGCCTGAAAGGTTGGAGGCCTCCGGCCCCGCAACGGCACCGGGGGCTTATCCCGTTCCGCGTTCCCCGCTTCCAGAGGAGCCGTGAGGGGAATTTCAGCCTTCCGGCGGGCCGGGTGGGATGAATGCGCCGTTCCACCCTTGCGGGGGAGAGAGGTCGGTCGCGTTCATGAACCGCATCAGGCACTGTGCGGCCGAGTCGTCCGGGAATTGCGCGGAGAGTGCATCGTACACCTCGGTCCACTCCCCCTTCGTGAACTGGTCGACCAGCGCGTTCCACTCGTGCCGCTGCCACTCGGAGACGGTCGGGTTGTCGATCGAGTACAACTCATAGGCCGGGACCGGTTCCGGGAACCCCTTCGCCTTCACATTCCCCAGTTTCCGTGTCCGCAGTTTTTCCCCGTCCGGGTCGGTTTCCGAGATCCGTGATGCCACGTCCTCGCTTACAATCACCCCCACACCGAACGCCTTCGTCATCGCCTCCAGTCGGAACGCCAGGTTGACCACCGGGCCGTACAGGTCGACGACCGCCAGATCGTGTGCCCCCAGTCGACCGGCCAGCGCCTTACCGTGGGTCAGCCCGAGACCACACTGCTTGCCCATCGAGCGCCCGCCGATCCGGTCGCGGATGCGAACCGCCGCCTGACCGGCCCGTTCCACCTGCCTCTCTCGGCTCTCCGGCCAACCCCAGAATCCGAGCACGGCGTCCCCGCGGAATCCGCCAACCACCCCCCCCTTGTCGGTAATCGTCGCGGCCATGATCTCCAGCGCTGAGGCAATGCTTTTCCACGCGGTCAAGAGCTCGGACTTGTGCTCCGATGCGTACAGCGAGTAGTTGCGCAAATCACAGAAGAGGATGGTGACTTCCTTTTCCTGCGGCTGGAGAATTGCATCCAGCTTGACCGGATCGTCCATGAACTGCCACAGTTCCCGGTGCCAGGCCTGACGGATCAGGTTGTTTTGTCGAGACAGGCGATTCATCCGCAGTGTGGTCTCGATCAGCCCGACAATCAACTCAGCAATCTTCTGGTACTGTGTCAGGTCTGCGAGGATCTTGTCCTGGGCTGGCTTGGTTAAAGACGACCACGATCCGGGGACATGCCCGGCGACGTACAGGGCGAATTTCGAGCCGTCCTGGAAGGGGGTGCAGATGGCCCAGGGGATCGAGTTGTTGAGTGGGGCGGCGGCCAGGGTCATTTCTGACCCTTCGTTATCGGTTCCGTCCGTCGACCAGCAGTGGAGACAACTTCGCCGCCGCTCCAGGATCGCCCGGTACGCCAGCCGACGGGAGGGGGTGAAACTCCTCGATCCCAGGAGCATGGCTGGGCGGACGTTCGACTCCACCAGGGCAAGCCGGCGCTCTCCGGGCGGACAGTCTGGGGGGATGCGGACGATCCCCACCGCATCCGCCCGGCCCAGAGCCTGCATGACCACCTTGAGCATCTGCCGAAACAGGCCCTGGTCGTTCGCTGCGGCCTTGATCGTGTTCGGGACTTGCTCCATCGCCTTGAGGACGATCGCCGGGTCGGTGAAGGGAATTTCCTCCAGCTGAGCCCGGGTGCGCTCCTCCTTCACGGGGGCGACGGTGGCATCCACTGCGGCATCCTGGCAGGCGTCGTCGTCCACCCGCAGCGTGAACTGAGTTTGGCCGATCCAGAACGATTCCCCGGGTCCAAGGGTGGCCTTCACCACCTCCATGAACTTTTCTTTCGCGCTGGGGTCGCGGACGACGATCTTGTTCGCCGGGGCCTCCGGGTAGTCCGGGAGAACCGGTCCACGTCGCTCGACGGTCAGGCGGGTGCCGTCCCACGCCAGGTTGGCGTAAAAACGGGAGATCTGGTCGTCCTCCGGGACGGCCCAGTCCATTTTCGTTTCATCCCGCCCTAGCCGGGCCGGCTTATCGGCGATGAGTTGGAACCGCCTCCCGTACTGTGCCGGAACGGCTTGCGGTTTCTCCTTCGTCGGCCGGATATCGGTAATCGCTTCAAGTTCAGCCATGGCCCGCCAACTCCCAACCACGGAGTAACCGGAACAACCATATCCACAATACCACAGCCAGCGCGGCCAGGGTAATCACCATGACCGATCCGGCCCAAAACAGATCGTGCCGAAGATCCATGAGTGGGCGGAGGGCTGTTGCCTCGTCCACCTGCACGACGAACCCCCACCGCCGGTCCCCGATGTGCCCATACTTCTCGTCCGGAGTGTCGCGGTAAACACTGTGTGTGTAGGGTAGGAACGGAACAGTGTGGGCGATCTTCCGCGCGCTGCCGGTTTCACGAGATTCGACAGGGTCAGTGTATCGATCCGAGTAGTATTCGATCCCATCCTTGAGGTGATGCCAGGGGACGTAGTCATCCGCGTCCTCGGCGTCTTTGCCGCGAGCGCGAGCCAGTTCAGGCAAATTGTCGGGATCCCGGAGTATCGGCTTAACCTTGTCCGCGTCCGCCGCCAGTTGGGCCATCCCCGCTTCGTGCCAGACCCAGCACTCCCGGTCATTGACCACGTACGCCCCTATTCCCCGAGCGATCGTTGGAATCTTAGCCAGGAGGTCGGCAGGCATCTCGATTTGCGACTTCAGCGCGTCGATGCGGAGCCCGATCGATAACAGCCCGAGAACCCGCCCGGTCCGGTCCGGCCCGGACCAGACCGGGGTGATGATGTCGACTTGCCAGGGTCGATCCGCCAACCGAGAGCGGTAGGTGTGGGAAATGTGGGTATGGCGGAGCACCGGGAACGGCTCCCCCGGTTTATCAAACCGGTTCCCGCCCCCGTGGAAATAATCGCGGAAAGCCAGGTCCAGATTATAGATCCGGGCATTCCTGACACGGTCAGTAGCCGGGTCGGAGTTGGGGTCGGAGCGGGCCAGGATGTACGCATGGGCGGGTCCCTCGCCCGAGGTGGACAGCACCAGTGCGACCGAACGGGGGGTGTCGTCAACCCACCGCCCCCGGCTGCGGCGCTGCACCTTGGTCAGCCACCCATCGTACTCCGACCGGTCACCGATTGCCGCGGTCGCCTGGGCCACTCCACCCTGGGGAGGGCCGGCTTTCTCTGCGGCTGTGGCCGCCTTGAGCATCGCCTGGCGCACGTCATCCGGGCAGTCGGCGGCCTGTTGTTCGATAAAACCAATGTGATCCTGGAGTCCCTTGTCAACCAGGGTCATCCCGTACCACCCGGTTCGGGCCAGACTGCCCTCGATTTCCTGGCCGACGGTCTTCTTCGAATCGTTGTAAACGCGGTTCGCGACGAACACACTGATCGACGCCATGAGCAAGATAAACAGGCTGGTCCCGACAGTCCCGAGAGTGAGGAGTGGTCGGACCTGTCGCCACCACGCCCGATGCTTCAACAGCCGGACCACCTCCCCCGCGTCACGCGGTCGGTCGACGGGGTTGAGACTCAAGCACTTGTCAATGAGTCCGGCCAGGAGTGGGTCGGCGACCGCTCGATGGGCGATCGGCACTGGCGCCTTTGCCACCCCGCTGCGGTACGCATCGAGTTTACTCTCCAGGTGGCTCGTTCCGCGCAACTCCCGAACGAGCGATTCGGTTTTGCGGGGGGGCTCTCCTGTAAGCAACTCGTACAAAACCGCCCCGAGTGCGTAGACATCCCAACCGCTATCCGACCGCGTTTTCCTCAGCCCGGCCACGGCCTGGTCCGGGGGCATGTAGAAGAATGTGCCGAGGGCTGGGGTGTCGTCGGTCGCCAGGTGGGCCTGACCAAAGTCCGCGATCAGCGGCTCGACTGGGTCGGACGGTTGAGCTCGGTGGAGGAGAATGTTCCGCGGTTTCAGGTCGCAGTGGTGAATCCCTCGGCGGTGGACTGCGGCCAGCGCGGTTGCGACTCGGGTGAAGAGTCGGACGGCCTCCGCGAGTGGTATGCCTTGCTGGGGGAGGCGTCCCGATGGAGGTCCACCCTGCAAGCTGTCAGGAGCCTTCAAGAGATCAGTCAGAGATCCGGCTGTTGCCAGTGGCATGACGTAGTAGGGGGGCTGGTGTGCGGTGCCCCGGTGGACCTGCTTGACCGTCACAATCCCGTGCGTACCCTCCAGCGCCTGGAGGAACTTCACCTCGTCGAGGAGCGCTTCCCAACGCTGGTCGCCTGCGGTGAGGAACTTGATCGCAACGTGTTCCCCGGTCTCGAAGTTAATCGCCTCCCAAACGGCTCCATATGCTCCAGTTCCGAGCGACCGCAAAAGCTTGTACTCGCCGACATCGACCTTGTCCCGGTTGTGATCCACCCAGTCGTTGAGATCACGGAGTGCTTGCCCGGAAGCGGCGTTCCCACTGGGGCCAACAGAGGGGCCGCCCTGGGGAGGTTGGAACATGCCGGTCGGCGCGGCCACGGTTGCGCCAAGCTCAAAAGCCTGGGGGGTGGGAGGGGAGGCGGTCCGGGTCTCGTCCTGAGCGTCGGATGCCGGTTGGGGGGCGGGAGATTCGCCCGCCTCGTGAACGGCACTCCGGTCGGTAGCGAGGTCCGGCCGGTCAGCGGGATCGGCAGGGCTCGGCATAGCGTCCAGCCATGAGGGGTGAGGGCAGAGAATCACCTCTGTTACTGTACCCCCCGACTGACCGGTCATCAATTTCGGTGTACCCCAACACTTCCAAATTGTGCAATGGGATGATGCTTGCGGGCTCAAAGTCTGCCCGGGTTACCTGGTCGAGCGGGTGTGGACCCAGAAATACCTGAACCCGCCGACCACTCCTGTTGGATGTGGGAACGGCGGGCGTGGTGATTCCGGTTCTGGCGGGCTGAGTGAGTGTCCGGTCTGGGCGATCAGGACCGACCGTGTCAGAACGCGACCCCGAACTGGACGAACAATCCCTCAAGTGACAGATTTCCCGGCGTGGTGACCAGCCTTCCCTGGGATACGTCGTTGACAAATCGGGGCTGTTGGATCAGTCCGTAATACTGGGTAAACTCGTATCCGACCCGGATCGACACGGTCCGATACTGCCACCCGACGCCAAACCCGACGCCCAACACCGGGATCACCTCTCGGACGTCGTAGGCGGAATTCACGTACACTGTCTGGCCACCGTTATTCGTCTCCTGGATGGGATTGTTCGACATGCCACCCAGCAGGCCACCACTGGCCCGAGCGTAGACGTGGAACCCCCGCCAGCCCGCGAGTATCCCCTCGGTCCCGATGATGGGGCCGAATCCCTGGAACGTGGAGCGTGCCGAGACAGCCGACTGGTTCGCGTCGATCCCATCGTAATACGTCTGGAAATCCTGAAGGATACTGGCGTACCTGAACCCTCCATACATCCGCACTGCGAGGTGATCATCGACCGCGAACCGCCGGCCAAGGGTCAGGTCATACGTGTTGTACGAGAGGTTCCCAGTGGCCAGCGCGGAAGAGACCTGATCGACCAATCCGGGACGGGTGAGGGTCGGAAACAAGACCTCCCCCGGCCCGGCTGTTACGCTCTGATCTGCATTTGTGTGAAAATAGGTATATTCACCTGTAATATCCCACCCGGAGTTTCCGAAACGGTATCCGAGGGCAGCGCGGAACCCGGGCTGGTCACGGTAGTTGAGTGAATCGATCGGACCGGTGGTGGCAAGCCCTGTGGCGACCCCGGGGATCGCGAAATCGAACAGTCCGCGGCGAGCCCGATATTCCAGGAACTCGGCCGACGTGAACAACCCACCTCCCGACGGGGCTGCCGGGTTCAGGTGCCCAGGCACCTCATGTTCCCCTCCTTGTCCGCTGGGAGTGAGGGGCTCAGTCGCAAATCCGGGTGGGGTCAGATCCCGGATTGCCGGACCACCGTCTCCGCTGAGCGAGGGCAACATACCGGGACCCGTCGTCGATGGAGGCGACGATGGCGGAAGCATTGCAGGGCCGGTCGCGCCTGGTCCAGCCGTAACGGGGAAAAGCGGGGTCGGTTGGACCGCTCCAAACGGCTGAGTTGGAGCCATCGGACCCGATCCCAGTGATTGATCCGGTGGCGCGGCATCTGCCGATTCCGGACGCGGAATCGTACACAACATCATCGCCACCGCGCCGATGACGCACCGCCAGGTTCCCCGCGGCATGGGCAGCCCTCACACGTGTCTTCGGATTTCGACGTTGAAGGTCGCGTCATA
This sequence comes from Gemmataceae bacterium, assembly GCA_003136315.1. Classification (GTDB taxonomy): domain Bacteria; phylum Planctomycetota; class Planctomycetia; order Gemmatales; family Gemmataceae; genus Urbifossiella. The sequence goes on along the minus strand of PLDW01000058.1, from coordinate 4,322 downwards.
CCGAGACGGTTATCCGGGTCAAGCCCGAATTCGGGTGCCGCCGGGAATTTTGGCCTGTCGCCTGCACGCAAGTCTGGCGACGTCCATCTTCGCAGGCCAGAATGCCATAGGGAGACTTCTCTGTCGTGAGCGCTGAGAATGGAAGAGAAGGTAGCCGATGCCTGGGCCATTCGATGACACCCTCAAGCACCTGACGGAGTTGTCCCCCGAAGATTGGGTGGTTCGGGGTGGTTGGACAGCCGCGCCTGCCACGCTTATCGATGCAGACATTGCCACCATCACCGGTGCGGCCGACAAGGTCATCCGTGTGGCCGGCCCACCCGACTGGCTCCTGGGCGTCGACTTTCAGGCTGGCCACGATACGGTCACGAAACTACCCGACTTGCTGCTGTACAATAGCGCATTGTTCAAGCGCAACCGCCTGCCGGTCCGTAGCCTGTTGGTGCTCCTTCACCGCGGTGCGGACTCGCCGCAGTTGACCGGGTTATATGAACGCGGATTTCCCGGCGAAGCGTTTGATGTGGCTTTCCGTTACCAAATCGTGCGAGTCTGGCAGGTCTCGGCCGAGAAGTGGCTCTCGGGCGGGTTGGGGCTGTTGCCGCTGGCGCCGCTGGGCGATGTGCAGCCAGGGGATCTACCCGCAGTCATCGCCCGGATGAAGCAACGGCTTGCCCAAACCGTGCCGCCCAGCGAGGCGGCTGTGTTTTGGTCGGCGACTTTCATTTTGATGGGCCTGCGGTATGAGCAGGCAATGATCAAGACGCTATTACAAGAGGTCGGTAACATGAAAGAATCCGTGACGTACCGGGCCATCCTCGAAGAGGGTATTGCCGAAGGCGAAGCAAGGGGTGAAGCAAAGGGTGAAGCAAAGGGCGAAGCAAAGGAAGCCCGCAAAATCCTCCTCTTGTTCGGGCGCGAGCAGTTGGGAGAACCTTCCGCGGACGTGCCCGCGACCTTGGAGGCCATCACCGATGTGGACCGGCTGAATGATTTGCTCGTGCGACTGAAACATGCCGCGAGTTGGCAGGAACTGCTGGGACTGCCCCGTCCCCGGCGCCGCTCACAGCGGAGGAAGCCGTCGACCTGAACAAATCCGTGACGTTTGGGAGAGATTCGGCCATGATGGAATCCGTGACGTACCGGGCCATCTTCGAAGAGGGCTTTGCCAAAGGATGGGCCGAGGGGAGATTAGAGGAAGCCCGAACAATCCTCCTGTTGCTCGGACGCGACCAGTTGGGGGAGCCTTCCGCTGACGTGCAGACGGCCCTGAACGACCTGAACGACCTGGACCGGCTCGAAAAGCTGATCATGCGATTGAAGCCTGCCGCGAGCTGGCAGAAACTGCTGGGGCTGCCTCATCCCCAGGGCCGCTCACCACGGGAGGAGCCGTCGACCTGAACGGTTCCGTGACCTCTGGGAGAGACTCGCCCTCCTTCGCCAACAGCATCGTCGAGCAACTGAAGAAGGAGGAGATCCTGGCCTGGGTGATCGGCAAGGTGAAAGACGGGGAAGTGGGGGGTGGAGGTGGAATCCTGATGCGTTTCCCGATGAACCTTGCAAGAATTGATCAGGTAAACAGCATGAATCAACGATCCGACAAGACCAACTTACATCCTGAGCTGGAGCCGAGCTCATGAACGTGATGATTAAGCTCGAACTTCAACCGGCCTCCCAAAGCATTGACGCGGTGCGCCGGTTGTGTGGCCTCACTGGAGTAATGCTGGACGAAGTGTATGGGCTGGTGAGAATCAATTCCGAGACGAGGGCTCGTAAGAGATCGATAGCAGTGGATTAATGTGAGTTGGAAGGTGCCGAGATGCATGAAGTCTAATCCGATATAGGCCGCAATCAGATTGAACAGCGAATATCATTTAGATATTTACTTGATTATAATGCAGTAATATATGATTATTTACGCAGAGATTCAACGAAATCATAAAATCCTGGATAGATAAATCTTTTATTCGCGTGATGTAGTGCTTTATCTAAAAGTTGTAAAGCTTCAGTTTTATTTCCAGCTTGCATGATACTTTGTGCATAATTTGTCAGGATCCAGATTGTATGGGGATGATCATCGCCAAGAATATCACTCCGAAGCATATACGTTTCGCGTCGGAGTTGGAGCGCCCGATCATATTGCTTATCGTCGAAACAGCTGTCGGCCAATCGATGCATACTCCAGAGAGTGTCTGGATGGCGGCGAGTTAGTTTCTTCTCGCGGACAGCATATGTCTTTTCGCGGTGCAGAAGTGCAGCGGGCCGTTCACCCAACTCGAAGAGGCAGTCGGCCAATGCATGCTCGCTCCATAGTGTGGCTTGATGATCATCACCAAGTTGTATCTTGCTGGCCTTTAGTGTCTCATTGTTTAGATCATATGCCTCTTTATATCTCCCGAGGTGAAAATAGCTATGCACAAGACTACGCATACTCCACAGCAGATCTGGGTGATTAGCTGGTAACCGTGCTCTTCTATATTGAAATAATAGTTCGCGTTTTTCTAAGGCTGCTTTCAGATCGCCTGTGTCGTACAATGAATCCGCATAACTGTGAAGGCTCCAGAGCGTATCGCCGTCGTATGGACCTAACGTCTCTCGGCGAAGTTCATACACTGTTTTGCGAAGATCAAGGGCGGCTGCAAATTGGCCGAGTCCTGAATAGCTTAAGCTTAGATTATGCATACTTGTCAGCACAAGCGGATGATTGCCGGGAAGTTTTTGCTTGAGGAGAGCTAGAGTTTGTTCATGCTGTCGCTTTGCCTCGGAGTGCCGACCTAGTAAATCATAGCAAAAGCCAATAGCATCGGAACATCCAAGAGATTCGAGTGCACTTGTGCCCAGTTGGGTTTTATAAATCTGATATGCTAGCTCATACTGCTCCACAGCGCGGTTTGTTTCATCACGGAACATAAATGATCTGCCGATTGTCATTCTTATCCGTGCCTCAGCAAGAGGATAGCTTTTAAATGTCGATGTTATATAAGGCAACGCAGCTTTTACCGCCTGGTCTACTGTCACATCACGACCTTGACCGCCTTCCTGACCATATGGCCTAGAAGGCGTGAGGAGATAAGACTCAAGAAACCCGAATGCCGCGTCACTTTCCTTCAGACGTTTCTCGGCATCGTTCTTTGCACGCATCTCGGCCGATGCCGAGACCTCAGCAGCCGTTTCCGCCTGCCAGGCCAACTTGGTCTGCCAAATCGCCCACCCGATGATCCCGAGCAAAGCCAAAAAAACTGCCATTACTGCAGAATTTCGCCAGCACCAGCGCCAGAACCGTTTGAAGGCACCGAGAGGCCTTACGGTCACAGGACGACCCAGTAGCCACTGGTCGAGGTCGCTGGCCATCAAGGCCGCAGTAGTGTATCGCTGGGCTGGCGATTTTTGCAAGCATTGCATGCAGATCGCGTCGAGATCCGGGTCTACATCCGGGTTATAGGTGGACGGAGGAGGTGGCAGCGTTTCACGAACCCATGCGAGTGCGCTCTCCGATGTTTCTCCAGGATTAGCTGGCCGATTTGCAATTCTCTCGTATAAAATTGCCCCAAGTGCATAAATATCATCTGCGTAAGAAAATTTATGTTGTAAGTTTGCTTGCTCAGGTGACATATATCGGTATGTCCCCACATGCTCTCGCGCAGCCGTAATTGCCGGTCCCGTCGCCTCTTTCGCCATCCCAAAGTCACATATTAATGGCTCACAATCATATCTAATTAATATATTGGCTGGCTTTAGATCACGGTGGATATAGCCGGAATTGTGTGCATACTGGACAGCTCGTATCACTTTTAAAAGTAGACGCACCTCGTCCTTGATTGGACGGGGCGGACGACTATTGAGAGACGTTCCTTCGATCACATATTCCATAGAAAAAAATTGCCTTCCATTAAATTCGCCGCTATCATATATTGTTATAATATTAGGATGTGACAGTTTTGCCAGTGCTTTGGCTTCAAATTGAAACCGATGCCATGTGATTGAGGATGGCGAATAACAACTGTGCAATATTTTGATGGCAACTATACGATTAAGCCTTGAATCTCTTGCTTCATACACAACACCCATTGTCCCCTGCCCCGCTACTCGAAGCAGTACAAAGTGTCCAAATTCAGCATTGGTCCCCGCGAAAGGTTGGCCTGGATTTATCTGCTTAGACGCACTGTCGGAGAGACTTCTTTCGTGTTTCTCGAAGAATAGCCTTAGCCCCTCCGCATGTTCTGCGTGTTGGGTAATGAACTCTTCCCTGTCCGGCGGCTGACCGGTGTTACACAGCTCTCGGTAGTAGCCGATGATAACATCCTGGACACTGGCGAAAAACGCCC
>PLDW01000291.1 GCA_003136315.1 Gemmataceae bacterium | reverse complement strand
TGTGACGCCCTTCACGGGCGGACAAGCCGCCCGTGGCACCCGATCCCACGGGAGATTTCCTCTCACCAACTGCCTGGGTTGCGTGGCAAAGGATAACGCCCTGAATTCTGGGGACAACACCTTGCGTTCTGGGGCAACGCCCTGTGCTCGTTATTGTCAATTAATCTCTTGTCTTTACATCTTTCTTCGGTTCCTCTTTCTTCGGCTCGTCTTTCTTCGGTTCGTCTTTCTTCGGTTCCTTCCGGGGTGTCCGGGTCCGCGGCAGGAGGTCCGGCATGTTCGCCACCCGGACGCTCGTCACAGCCATGACCTGGGCACCCTGAACCAGATTTGGCCCCTTGGCGTGGTCAAACGTGTCCGTCTGGGTGTGGTGGGTCAGCCGATACTCGTCAATGTCTTGCCGGCAGGCAAAGCCGGGCACCCCGACGGGATGGAACGACTGGTGGTCGCTCCCAAAGACACCCCCGAGGTCGAGCCCCTGCCACCCCGCCATCGATTCGAGCGTGACGAGTTCCGGCTCCAGAATCTCCTTCGTCTTGGCCTGCCCGTGAACCCCGAATCCGTAGACCCGGCCGGTTCCGGTATCATGCACCAGCGCGAGCGACGTTCGCTCCATCTCGGCCGCGTGTTTGATCGTGTACTGACGAGACCCGTGTAGTCCCTGTTCCTCGCCAGTGAACAGGCAGAACCGAATCGTCCGCTTCGGGCGATACCCCTGCTTTGCCAGGGCAGCGACAGCCCGGGCGGTTTCGAGGACAACGCAACTGCCGGTCCCGTTGTCCATCGTCCCGGTCGCCAGATCCCACGAATCGAGGTGCGCACCGACCACCACGAACTCGTCTGGCTTCTCGCTCCCGCGAACCTCACCGACCGTGTTGAAGCAGGTGATAGGTCCAGGGAGAAACGTGTTCGTGATCTCGACCTCAACCTTCGTGACAGCCGGGGCTGGGCGGCTGGCGAGTCGGTAGAGCATGGCGAAGTGCTCGTGGGCAACAACCAAGCGGGGCATTTCGTCTTGCTGGGCGGCACGGTCACCTCCACGCCACCCACCGTACGCGACCAGGAGTCCGTGTGGCTTGCTGGCGTCGCTGATGCGACAGGCCACCCCCTCAGCCTTCAGGAACTCGTCGAGGTCTCGGCCCGATACGAACGGTCCCACCCCGACCGGGGGTGGGGTCGCCTTCTTGGGCTCGTCTTTCTTGGGTTGATCCTTCTTCGGGTCATCCTTTTTGTTCTCGTCTTTGGCTGGTGGTTGATCATCAACATCGGCCAATACCTGATCAGGGGATGGGATCTTCTTGGGTTCGTCTTTTTTCAGCTCGTCTTTTTTCAGTTCATTTTTTTTAGGCAGATTTTTCTTCGCAGGCGGGGGAGGGAGAGGGCCATACGACAGATCAGTGATTGGGGCGACAGAAGTCGGCGCAGTGGTGATGACCACTGCGTTCTTCAGTTTCCCCTTGTACTTCTCCAGATCCGCTTTCCTGTTGGCGTGAAGGAGAACGACCTCGCCGATCACCTTTCCTTTCATTCCTGGGGTCCAGCCAACCGCCGCCGCCAGGCACCGGACCCGGGTATCCGGGTCGACAACCGTCATGCTGGCTTTTCCCCGTTCCCACCCGACTGGAATCTCCCACGGCTCCAGTCGGACGTTCTCCAGGCCGTATTCTTTCATCTTCCCCGCCGCCCACTCGTTCGCTCGCTCCAATCCCTTCGACCCGGTCAGTCGGGGGCCAATCACATCCGAGAGATACTCCAGGTTCTTCATCAACTCGGTGTTCGTCTTCACCTCGTCCATCAGGGCACGATCGAGTTCGGCCGCAGACAGCGTGCGGGCCGCCTGCTTGGCGGGTCGCGGCGCGGGGGCGGTATCGGCCGCAGTGACCGGGCGGAATCCGCTCAGGGCCAGACACAGAGCGGGAAGGATCAGGAGGGCGATCAGGGACCGACCTCGGCCAGCCCAGCGCGGGGCGGCAGCCGAATGGGACATGATATCTCCGGAACGGGTGCGGGGACCGAACGGCCGCGAGCTGGCGGCACGGGGAGAAGCGAAAAGGACATTCTGCCTGACCGCGACGGGCGGGGCAATCATCCCGGTCGGATTTCGACTCCGTACTCGGGAGACCTTCTCGAATTCTTTGCTGAATCACATCTTACACTCGCCCGCCCGAATCACTATACTATTTCAACTCTTCGCGGCCGACGCCCATCGTTTTGCGCCGGCGTGGGGAGGTCGGTTTCCTCCGCTGCGAACGGGTTCCTTACAGGCGAGCATCATGGGCGAATCGAGCCACCCTACCCCCCCCACCGCGGCCCCGATGAGCGGAGCGGACATCCTCGTCGAGAGCCTGATTCGGCATGGCGTCGAGGTCGTCTTCGCCTACCCCGGTGGGGCGTCCATGCCGATCCACCAGTCGCTCACCAAGGTTGAGGACAAACTCCGCACGATCCTCCCTCGCCACGAACAGGGTGGCGGGTTCATGGCTCACGGATACAGCCGCACCACCGGCAAAGCCAGCGTGTGCATGAGCACCAGCGGCCCCGGCGCGACAAACTTCGTCACCTGTATCGCCGACGCGAAGATGGACTCGGTCCCGATGATCGCCATCACCGGGCAGGTGCCCACCCACGCGCTGGGCAACGATGCATTCCAAGAAACCCCAATGGTCGAGATCTGCCGGGGTATCACCAAGCACCACTATCTCCTCACCAGTGTCGAGGACGTCGCCCGGGTGGTCAAGGAGGCGTTCCACATCGCCACCACCGGCCGACCCGGCCCGGTCTTGATCGACATCTGCAAGGATGTCCAGACAAAATCGACGATTCCGAACTGGGATGCCCCGATGGATCTGCCCGGGTATCGCCCGATTCGGAAGGTGAAACGGGCCAACCTGGAGCCCGTGATCGCAGCCCTCCGGGCGAGCAAAAAGCCGTTCATCTATGCAGGTGGCGGGGTCTCGCACAGCAATGCGGCTGCCGAGTTGAAGGAGTTTGCCGAACTCACCGGCATCCCAGTCGGGCTAACCTTGCATGGTCTGGGGAGCTTCCCGGCCGATCACTACTTGTGCCTTCAGATGCTCGGGATGCACGGCACGGTGACCAGTAACTACGCGATCAACGACGCCGACTTGCTCCTCGCCTTCGGAGTCCGTTTCGACGACCGGGTGACTGGCAAGCTGACCGAATTCGCCAAGCACGGAAAGATTGTTCATGTTGATATCGATGCATCTGAGATCCACAAGAACAAGTTCGCCCACGTTCCGGTTCACGGTGACCTCCGTGACGCCCTCCGGCAACTCAACGCCATGCTCCGCGAGGACCGTAACGCTGAGCTTGTCGCGGGTGGCCGATACCCGGACTGGATGCGACAGATCGACCACTGGCGCGACACCGAACCGCTGAAATTCGCCGACATCTCGGATGCGATCCTGCCGCAGCACGCGATCAAGCGGCTGTACGAAATCCTCCGGGATCGCAACCAACTCGACAAGACGATCATCACGACTGGGGTGGGCCAACACCAGATGTGGGCGGCTCAGTTTTTCCGGTTCAATCAGCCGCGAAAATGGGTCACCAGCGGCGGATTGGGGACGATGGGGTTCGGTCTGCCGTCTGCCCTGGGAGCCAAGGTGGCTCACCCGGATCACCTTGTCATCGACATCGACGGGGACGGCAGTTTCCTGATGAACGTGCAGGAACTGGCGACCGCGTATGCCGAGAAGATCCCGGCCAAGGTGCTGCTCTTGAACAACCAGCACCTGGGAATGGTGGTCCAGTGGGAGGACCGTTTCTTCGGGAGCAACCGCGGGCACACCTATCTGGGCGCGGGGGTCGACCACGCTCCGTACCCGGACTTCGTGATGATCGCTGCCGGATTCGGGGTCAAGGCCCAGAGCATCGCTGCCAAGGACGATCTGGACGCCGCGCTGATCGAGATGATTGAGAGCCCAGGGCCATACGTCCTGAACGTCCTGGTCCCGCACCAGGAACATGTCCTCCCCATGATCCCGGCGGGAATGACCGTCAAGGACATCATCAAGGCATGAGGCGACTGACAGAAGGAAATCGATCACGGTCAAGGGCAGCAGTTGATGGGGATTGGAGCCTCGAATGAGGCTCAGTACAATAGCCCAGGGTGAAGCCGGTCTTCCGGCGCAACCCTGGGAAGCGGGGAGAGTTCCCTTCACCGCTCGTCTAAGACGAGAGAGAAAAACAAGCCTGCCGACCTTCCCTCATCCTCAGCAGTTCTGCTACAACTCTCCCATCCACCTGCGGGCGGAGTCAGCGACACCCGCGGCGATACGCTGCGGAAGGGGATGCCCGACCGACCAACACCCCTCCGGCCCCGCTCAAGGCTGCGAAACCGAGCCCTCAACCAGCCGGGTCTGACCAGCACTCTGGACGGGACCACCGGCGGGAATGCGGGTCGGCGGGCAGACAGCCGGTCAAGATGATGTTCGTCGCAATCATCGACGCGTGTTTGCGGGGTCGATGTTTGCGCCTCACGGCGAGGAAAGTGGCCCCGCAGGTGGATCGATTCATGGCGAGAAGGTCCGGGGTGAACCCCGGACCTTCTCGCCGCTTTGCGAAAGCTTGTCAGTAACCGCCCAAGCACCTTGAGCTTCAACCCTCTCCGCGATCCGTTTGTGCCGCTAGCTCTTTCTGCATCTGGACCAGGCAGGTTGGGCAAACACCGTGCGTGAGGGTCACGTGAGAGTGCTTCGACAGATAGGCTTCGAGTCGGTCCCACAGTCCGTTGACGTCCCGCACGCTCTTGCACCACGCACAGATCGGCAACATCCCGCGGAGTTCCTTGACCTCGGCCAGTGCCACCTGCAACGCAGAGTTCTTTTCCCGGAGTTCGTCCTCGTCCACCATCTGCCGCAACTCTGCTCTGCGGAGAGCGGACAGCGCGACCAGCACGACCGATTGGGTTAAGAGTATGGGAATGAGAATCGCAATCGCCGTGGGGCCACTAAGCCAGTTGGACTCGAAGATCATTTTGGCAATAGGATATTCTATAACTGCACAGATTATCATCGTGGCTCCCCCGGCCGCGAAGCCGTGCGCCCAGGCCACCGCTGCGATCATTAGGAGAGAAACGGCGAGGGCGCTGGGGATGGAGGTCCAGACCGCCGTGGCGATGCCGATCACGTAAACCACGAAGGTCAGGGCGAGAACGGCGTGGCGGTGGGCACGAAGATTCATGAGAGGCCGGCTGATGACGCTGGACAGTGCGGGGTCTGGCGGCAAGGTTTGTGGGGAGGAATCATCTCTATCAAGAATCTAGTATCCAATTCGCAACTGTCGATTCATTCCGCCAAGTTCGTTTGTCCGGCGATAATTCTCTCCCGGCCTGATCGGTTTGTGTGCCACCGGCCTGAAAAGCCTTGCCCGGACTATCACCGGAGGGAATCGAGGATTTCCATCCGCATCGCCGAGAGGGCCGGGACGAGCCCACCGAGTCGGCCCATCACCAGGGTGAAGAGCATTCCCGCCGCGACAGTCTGGTAATCGACCACCATCTTCAGTGCCACGCTCTTTCCACCACCTTGTCCACCGCTGAGCGTACTCCGGGCCTCAAATCCGTTCGCCAGTGACCCGAGCAAGCACCCCACCAGCCCACCGATGAACGCGATTGCCAGCGACTCCAGCATGAACGAGATCAGAATCTGCCACCGCTTGAATCCGAGAATACGGAGTACCCCCACCTCCTTGATCCGGGCCGCGATCGAGGCGAACATCGTATTCATCACGCCAAACACTCCGCCCACAGCCATAACCACCGCGACCATCACGATATTGATCAGGAACTGGTCGTTCGTCTTGGTCAACTCGGCGTAGTAGTCGGGCTCCGCCATTGCCTTGAATTTCGCGACTGTGTATCGATTCTGGAGATGGTACGCCAGAGCTCGGGCCGCTTCGGGGGTGTCCCGGTCGGTCCGCACCACCATCGTGGTGTACGTCCCCTTCTTCCCAAAAGTCTTGGTCACCACATCCATATTCTGGACCCAGATCTCGGACCCGAATGTCGTCCCCTCGGCCTTCATCACACCCGTCACGACCCAGTCCAGATCGCCGAGTTGGAACACATCCCCTGTCCCCAACCGCTCCTTCCCGATGTCCACACCAAGTGTCCCGGCCGCTCCTTCGCCCAAAACACACTCAACGTACGCTTTCTTCCGGGGCTTTCCGGTCGGGTCTAACTCTCCCGTTGGGAGTTCGCGCACCCCAACCTGCGTGAACCACTGCCCGCCCGGATAGAGACGGATATTGTGGACCGCCGCGGCGACCGAAGCATCTTCAATCGCCCGCATGTTCAGCAGCCGTCGGCGGGCTTTCTCGCCCTCCTTGACCGGGACCGGCTGACTCACCACGAAGTAGATTTCCTTGCTCGCCAGATAAACTGCCGACTGTCCGTAGGGGGGCTCTACCCCCGGGGCGATGGGGGTGAGTGTCCCGCCCGGTCCCGGTGTTGCCCGCTGCACCCCGACCGGGGCAATCAGATTCCCCGCGGGATCGAGGTTGACGGAAACACGCACAGCATTGTCGATGTCCCCGTACCCGAGGTTGGAAAACAACTCGTCCGTCGCCCCATCGGAGAGAACGAATACGTTCCCTGGAATCCCGGTCTCGTCGTTCAGTTTGTACATACCGTTGACGAACGCCAAAAGGGCGATGAGCAGCCCGACAACGACAGTGAACGCAAGAGCAGTGAGCGCAGCAATCCGCCAGCGAACGATCAAGTTTCGGATGTTATAAACGATCGGTACTTTACCGATCATCATGAGCAACAGAAGATCGACCGCGTAGATGGTCAGGAATACGAACGGCCAGTGCTGGACCAGAGCGGGCGGCAGGAGCTTCCAGATGGGCACTCCGAGCCAGGGCGACCAGACCGGATCGAGCAGTATTCGGAGTTGGCGAGATTCCGGTGCGACTTCCTCAATCTGCTGCCGGACGAGATCGAGATCGGCCTGAGAGTCACGCAGTTTAACTGGATCTTCCAACCCGGCAGCGAGTGTCCGCTGCAACTTGTCCCGCTTTTCGATCATCTCCCGGGGGGTCGGAGCGATCACTCCGGTTCCAACCCCGACAGTCGGCGGCGGACCGGCTGATACCATATCAGCGACCGAGAACCCGAGAACTTTCTGGGCCAGGATTCCGAGTTGCCCCTTTTCCGGGAGTGGGAGTCGGCTAACGAACTCGACCGCGAACGCAGTCAGCGCGAGCAGTACCGTCAATCCCGCAAACACCCCGCCCACCCGGCGGAGGAAGCGGCGGCCGCGCGATTGGGAAAGCGGGACAGCGTCGGCCAACACCGCTTCGCTCGGGGCTACCGCCGGGAGAGCCACGAGCAGGGCCGAGAGGGGGAGCAGGGAGAGGCCCAGGACGATCATCGTGCCAATGAGACTGGTCACTCGCCGCTCCAGAGCCACTCGTGCTCGGAGGCATCGACGGAACACTCCCAACCGCTCCGGGATCGCTGAAAAGGAGCCGTAGAATGGCCAGTCGAACAACATCAACAGCACAGTCTGGATCAGGAAGTTGCCTGCGAGCAATCTGCCGAGGAGAAACACGATGATCAGAGGCGGAATTGCACCGGACGGTGGCGGATCCTTCGGCATTTCCCAGGAGATGACAAAGACATTCCAGACCAGAAACGCCCCAATGTGGGCAATCCCCCAGAAGGCCAGAAGTGCCAGCAGCGCGAGGGACTGTCGTCCGGGCCTAATGATGCCGGTACGATCCGCCCCCAGTAACGACCGGCGAGCGAGGCGGCCAGCGGGGAGCGGAACGAAGAGCCCGACGAGCGACTGGAGCGCGGAACCAACAAAGCCCGGCCCGGCGGTGTGCCGGTCGACCCGGATTACCGCCTCGGCCGGTCTGATTGGAATGACCTGTGACAACGAACGCCCCTCGTGTGAAGTCGATTGAGGACTCGCGGAGAGAACCTAAACGCCTCAGCCCCCTTCCCTGGGAAGGAAGGGGGAGTCGGAGGGCCGTCGTTCCGTTCTTAGGCGAGCGGCAGAAAAAAGTTACCCGCGTTTGGGACCTGCCCACCCCGGGCCGCCACGGAGGGCGGCCCCTACAAATGCTGTGTAGGGGCCG
>PLDW01000089.1 GCA_003136315.1 Gemmataceae bacterium | reverse complement strand
CGGCCTGGGCCGCCGTCACCCGCAACCGCCCACCAGGCGGTTCGCCATCGGCTTGCGGCACACACAAATCTGCTCCCACATCGAAAAGATCATTCTGAATGGATCGCACCAGGGCGAGTTCGGGAACACCGGGAGATGCCCCAACCAGTCCAAGAACCGAGTTCAGTTCGTCCACCTGACCGTAAGCCTCGACCCGCGGATGGTCCTTCGCCACGCGGAGCCCGTCCCCCAGGGCGGTGTCGCCCGTGTCGCCTGTCTTTGTGTAGATTCGGGAGAGGTAAACCATTTTGGTGTTTGGTGTTTCGTGTTTGGTGTTTCGTGTTTGGTGTTTCGTGTTTCGTGTTTTTGCGGGGAACGGTTCCCGGCGGGCTGACTCAGCCATCGGATGTATGGTAGTGTCGGCAGGCTCCGGCATTCCCGGATTCTGCCCCGCCAACCACTGGCCCCCACCACCATTCCAGTATGCAGGAAACACGAAACACCAAACACCAAACACCAAACACGAAACGCTAAACTCCCCTCTCCGGAGAACCGATACAGTCAGTAACCGAGGATGAATCAGGCCGATCCGACCGGGTTCGGGATTTCGCCGCGACCGGTTTAACCGCCCGACCGGCAGTCCAGGCTCGGCCGGCGGGGTGGGTGCCGCCTTCAGCCCGCACGGAGGGGAGCATGTCCTGGATTCGACGGAAACTCTGGCTACTCGCGGTGGCTGTGCTGCCGGGGTATGCAACCGGCTGTAACCCACTCTCAATGGGCTTTCTCACCCCCGTACCGGTCCCCCCGTGGGTGTCCGAACGGATGGAAGAGAAGTACGCCCACAAGAACGATGGTCGGGCACCGATCATGCCGCCGATTCGTGACGGGTTCCCGCCCCCGATCTGCGAAGATCCCCCGAGTGACGGTGAGGTTCTCCGGGCGTTGCCCCGGGTCGCCCGCGGGATTCCGTTTGGTTTCGAGATGTTTCGAGACGACGTCGTGATCGTCAAGAATCGGCTGGTGGACAAGATCGACCCACCCCGGTTCTTCCCGCTCGTCGGACCGGCCCAGTTGCACCACTGTCACTGGGAATGCGTCGTCTACTACTCCGAGACCGTGCAGTCGGATTACCCATTCCCGACCCAGATTCGCAAGCAGCGCACCCAGGTCATTTACATCGACAAGGATCACCTGCACCTTTACGCTGGACCGGACCCGGATGTGCAACGGCAGATCACGCTCGACCTGACCAAGTATTGATGCCCCCCTCCGTCGTCGAAAGGCGACCGCCACACCCGGCCCCGCAAGGGGTCGGGTGGCGGCATTTTCCGGGTCACTTCTCGGCCTTCCCCCCAAGCTCCCGCACGTCCCCTCTGTTCAACTGGTGGAGGAATGTTTAGGATGTCGATAAGGGTTCTGCAAATTGGAGCCGCAGGCGATGTCGATAACAGTGCCAGCCGATGAGATCGCGGCTGCCAACGAACACCTTTTGACGGCTTCTCCGGAGGCGGTGTTGCACTGGGCGATCGACCGATTCCATCCCCGGCTGATGATGGCGACCGCGTTCGGTGCGGAGGGGTGCTGCCTGATCCACATGCTCGCAGCCATCCAACCCTCCGTCCGGATCATCAATATCGACACTGGCTACCAGTTCGTGGAAACCCTGGAACTTCGGGAGCGGATCAAAGCACGATATGGCATTGAAGTCGAGTACGTCCTCCCGGAACAGACCGTGGCAGAGTACGAAGCGGAACATGGCGGACCACTGTATCCCCACCGTCCCGACCAGTGCTGCCACGACCGCAAGATCCTCCCTCTGCGGCGGGCAATGGAACGGATTCAGCCACTCGCTTGGGTGAGCGCAATCCGCAAGGACCAAACAACCGACCGTGCCCAGGCGGACGTGGTCCGCTGGGATCCGAAATTCAATCTCGTGAAGGTCAATCCCCTGTTGAACTGGACAAAGAAAGAGATTTGGTCGTTCCTGATTAAACACGATGTCCCCTACAACCCGCTTCACGACCAGGGCTACCCGAGCATCGGCTGTTGGCCTTGTACTCGTGCAATCGGACCGGGCGAGGATGATCGGGCCGGTCGGTGGTCGGGGAAGGTGAAGAAGGAGTGCGGGTTGCATGTGATCGAACATCGTGACGGATCGGGGATCTAGTGCTTAGTTTGCAGTTATCAGTTATCAGTTATCAGCCAGACGAGCGAATTGTGGTGGATGTATTGGTACTGTACCGCGTCCAAGTCGGAATGACGGTTTCGGCGAAGTCGGCCCCGGATGGAAAGTTGGGCTCACCAAACGACCCCGGAGGGGTCGTAGGGGGCGATGACGATGACGATGACGATGACGCGAACGCAAATTCACCCCAGAGCAGCACAATCCGGGGCAGGTGGAGGTAAAGGGGTTGGGGTGGTTGCCCCCCAAACCGGTGGTGTCGCTGCGCTCAACCACCGGCTGATTGCTTCGACCCCTCCGGGGTTGGGGTGACGGGAAAGGCAATCCCGATCGGAAAACTCGGGATCACCTTACAATGCACGACTGTCTAACTGATAACTGATTACTTATAACTGATAACTGATAACTGAATCCCCATGCTGTTCTCCGCCAAAGCCGAGTATGCCTGCGTCGCGATGTTGGAACTGGCTGCCCGGCACGGCGACCAGAAGCCAGCCCGTCTGGCCGATATCGCCGATAAACATGGCATTCCACCCCGATTCCTGGTCCAGATCCTACTCGACCTGAAGCGGGCTGGACTGGTGGGGAGCGTCCGCGGAGCGGCCGGCGGGTATGCACTGGCCCGGGCTCCGTCCGAGATCACGCTCTTCGACATCCTCCGTGTGATCGACCCTCCGGAACACCACGGTCGGCAAGACGACAAACTCCAGCCGACCGTCTATGTCCACAATGTCCGGGCCGTCTGGGACCGGATGATCGACGCCCAGCAGGCGATCCTCCGCCAGACGAACTTGACAGACCTCCTCCAACAAAGCCAGGGGCTCCAGTATGTCATCTAAGTTTATGGTTTAAAGTTTAAGAAGTTTAAAGAGTAAGATTTCAGGTTATGAAGATCAACCTTACATCAGTAATAACAATACCAATCTATTATTACTTTAAACCTTAAACTTCTTAAACTTTAAACGATTAAAAACGATGAAGACGTTGACGCACCTCCAACGGTTGGAAGCCGAGAGCATCCACATCATGCGGGAGGTTGTGGCCGAGTGCGAGCGGCCGGTGATGCTCTATTCGATCGGTAAGGACAGCGCGGTCATGCTGCACCTGGCCCAGAAGGCGTTTTACCCGGGCAAGCCACCGTTCCCCCTCCTCCACGTTGACACCGGCTGGAAGTTCCGCGACATGATCACGTTCCGTGATCGGACGGCGACCGCCCTCGGCCTCGAACTCCTCGTCCACATCAACCCCGAGGGCCTGGCCGCCGGGGTGAATCCGTTCACTCACGGATCGGCTACTCACACCGATGTGATGAAGACCCAGGGGTTGCGGCAAGCCCTCGACAAGTATAAGTTCGACGCTGCGTTCGGTGGTGGCCGGCGCGATGAGGAGAAGAGCCGGGCGAAGGAACGGATCTTCTCGTTCCGATCGGCCCAGCACCGCTGGGATCCGAAGCAGCAACGGCCGGAACTGTGGAGGGTCTACAACACCCGCAAACACCCGGGTGAGAGCATTCGGGTGTTTCCGCTGTCGAACTGGACCGAACTCGATGTCTGGCAGTACATTCACCTCCAGAACATCCCGATTGTCCCGCTCTACTATGCCCGTCCGCGGCCAGTGGTTGAGCGGGACGGAACCCTGATCATGGTCGACGACGACCGGATGCCACTGCGGCCCGGGGAGATCCCGGAGATCAAAACGGTCCGGTTCCGGACCCTTGGGTGTTACCCGCTGACCGGAGCAATCGAGAGCCACGCTGACACCCTCCCCGCCATTATCCAGGAGATGTTGCTGACCCGGACATCCGAACGGCAGGGGCGGGTGATCGATCACGATTCGGCCGGGTCGATGGAAAAGAAGAAGCAGGAAGGGTACTTCTGATGGCGCACGTCTCCGACCTCATCGGCACAGACATCGCCCAGTATTTGAAATCGCACGAGCACAAGGGACTGCTCCGGTTCATCACCTGCGGGAGCGTGGACGACGGGAAGAGCACCCTGATTGGGCGGCTCCTGTACGATGCCAAAATGATCTTCGAGGACCAACTCGCTGCCCTCGAATCCGACTCCAGGAAGGTGGGCACCCAGGGCGGCGAGATCGATTTCGCTTTGCTCGTCGACGGGTTGGCTGCGGAGCGTGAGCAGGGGATCACGATTGATGTCGCGTATCGTTTCTTTTCGACCGACAAGCGGAAGTTCATTGTCGCCGACACCCCCGGGCACGAGCAGTACACCCGGAACATGGTGACCGGGGCCTCCACCGCGGACCTCGCCGTGATCCTGATCGATGCCCGCAAGGGAGTTCTGACCCAGACCCGACGACACAGCTATCTGGTTTCCCTCCTTGGCATCCGGAATGTGGTCCTGGCGATCAACAAGATGGACCTTGTTGGCTTTTCCCGAAACACGTTCGAGGCCATTGTCGAGGATTACCGGACATTCGCTGCGCGGAGCGGACTCCATTCGGTCGTCCCAATCCCGATGTCCGCCCTTCGCGGCGACAATATGACCGACCTGTCCCCGAACACCCCGTGGTACGACGGTCCCACCCTGATGGGCCACCTGGAAACCGTTCCGGTCGACGATCACAGCCAGTCGGCCCCGTTCCGCCTGCCGGTCCAGTGGGTGAACCGACCGAACCCGGACTTCCGCGGATTTTCCGGCCAGATCGCGAGCGGAACTGTCCGCCGCGGGGACCGACTGGGGGTGTTCCCGTCTGGCAAAGAAAGCCGGGTGGCCCGGATCGTGACGGCAGAAGGGGATCAGGACATCGCCGTGGCCGGGGAGTCGATCACGGTCGTCCTGGAGGACGAGATCGACATCAGCCGGGGCGACATCCTGGCCCGGACCGACGCTCCACCGGGGGTCGCCGACCGCTTTGAGGTCACGCTCGTCTGGATGGCCGAGGAGCCCCTCGTCCCTGGCCGGGGGTACTGGCTCAAGGTCGGTCCGCGGGTCGCGGCGGCAACTCTCACGGATCTCACCTACAAGGTGAACATCAACACCCTGGATCACCTACCGGCCCAGACTCTGGGCCTGAACGAGATCGGGGTCGGCGGCCTGAGCCTCGACCGCCCGGTGGCGTTTGATCCGTACCTCAAGAACCGCGACACGGGCGGGTTCGTCCTGATCGATCGGATGACCAACGTGACGGTCGGGGCAGGGATGATCCGGGCCGCTTTGCGCCGGTCGGAGAATGTCCACTGGCAAACGATCGAGGTCACCAAGGCTGCCCGGGCCGCGATCAAGAACCAGAAGCCCTGCATCTTGTGGTTCACCGGGCTGTCTGGGGCCGGGAAATCCACCATCGCGAACCTCGTGGAGAAGCGGCTCCATGCGGCCGGTCACCACACCTTCCTGCTCGATGGGGACAACGTCCGGCACGGGTTGAACCGGGATCTCGGGTTCGCGGACGTGGACCGGGTGGAGAATATCCGCCGGGTCGCGGAGGTGGCCAAACTGATGGTGGAAGCGGGGCTAATCGTGATTGTCTCATTCATCTCCCCATTCCGGGCCGAGCGACGGATGGCGCGGAATTTGGTCGGGCCGGGGGAGTTTTTGGAGGTGTTTATCGATACTCCCCTGGCGGTGGCGGAGTCCCGAGATCCGAAGGGGCTCTACCAGAAGGCTCGCCGCGGGGAGATTAAACATTTCACCGGGATCGACTCACCCTACGAACGGCCCGAGCACCCTGAAGTGGCCATCGACACCACCCGGACATCGGCAACAGACGCGGCCGATGAGATCGTCCACTTCCTGGCCGGAGACGGTGGAGTCATCTGGACAATCTGATACAGTTAGCCGTTGAGACTGTCGCATCTATGGAAAGACGATTGGACGTATAAGTGGGAGGGCGAGGCTCCTGCCGAGCTTTACCAGCTCACGCTCGGCAGGAGACTCGCACTCTCGTTAGGCCGATGATCTCTCCGGGAATGAGACAGCCTCTGCGGGTTCCTGTATGAGACACGATTCTGGTAACACCCTCACCGTCTGCGGGCACTCGCATGAACGAGCCCGAACACCCTGGACCGGACCTGGCACGATTCCGGTCCTATCTGCACCTGCTCGCTCGTCTTCAACTGGGCGACCGGCCCGGCCTGGACCCTTCTGATCTGGTCCAGCAGACCCTTCTTGAAGCCCATCGCGAACGGACCGATTGCCGCGCTAGAACCGATGCCGAACGGGCCGCCTGGCTCCGCCGGATGCTGGCGAACAATCTGGCCGACGCCCTCCGGGCCAGAACCCGAGCCAAACGGGACATTGCCCGTGAGGTGTCGATTGATGCCGCCCTCGGCGAGTCTTCCGCGCAAATCGGCCTGTGGGTCGCGGCTCCAGGGCCATCCCCTTCCCAGGAGGCTGACAAGCACGAGCAGGCTGTCCGGCTGGCGACGGCACTCGCCGGTCTCCCCGAGGCCGAGCGTGAGGCTCTCGTTCTCCAGCACTGGCACGGCCTGACGGTGGCCCAAATTGGAGAACGTCTCGGCCGAACCCCGGCGGCCATCGGCGGGCTCCTCAAGAGGGGTTTGAAACGCTTGCGAGAGCGGATGACCGACCCCACCACCGAATCTTGACTTCTTGCGCGCCTGATCTGCGGTCGGTTGTCGCCTGGGATCGTGGGACAGCGATTTCGGCCCGTTTTCCGGGGGTAACACGACATGCCAGAGCGTGACGATCACGAGGAGCGGGTAGGTGAGGCGGTGGCGTGGTATTTTCAGGCCGTCGAGGCAGGGCGCGCCCCGGAACCGGCCGACTTCCTAGCCCGCTACCCGGACCTGCGGCTGGAACTGGAGTCGTTCCTGGCTGACAAGGCTGCGTTCGAGCGGGCCGCCGGGCCACCCACCGATCCGGAGGCCACCCTGCCGCCCTCTGGTACGCCGAACACGGATACGATCGCCCACGTTCCTTCCGGGGGCGAGGATGTCACCCTCCCAGCGCCCGGCCCAGAGACGGCTGCGGGTGGGCCACTCGGTTCAGTTCGCTACTTCGGGGATTACGAACTCCTGGCCGAGATTGCCCGAGGCGGGATGGGGGTCGTCTTCAAGGCCCGCCAGGTCTCGCTCAATCGCGAGGTCGCTCTCAAGATGATCCTGAGTGGGCAACTGGCCGGAGCCGCTGACATTGCCCGGTTCCGGACAGAGGCCGAGTCCGCGGCCAATCTCGACCACCCCAACATCCTTCCGATCTACGAGGTTGGGGAACACCAGGGTCAGCAGTACTTCGCGATGAAACTTGTTCCGGGCGGGAGCCTGGCCGCGAAGGTGACCGAGTTAGTGAAAGATCTACGGGCAGCGGTGTCGGTATTCGCCAAGGTGTGTCGGGCGATCGACTTTGCCCACCGACGGGGGATTCTGCATCGGGATTTGAAGCCCGGCAACATCCTGCTGGATGCGGACGGAACGCCGTATGTAACCGATTTCGGTCTGGCCAAGAAGGTGGAGGGCGACTCGAACCTGACCCAGTCCGGGGCGATCGTTGGGACGCCAAGCTACATGGCTCCAGAGCAGGCGCGGGCGGAAAAGGGGCTGACCACCGCGGCCGACGTCTACGCTCTTGGGGCAATCCTCTACGAGCTGCTCACTGGGCAGCCCCCATTCCGCGGCCCGACTGTTGTGGACACCATTCTCCAGGTGTTGGAGAAGGAGCCAGCCGACCCCCGGTCATTGAACCCGAAAGCCGATCGGGATCTGTCGGTGATCGCGCTGAAGTGCCTGGAGAAAGACGCGGGGAAGCGCTACGAGTCGGCTGCGGCATTGGCCGATGATCTTGATCGCTGGACCCGAGGAGAGCCGATCCTGGCCCGGCCGGTCAGCACCATCGAGCAGGCCCGGAAGTGGGTCCGGCGGAACCCGGTGATCGCGGCCCTGGCGGCGGCGGTGGCGGTCGTCTGCCTGGGGATGGCCGCCGCCGGGATCGTCGCTGTCGATCAAGCCCGCAAAGCGCAGACACGGGAGGCCGACGCGGTACGAGCCCGGCACGATGCCGACCGGGAGGCCGATACCGCACACCAGGCGCAGTCCGCTGAGGCTGCCCAGCGGGCCGTCGCGGAGGCCGCGCTGTATCGTGCCCGGATCGCCGTCGCCCATGCTGCCTGGCAGGGGAATGAGGTCCAGCGCGCCCGGCAAACTCTCGATGAATGTCCCGTTATCGCCCGGGGGTGGGAGTGGCACTACCTCCGCCGACTGTGTGAGACTGGCCTGCTCACCCTTGGTGCTGACCGCGGGACGTTCCGGTGCGTGGATTACAGTCCCGACGGCAAGCACCTCGCGGGCGGGGCGGCCGATGCGGTCGTGGTGTGGGAGGTCGAATCCGGGAAGGAAGTGAAGGTTCTGCCAGGCGCTCCGGACCGCGGGCCGACGATCTGCGTGAAGTTCAGCCCGGATGGCAAGCTGCTCGTCGCTGGTCGCGGCCCGGCCACATCGTTCAACTCCCGCACGGGTGGAAGCACCACCATGAACGGCCCCTCCGAACTCGTCGCCTGGGACTGGCCAGCAGGGACTGAGCGGTTCCGCATCCCCCTCGACAGCCCGCCTGGCCCATTCGTCTTCACTGCCGTTGGGAACCAGCTTGTCGTCCCTGGGTTCAAAAACCCGTTCGCCTCGACAGACGTGGCCATCCTCGACGCCCTCACCGGCAAAGAGGTCCACCGGCTCAAAGACGCGGGTACCCTGCCCGCACTCGGTGAAAACGGGAAGACGCTGTACGTTGGCCGGTGGAACGGCATGAGCGTCTGGGATTCGGCGACGTGGGCCATGCGATCGGAGTCGAAGTTGGAAGCGAACCGGGTGCTGGCTGTCGATCCGTCATCGGGGCTGATGGCAACCGTCGAACTCGCATCCGCCTCATCCGGGTCGGCCCTCCTCTATGACGCGAAAGCAGAACATCGCATCGCGCGGTACGATGCTCACTCTGGCCCGGTGCAGGCGGTCGTGTTCGACGGGAACAGGCACCTGATCACCTGCGGGTCAGATGGCCGGGTACGAGTGTGGTCCGCAGACGAGAGAGCGTGGCTGTCCAATACATTCAACGGGCACTCGGGGTCGGTCTTCGGCGTCGCGGCGACGATGCGGGCGGGGTCGCGCCGGGTGGCAACAGCGGGCGGGGATGTCAAGCTCTGGAACCCGAACCGAGGCCAGGAGAGCTATTCGCCGAACACCCTGTTCATGTGGGGGTTCCCGCCCATGCTCAGCAAGTCCGGGCGGCTGGCAATCGCTGCGAACAATTCGCTGATTGTTGTCGGGCTGGACCCCGAGGGTGAGTGGGGCGGAGACCAGACTCTCACACCGGAACAATCGAAGCTGCACGCTGCGACCGCCTGGGATGGGGAGGACATGATCGCCCTGTTCAAATCCAGCGAGGGGAAGCCCGCGACCATCTGGAACGCCCGGACCAAAAAGGAGGTCGCGAAGCTGGAGGCGAAGCTGCCGATTCCGGTGTCGGTTCCGGTGTCGGTCGATCTCCGCCCCTCCGCCGGGCTGATCGCGGTGTTCGGAAAGGACAACCCGACAGACCCGAAGGCTCCGCCGGGTGGGACGCTCTGGGTGAGCGATACCCGGACCGGGAAGACGCTCTGGTCGACCCGGCTGGCCCGAAATGCGATGAGTATGTCGCTTTCCCCGACGGCCGACCGGTTGCTCGTGACCGAGTTGAGCGACCGCACCGTCACCCGGCCGGCCGGACCGGGTGTGACGTACCATTATCCGATCGCCGACGAGTGTCGGGTCCACGATGCCCGGACCGGGGAGGTGCTCTGGTCGATGAAGGATGCGATCTGGGGGGCCGAGTTCGCGACCAACGGGTCGGTGCTGGTGCGAACCGGATCGGGCGATCGGATCGACCGACTCGTGTGCCGCGACGCAGCGACAGTGGCCGAACGGTGGCAGATCGCACTCGCGGGCGAACCGCAAGTGTTGGTGACGAGCCCGGACGGAGCGTTGTTCGCCTACGCGGACGACCGGCCGGGCGGGATGCGGGGGCTGGAGGTTCGCAGCTTGGAGACAGGGGCGGTCGTGACGGTGCTCCCGCAAGAGGCGGCCAGCGCGGGGGGAGCGGCAGCGTTCACACCGGACGGATCGCGACTGGCGGTCGGCCGGGCGGATGGGTCGATCCGGATCTGGGATCCGCGGGCCGGGGCTGAACTGCTGACCCTCCGCGGGCACAAAGGCGAGGTCGTCAACCTGGTGTTTACCTCCAACGGTGGGAAGCTGGTCTCGGTCGCCCAGGACCAGGTCGCACGGGTGTGGAACGCCACGCCGACCCGGGTTCCGTAGTGCCCAGACGGTCGCTGGGTACCACCGGGTGCCACTGGCGGCTTGCCGCCAGTGAATGCGGGAGGATAGCACCCTGACCATGAACACTCCTCATCACCGTAAAGCAGTTCGGCATTAGAATAACCCGAATGACTGCCACGAATTCACCTTCTCTTGTTATCGTCGGCAGCCGTTGCTCAAAGCCGACAACCGCTGTAAATTATTGGTGTAGGCCATCAACCACGGCTAAAGTTGTTTTCTGCGGCTTCACTGGCGGCAAGCCGCCAGTGGCACCCGGCGGAAGATTCGCTTCATCCTTGCCGAGCCTGCGGGATGCGACCCCTCGGCTGGTCCACATACTACAGGTGACGTGCGCGATTGCTTCTGGGGAGTGTGGACGCCTTCCAAGCGTACGCACCTGAACTCGGGCGTTAGAGGGCAAGGAAGGTCCACGACTGTGGAGGAACAACATGGCGACATCAAAGCCGACCTCGTCGATGTGCAATCGCAAGATATTCATATCCTATCGTAGAACTGACAGTCAGGATGCGACAGGGCGACTCTACGACGGCCTTGCCGCCCACTTCCGTCGTGATGCAATCTTTCGGGATGTTGACAACCTCGGTTTGGGGGAGGACTTCCCGCAAAAACTTAATGAGGCACTTGATCAGTGCGGCGTGCTGCTTGCCGTCATCGGACCCAGTTGGGTGGATACGCTGAATAAGCGGAATCCTCGCGGTATCAACAGTTGTCCGGATCAGCCAGATTTCGTCCGTTTGGAGATCGAGATGGCTCTGCAACGCGGAATTCATGTGATTCCTGTTGTTGTGAGTCATGCTCAGATGCCGAGGCCGTCGGACCTACCTGAAAGCCTACGTCCCTTGGTGAGTCGCCACGCAGCGAAGGTGCGACCGGATAACGACCACGACCGCGATATGGCGCGCCTGCTACGAGCATTGGAGGAGATTCTAAGAGAGTCAGGCGAAAAAACTCCAACAAGGCTGAGCGATTCTCAGGTCGAAATGAAAAGTAGCCCTCCAGCCGGATCACCCCGTGAGCAACTTGTGACACTATTGACTGAGCTTTGGCACGGGTTTGATAGCGAAACACATGCGAAGCGGATTAGGAAGCAACTCTTGAAAAACTTTCCTGGCGATTTCCATCAATGGCGGGGCAATGATGGATTAGAGGATAAAGAAACGCTGGCTTTAATAATACTTCATTCTGGTTACCAATATCCTGGAAAAATTCTAGCGGAGTGCCAGGCATTATGTGAACACATTGCAGAGCGACTTGCGCAACAGGGATATTTCGACCGGGCTATACGCAAAATCTATTCTATGCCGGGTGAGCACCGCGATTCGGAGTTGATTCGGGATTTCCAGGACCGAAGTAAAGCATACACTAAGAATGAATCCGACCTAATTTATGCTCTGCAAATTCAATCTGATAATCTATTGAGAGACGTGGTTACAACTCGTCTTCGATTAGTCCCGCTTGAGCCATTTGTACAGCGATTGGTAAATCATCAATGGCTGCTACTGCGAGTATTTTCCTCACTGCGAGAATTTGATCACATTTGTCATTTACGGGGGAGCATTCAGACTCTATTGAGCGTAGTTCCCATTGTCTTGATGGTAATTGCAATAATCTTGGGTTCTGTTGGCCTTCTCTACGTTGTGGCGAACAGCGGTCGTGTTGTGAATATATACACTCAGTACTCCCTTTGGCTTGGTACCGCCTGCGCTTCTGTATTAAGCGCGCTCTCCTGGCGAAGAAAGCTTCGTACAAGACGTGTACTTTTGACAGAACATCCTTATAGTCATGTCACTTCTCAATGGGGTGGAGAGAGTATACTGATGAGAAGAGTGAAGCTGAAAGTCATTAGAGATGGGATTGAACTATTTATAGGTTCAGAGGCACTTCACGCTAAGGGAGTAACTTGGACTACTGCCAAAAAATCTGATTTGTCCGAAGATAATTATGTTATAATGTGTGTCGTTGGTAAGAGACCAGGAGGCCAAGCATTCTGGTCATATCTAGCGGTGCCAAATGATAACTATCTCCTGTTTAAGGAGGCTGAGGCTCGAGGAAACTATACCCTTGATGATTACGGAACTATCATTGCTTACGGGGAAGGCTCAACGGGTCCACCTGACATTGTAATTGAGTACATGCGTAAAGAATTCGGGATCGGACCAGCGTCATGGGTAGTACGACTCGGGGTCTGGTGGAACACTTAATAGTCGTACCCATCCTTCGAGACAACTATCTCGGGCTGACTTCAAGAACGCCGGGTGCCGTGACCTCGGCTTTCGAGGGCCTGCGGGCGTGACTCAATCGCCCGGTGTGCGAAGTCCTCCTCTGGTGGTTCATGCATGTCCACCCAAGCGGTGGACATGGCACCCGGCAAGTTATCATCCCAGCAAGAGGAGGATCGGTCATGGCCAGGATCGTGATGCAATCCCGAAGCGGACCGGCCAGCATATTGCACCTGCATGTGCCGGTCGGGGAGGCCAATACGGAGTTCGAGGTAGTGGTACGACTGAAGAAATCCCCAGCCTGCTGATCTGTTGACGCCTGGGGCAGTTCCGGGGACCATAAACGTTCGGAGTCGCAGGACCGTACCCGGGGACCAATCATGCCTCAGACCGTTGAACTGCCCGATGACCTCGCCAACGCCTTGACCGACGAGGCGTCGCGCCTGGGGTTGTCGCTGCCCGATTACGCCATTCGCCTACTCACGGCTGCTCGGCCGTCCACGGTCTCTGTTAGCTGCGGCGCGGACCTCGTCGCCTTCTGGCGGGCTGAAGGCTTGGTCGGCAGCCGACCCGACATCGCCGATAGCCAATCTGAAGCCCGCCGCGTGCGCCACCAAGCCCAGAACCGCGGCGTGTAACCAACATGCTCATCCTCGACACCGATATACTGATCGACGTGCAACGCGGGCACGCCGCTGCTCTGGTCTGGTTCGCGGGCCTCACGGATTTGCCGTCAGTGCGCGGACTGGTGGTCATGGAACTGATCCAGGGAGCCCAAGATGCCAGGCAGGTACGAGAGGCGTTACGACTGACCGCCCCATTGCCGGTGGTCTGGCCAACCACTGCCGATTGTCAGAGAGCGTTGGCTGACTTCACGGCCTTCCACTTATCGCACGGGCTGGGGTTGCTGGACGCCCTGATCGCGGCCATTGCAGTCGGCCTATCGGCGGAGTTGTGTACGTTCAATGATAAGCACGACCGGATCGTGCCCAGTCTCGTGACGGTCCAGCCCTACATCCGATAGGCCGAAACGCTTACGTGGGCCACCAACTTGAGGAAAAACGAAGGCCCGGGAATGGTCTGATCGACCGTTCCGACGCACTTCAAAGCACCATCAACTCGCATTGATACACTGGATGATCACTCGGCTGTTCCGGAATGGTTCTTGAGGAGGTATAATCCGAGCATGAGGAGGATCGGCATGGCCACTATCGTGATGCAATCCCGAAGCGGACCGGACAGCAAATTGCACCTGGAAGTGCCGGTCGGTCAGCCGGACACCGAGTTTGAGGTGGAGGTGGTTGTACGCCCGATCACGCCGAAAGGCAAAGGCTGGCCGCCCGGTTACTTCAATCTGTTCGGTTCCATCGACGACGAGACATTCACCGTTCACCCACAACCGCCCTTACCACCCCCCGTGGAGATCGGATGATCTATCTCCTCGACTCCAACGTGTGGGTGGCAATCTTGCGGCAAAAGAATCCGGGGGTCGCGGCTCGATACGGTGCGACCGACCGTGCCGACATCCGCATCTGTTCCGTAGTCGTTGCCGAACTGTGTTACGGATGTGAAAAGAGTGCGAAGCCCGTAGCGAATCGAGCGATTGTCGATGCCTTGATCGCACCTGTCATGAGCCTCTCCTTCGACGACGCTTCGGTCGATCACTTCGTGATTATCCGTTGCCATCTGGAATCACTTGGCCAGGTTATCGGACCATACGACATGCAAATCGCAGCCATTGCCCTCGAGCACGGCTGCACTCTCGTCACTCACAATACTGGGGAGTTCAGCCGAGTGCCCGGGCTCACCCTGGAAGACTGGCAGGTTCCATGAACAAAGCCATATCGAAGGCCCGATCGTCCACCTCACACCGCGACCCGTTTGTTGTACACCCACCACTCGGTCAGTAGCACGAGCAGCCCGCCGAGGACGGCCAGTTTCCACAGGTCGTGGGGCTGGCGGCGAGGCTCACCCGCTGCGACCGTCTGACTCCCCACCGTTGCCGTCGCACGCGGGGCGATGTCGCTCTCCTGCGCATCGAACAGGTTCACCGCGAACCGTTGCCGCGTCGAGCCGGTCGCCGCGGTGTAGAGTCCGAGTTCCTGTGTGTCCGCGGAGACGAAATCTGCTCGCGACCCCCGGGCCAGTTCCTCCACTCGACCGCTCGGTGTCGTCACCCGTAACGTGGCCCCGTCGGCCCAGAGGTGCTTCGGGTCGCCGGGGCGGGTCACGTCGTCGGCCAGGGCGTCGCGGACGTTTCCCAGCGATCGCACCACGTTCCGCAGGAAGATCACAAACCCCGGCCCCACCCCTGGCGTCACCGGCCAGAGTGTGTTGTACTTCCCATCCGCCGCGTGGATCGGGAAGCTCAGGACCAGATCCGTGAATGGCGGTCGGGGGATGGCTGCGAGCAGGACGAGATTCCCAGCCGACTCGATGAGCCGCTCGGTCTTCGGCGGGAGCGATGGCAGTCGGAACGCATCCGCGATCTGCACCTCGTGGAGCCCCCACAGCCGTCGGGTGACCGGGTGGGATGTCGACCAGCCGGTGATCCGTGGGTTGTTGACGATCCGGACCGCCAGTGGGTCACCGGGTGTCCCCGCGGGGTGGAAGGGTGGGGGCGGGTAGCCGACGAAGAACGTGTTCGCCCGCGGCAAATCGGCCGTCGAGCCCGGACCGCACCGATCGAAGATCACGAGATCGTATTTCCCATCGCGGGCGGGATCGAGGTAAGCTGCGGGGTCGGTGAGCCGCTCGGGAGGAAAGCGGGTGATGTCGGCAATTTGCCGCGTGCTGGGCAGATCGAGGAACCGGCGGAGCCCCGGGATATCCCGCTCGGCTGGATTATCCGGCAGAAATGCCAGCACCCGCGCCTTCCGCCCGACCCCTGGAACGAGCCACCCCACATCGTCGAGCGGAAGTGCGTCGGCAGTGTCGACTAGTCGCACCCGGACCGCCAGGCCAGCGGCCTCCGGCAAGTCGGGAATGGCAAACGCCACCTCCCGGGTGGCTGTCGCGTCTCCTTTTGGCCCAAGTCGGATCGGTTGGGCGTAGCCACGGACGACTGTATCCTCTGCATCCAACACCTCCAATCGCACAGATTGCTCGGAGACGGCCGTCGCGCGATAGTTGCGCACAAGTGCGGTCACGGTAAGCCCTGTCGCATCATCACGTGCGGCATCCAGTCGGAGTATGGCGAGGTTGTTGGAGGAACCGTCTTCGGACCGCGGGGCGGGTGGGACGTGATAGTTCAAGTTGAGGTTGGCGAGAGCGAATCCGGGGACGGGCGGGAACCCGCCGTCGGAGTAGAGATGGACATCGGCCTCGAACCCTTCGACCGGTACATAGGTGCGCTCCTTCCCGGGCTCCGGGTTGTCGGGCCGCGCCGCCTCGTTTTCGGTCGACCGTGCCGGATTGGCGCGGCTCTCCGCCAGGTTCAGGGCCTCGTCCAGTCGGGTCGAGGCGGAGGTCGGTTCGATCCCAGCAACCGCCGCCCGGAGGAGGTCGCGGTCGGTCGTGTAGCTCTGGCGGATCTCGGCTGTCCGGTTGAAGACGATCACCATCCCGGAATCGGTGTCGGTCGCGGCGTCGATCTCCCGAAGAGCCTCGGCCCTGGCCCAGGCCAGCCGGGAGGGTGAGACATCCGTCGCCGACATGCTCGCCGAGTTGTCGATCAGAAGGATGTAGTACCGCCCACCATCAACAGCGGCATGGAGTCGCGGGCCGAGGACAGCGTAGATCAGCAGCAGCACAGCCAGGAGTTGGAGCAGGAGCAGCACATTCCGTCGCAGCCACTGCATGAGACGGTTGACGTGAAGGTCTTCGATACTCTTGTGCCAGAGAAACGTGCTGGACACTTGAACGGGGGTCCGGCGAAGGCGGAGAAAGTAGAGCAGAACGATCGCCGGGGGAACGCAGAAGAGTGCGATTGCAGCGGGAAGCGAGACAGCGAGCCGGTGGGATACCCCAACGCGGGACTCCAGCCACGCATTCAGGTCGGCTCCGTACCCGAGCAAGTCCGCAGCAAACACCCCCACCCCCGGCAGAGCGAGCACGATGAGCATCACCACGCCGAGGGGGAAGAGACTTCGCATGGGGTCGGTCTGCTGAAAACCAAGGCAATGGCCCGCAGATGACGCAGATCTACGAACGCAGATAAAATCCAGATAAAACCAAATTTGTTTTTAATCAAGATTTCATCTGCGTTCGCAGATCTGCGTCATCTGCGGGCCATTCAAGTAAAATTAAAACGAGCGGACGAACCCGACGAGTTCGCTGTGAGTGAGTCGCCGATCGGTTGGGAAGAGGATGTAGCCGGCCGGAGATTCGGCACAATCGATAATCACCTGCTGGTCGTTCGGGACCAGGAAGCCAGTATCGGAGGCGATGTGCCCGCTCACAAGCAGGTCCGCATCCATCTTTTGCAGGAATCCGGCGGTGGTCGCTGCCGAGACATCACGGCCCCACAGCAGGCTATGGACGCTCCCCCCAGGTTCCAGGTCGACCGGTTCGTAATGGTCCAACTCCAGCCGGATCGGATCAAACAGCGGGAGGGAGTGGGCAGCGGGGAGACTGTGGCACACGAGCACCCGGTTCGGAGCGCGGATGGCCACCGGAAGGGCCTTGAATAATTCCAGGTAAGTTTGGTACACCTCGGGGCCGAATCGGGCGCCATAGGCTGCCCGCACCCCATCCTCGAAGAGGGCGTTCAGGTCCTCGTCTGCCTTGAGCACTTTCCGGGCGGTCCACTGGGCCATCTCGTGGTTCCCGGGCAAATAGTGGACTCGCTTGGGAAACTGACATTTGAGGGCAGCGAAAAGATCGATCAACTGGTGTGATTTGTCACCCCCGGCGGGATAGCGATAGTTCCCGTGGATGACTTCCTGAAGGACGAAATGCCGGCCCGGGTGGTTGGCGAGGTCGGCGGTCTTGAGCAAGGTCTGGAAGTTCCCGACGTGACCGTGCAGGTCACCGGTCACGAGAACATCGGTCGAGTCGACCAGATCAACGATATGCCCCCGCCGGCCCGGGGTGGCCCGGACCAGCATGATTGCCTGGCGGAGGTACGTTAGCATCCGTTCCGGAGCTGGCATCGGGAGCGGTCCTCGGGAGCGGGGATCTTCTCATTCTAGTTCATGCCGGGCCAGACGCTAGGGCGATGAAAGGAGATAGGGCGACGACAGGGTCAGACGAATGAGTCTCGCCAACATCGTTGCCCATCTTTCGTTACCAATCGTTACGGTCATCCTCTTGTCTCCGACCCGCAGGTTCGGAGAATGTCCCCACCACGACCGAGTGTGACTGCGCATGAGCTTTCTTCCCCACCCGGAACGCCGGCCGAGACTACCTACTGGTCATCCGCCACCGCCTCTGAGTCTGTTCAGCGTGGAACTGTCCCGAAACCTCCGGGTCGACAGCGTCAGTCGGCTTCAACCGACTCCGCCACACGCGATCGAGGCCCGGGAGACAGTGTCGGCTGCGGTCGCCACGATGCGCCGAGAGCGGACCGGGTGCATCCTCGTGACCCGGGCCGGCCGACTCGTGGGGATCTTCACCGACCGGGATTTGATGGCACGGGTGTTGGGGCCGGGGTTGCCTCTGTGTACCCCGATGGCCGAGTGTCTGACCCCGAACCCCGTCACGATCCGGCCGAAGGACACGGTTCAGACAGCGATCCGACGGATGGAGGAAGGCGGGTATCGCCACCTCCCGGTGGTGGATGAATCGAACCGCCCGGTCGGCATCCTGTCTGCGCAACGGGTGGTCCATTATCTGGTCGAGCACTTCCCGGGGCTCGTGTACAACCACCCGCCCGACCCGAACCGCGTTCCCGATCAGGCCGACGGGGCGTGAGGAGTGGATTCGCCTCCGCCTGCGTCGAATCTGTCGATCTCTCGTGCGATTCCATTCGGACTCTTCGGTTGCTCTCACCCCTCCCCCTTCCCACTCGCTGACGAGTTGCCCCGTGCGGGGCGCTTCCCGTATTGAAGACCATCAGGGAGAACCCCTGTCGGGATCTGCTTCTCCTTTTTTCCCAGAGAAGGGGGTTGCGGCGTGAGGCGAGCGGCAGATGGAAGATGACTACCCGTCAGGGACAGGCCGGGCCGCCACGNNCGTGGCGGCCCGGCGTGGGCTAGTCCCAGAGGAGGTAAGCTTTTTCTGCCGCACGCCTTAGGTTCTCGCCGCTCGCCTGGAGGAGATATGGCCCGCTACTTCAAATACAAATCAGTCGCGGACCTGGAAGCCGAGAACACCCGGCTCGGAATTGACCTGCGGTTCGCCGACGACCTCTCGCCGCTCTTTCGGCCGCTTACCATGGGCGCCCGGACGGTCGGGAACCGGTGGTGCATTCACCCGATGGAGGGGTGCGACGGAGATCTGGACGGGCGGCCTGGCGAACTCACCTTCCGCCGCTATCTGCGATTCGGTGCAGGTGGTGCGAAGATGATCTGGGGGGAGGCCTGCGCGGTCAACCACGAGGCTCGCGCCACCCCCCGGCAGATCTGGCTGAACGAGTCCACCCAACCCACCTTCGCGAAACTCGTGGCCGACTGTCGCGCGGCCCACCGCGACGCCAATGGCGACGACTCCGACCTCCTGTTCGGCCTCCAGCTCACCCACTCCGGCCGGTATAGCTATCGCCCGGTGCTCGCCACCCACGACCCGCTCCTCGTCGGACGGGGTCGGGTCACGCCTGACACTCCACTGCTCTCCGACGACGAGTTGAAGCGACTGGTGGACGACTACGTTGCGACAGCCAAACTCGCAGTGAGTGTGGGGTTCGATTTCCTGGATGTGAAGCAATGCCACCGGTATCTTCTGAACGAACTGCTCGGCGCACGGAATCGCCCGGGACTTTACGGAGGAAGCTTCGAGAACCGAACCCGGCTGGCTCGTGAGATCTTCCTGGCGGTCCGGGCTGCGGTCCCCTCGCACATCATCCTGGCGACCCGACTGAACGTGTTCGATGGCATCCCGTTTCACATGGGCGAGGGTGGAGACGGAACCCCGGACGCCTGGGCCGCTCCCCTGGCAAATGGCTGGGGGATGGCTGCGGACAATCCGTTCACCCCGGACCTGTCGGAGCCGCTTCGGTGGATTGCCGAGATGCGAACGCTCGGGGTCCAACTCGTGAACGTGACAATGGGCAACCCGTATGCCCAACCCCACTACGGGCGGCCATTCGAGTACCCCCCACCGGACGGGTACGAGTCGCCTGAGCACCCACTCGTCGGGGTCGACCGGCATTTCCAGGCCACCGAGACCATCCAGCGGGCCGAGCCGGATCTCGCCATCGTGGGAACGGGATACAGTTACTTGCAGGAGTTCTTGCCGCAGGCCGCCGCAGCGAATGTCCGGGACGGGCGGGTCCAACTCGTGGGTGTGGGCCGGGCCAGCCTGGCCCAGCCGGACTGGGTGCATCAACTGCTGGAACACGGAACACTCGACCGGAAGCGGGTGTGCCGGACATTCAGCTACTGCACCGCCCTGATGCGTGCCAAGGACCATCCGCTGGGCCAGTTCCCGACCGGATGCCCGCCTTTCGACAAGGAAGGTTACGCCGAAGTGTGGAAAGAGGTCCAGCAGTTGAGGGCCAAGAAGGAACAGCCCGGGACCACCCAGGGCTGACGCCCTGAAGGACGGGCGAACCTGACCGATACTCACGAGGCGATCCGATGTCCGACCCATTACACTCCGCGATCACTCACGCGATTGATGATGAGATGAACGCTGCGCTCGGACGGATCACCCACTGCATCGGCCAACTCACCGAAGAACAGGTGTGGCGGCGGCCCCCTGCCGGTCTGAACGCGATCGGGAACTTGCTCCTCCACCTCACCGGCAACGTCCGACAGCTCATCCTTAACGGGGTCGGTGGAGAACCGGACAACCGCGACCGTCCGGCCGAATTCGCAGCGCGTGACCCGCTCCCGATAGCCGAGCTGATGCGGCGATTGTCCGAGGTGGTCGGCCGGGCAAAAGCGGTGGTGGCAGCCGCCTCAGCCGACGATCTGTGCGGCATTCGCCGGGTCAAGGCCAACAACTGGACGGGGCTCCAGTCGATCATCCGCTGCGTCGCCCACTTCCGTGGGCATACCCAGGAAATCATCCACATGACCCGCACTCTGCTGGGCGATGAGTATGCCTACGCCGGGCAACGATGACGGGTGGGCTTCACGACATCCGTCCGGGAGTGACTGCGGCATGATGGACAGCGCAACGACCGAACGGAAGGAGATTCCCGCCACGCCCGACGAGGTGAACCGGGTGTGGCAGCACGGGATGCACGAGGAGCGGCTGTTCCATGATCGACTGAACTATTTTTCGGTCCTGGAAACCGGGCTGCTGAGTATCTGCGGGATCATGTACAACAAGGAGCCCTCGGTCGGATTCTTTCTCCCCCTCACTATCGTCGCGTTGTTATTCACCGTACTCTGGCTGATTATCCAAACCCGCCACTGGACCTACTGCCAGCACGTCAACAACCGGATTCGCCAGATCGTCCCGGAATACCGGGTCACCCTTGAGGGTTTCGCGCGACCCGGCCGACCCGATGGACTGTCGATCTCGAAACCGCTGGCCCTGGCAGTGCCCGCGCTCTTCGCTGGCACCTGGGTCGCGTTCCTGACGTGGATACTCATCCGCGCGGAGGTCTCAACCGCCCTGCCGCCGACGCCAACACTGACACCCGAGCGGGCAGTCTTGGTGGTGTTCGGGGTCGTCCTCGTGTGGGTCGTCCTCCGCCTCCGCCGGATTGAGCGGATGCTCCGGACAGTTGGGAAGAAACCGGATTCGCCACAGACATAATGTGCTCGATCGTCTCTCGGCTGCCACACTGTCCGGGCGACAGCATCAGGAACGACCTCGTCAACGGTGGGACGTTGGAGAAAGTTCAGCAGCTTGCCAGCCGCGAATCCGCCCAGCCTACGAAGCTCTATGACTGGTGGGACGACAAGCACTCGCTCGATGGAATCGAGCGAATCACATCTGATCACCAGAAAGATTTTCATCAGGGTGGTTCAAGGACAGATCCAGTCCCTCCCGCCCTGCCCTCAGACGCAGGGATTTATTCCACAGAAGGCTGACCAAGCCGAGGACAGTTATGGAAACCGTCCCCACCACCAACCCGACAACAGACACAACCGCCAACGATTCACTCATGGTAGATCCCCTTTGTTTCTTAGGTTTGGTTCGTCGGCGGGAGCGTTACTCGTCATCCAGTTCGACAACCCGGTCCTTGCGGAGCCCGGCCCGCAGCCGCTTGAGCCCCTCCTTAATCCCCTTGCTCACAGCCTGCTGCGTCACGTTGTTCGCGCGACCGATCGCCGACTCGGTGAGGCCATCGCGGTAGTAGGCGACCAGATATGCCGCTTGGACCGAGGTGCAGTACCGCGCACACCACTCCGACAGTCGTTCGCTCGTCACGGCCGAGAACTGGCGGGCGATGTCCGGCGACACGACCTTCGGGTCGCGGGTTGTGTTGTCCGCAAAGGGCTCGGTCGGATTCCGGTCTGAGCGACGCCGTCGGTCCTCTCGCTCGTCGTCCCGCACCATGTCGAGCCAGTGTGGGTAAAAGCGCAGGAATGCATTCCACCGCCGGCCAAGCTCGTCCCGGGCAGCTCTGTCCTCGGCCTTCCGGATGAGCACCATGTAGAGCAGACCCTGGGTCTCGTCGTCCATTTCAAGCGCGAACGACCAGGCCAGCCCTTCGAGTGCCGCGACCCGCCCATTCAGCCACCGGGTCGGCAGGTAGAGCAACTGAAATGCTCGCCGCTCTTCCCGCGACAGGTATTTCCGGACACGTTGGTACACTACTCGGGCTGCCAGGCCATATGCGGTTGAGTATGCCAGCTCGCTCTCACGCTGGAAGAGCCGCATGCACTCCGTGCGGTTCACGATCTGTGCCCGCATCTGGCAGAGCGTCCACCACTTCCCGAATACCTTGTTACCCGCAATGGCTAGGCTGAGAGCCTGTTGGTACTGCTCATATACCGAGAACTCAGGAACCTCTGTTTTCCCAGGTTCTGCAAGGCCAGCACCGGCAACAATGGCGGTGTCCGAATACTCGTCTAGATCCACCACCCCGAGTGGTGTAAGCTGATAGTCTTCCTCTATCCGCCTAAGCATGTCGCCGAGCAATTCGTTCGCCGCCTCAACAGGGAGAACCCTTTCGAGGAGCGAGACAAACTCGGCAGTCATCATCACGGTCCCTTCTTCGGCGTAGACGGTGGTACACACTCCACAACGCTCGATTTCTTCCTCCAGACGAGACCGAATATCGTCAATCTGCTCTACCAGATCCCGGAACCGCTCGGCGCGTAGTTCCTCTTGCTGTACTGTTTCATCGAGTACTTTACTCATTATTTTCCGAATGATAGTTCCGGCGCTGTTCCAGAATTCGGTATTATCCAACGCCGCCACCGCCTCGGCTAATTGCTGTTGAGTCAGACGCTTCTCGCCACGACGTTTCGACTCCTTCCGGATGATAGCGTCAACGGCTTCGTTGACAGTACAGTTGAGTTGATTCCGCATTTCAGCAAGTTCGTCGAGCGCGAGTTGGCGGAATTGCTCGTACTCTCCCTCGATTAGTGGCACCTGTATGAAGGGACGCTCATAAGCGGCACCGTCGAACAGGGCCACGTTGTGCGCCTTGCCCCCGCCCGCAATGGCGAGGAGTCGCTCCGGTAAGGTTGCGTCTTTCGTGCGGGTAACAGCTGTCAGGCTCCGGAGCGATTCGGACCGCTCAAAGGTTTTCGGGTCGAATGTCCGCGCCTTCCTGCGATCTTTGTTCGGCAACACCATGTGTAGCCAGACCAGAAGCTGCAATTCCCGGCAGAACGAGTTGTCCTCAGCCCATTGATCCAACAGGTCGGTTGTCGCGAATGTTTCAAACTCAACCCCATTCACCCGGGGCAGAGAGAAGATGCGACAAGTGCGATGCTCCTCCCGCCCGTTGTCGTGAGTGATGTCGACCTCCAAGGTCTCGAATGCGAGTTCAAGTACCCCCAAATCCTCAGTCTCGATGATCAGCTTGTCTGCCATGAGTACTCTCTCTTGGGTTCTGCCAGCCCCCCTAGGCCTTCATCTGGTAAGGACACGAACCGTGCGGGGTACAACCAAAATTTTTCCCACCAACTCTGCCAAGTCACCCTGGATGTGGAAGCGAACGGAAAAATCACGAGATTAGGTGTTACGCAGTGTGAGAACCTGGGTAATTTGCTGGCGAGACAACCGCCACTAGAATTCAGGCCGGCTCTTTAGCTTTCCGATGCCGGCCTGAATTCCAGGGCGAAAACCACTGAACAACTGTCCCAACTGCGTAATACCTAGAGATGTCGATTTTGCAGAACCTACACGAGATGTCGATTTTGCAGAACCTGGCAGGGGGCTGGAAAACGCAGCGTCCAGTAATCAAATAAACAATGGTAATGCTAATTACTTGTAAAATCGTCTCAAGCTTGCTGGTCGATTCCTTTGCCTTTTCGGCCTCCTAACGGCCGTGTCAAGAGAACACACAAGAATCCTGGCACTCCTGTCGCTAACGCCAGAATGTAATGACTTGCAGTATTGAGCGACATCTCAGCTGGGTTCGCCAGGCAGTATGGATTAAAAGCGGGTGCCTTGGCCTCTGGCCCCCACACAAAACGATAGTGCTCAACCTCGCGCCGGTATTGAGACCATGCTGAGTACCAAGCCGCCATGATCGACAGGCGTGCCAGACCGATTAAAACGAACCCAATCCATCGCACAATCTTCTTCATTGCGACCTCTTATCGCAAACGACACTGGTCCAATAAGTCACCTTTCCGAGTGGGAACCGGTTAATCTGTTTCGCCATTGATCGGCTGCGCGGGCGGTAAGACGGTCGCCAAACCCGCAGCCGTGCTCTGCCGAGCACCCTCCTCTGACACCGACTTCTCTCCGTTAGCCCGGACACACTTGCTACCACGTCGTCAGGTCTGGGATAGAGATTCCCGACCGTATCGGCGGGTTGCGTGGAGGCGACCGAGGTGAGGGACGTCGAGTCCGAAACGATTGTGCCGGCCTCAAGACCCGCAAGCAACGTGCGGGCGACCGACCCGACGGTATGCTTGGGTCCGCGGAACCACATTGCCCTCTCCCTTGAGAATGTGGAGGTCCAGGCTCGCTTGTCGGCGATGACACCGGGCAACTCCTCATCGCGTATTATAGACAATCACATTTGTTCTGGGTCAGCTCCAGAGAAGTGGAAGATGTTCTCGACGGGATGTCGCCCCGAGGCGATTGCCGATCACTTCACCCCCTCGGCCTCCACGGTCAGGACCGCTGTGGTGCCTCCGTCGAGATCGGTCCGGATACGGAGTTGGCGGGTCAGCACCCCGGGTCGGGTCGGCTTGAACTTGATGATCAGAACCTGGCAGGGAAGGGAAGCATCCTTCGGCGGCTCAACAGAAACAATGTCGTCGGTCCCGCGGATTTCCTCGATCTTGAATGGCTTGGCCGCTCGAACGTAAATGCGTTTGGTATCGAACTGGCCGATCGGCACCCCGTCGAGACGGACCCGCCCCCGCCCTGGAAAAATCTCCAGCGGGGCGACCACCATGCCTGTCACCGCAAGCTGCATCGTCGGGTTCGCCGGGTCGTTGGTCTTGAGGGTGAGCAAATCCGAGATCGGGCCGGTCGGGGCGTTGGGCTTCAGGTGGACCGTGACTCGATACTCGGCCCCTCCCCAGAGCGGCCCGCCACGGCTGGTCTCACTCACCTGAACGTCAAACGGACCCGAAACGGGAAGTACCTCGACGATTTTCCAGTCACGCCATCGGCCCCGGTACTCGATCTTCACCTCCCGGCTCGTCTTCGTCCCCTCAGCGACCGTCCCAAAGAGCACCGCTCCGGGATTGATTTTGGTATCAGTGTTGCTGCGTGCCTGGACCTGGATGACCGCGTGATCCACCGGGCTCGGGCCGATCTTGACGTGGAACGTTTCGGACCTCGATCCGACGAACCACGAGGTGTTCATCGTGACGGTCAATTCCCCTGTCTCATTCGGTTGGAGGATACCGGTGGTCGCAACGAATCCCAGAGAGGCTGAAGATGTTCGCACCTCCATGATCTGGAGCGGGATGTCGTAGATATTGGTGATTTTGAACGTGTGAGTGCAGATCGTCCCGTGTGGAACCTCGCCAAAATTGTACACAACGACTGGCGGGGCCGGCTGGGTCCGGTTGTTGGCAATGTCCGGAAGGAAGAGTTTGTTCGGCCAGGGGTTAGGGCGAGGTGGTGGGGGTGGGGAAGCCGGCGGTGATGCCGATCCCCCAGCCACCAGGCTCGCTGCCAACCCAATCGCCAACCAATACAACCGCCTCATCCGCCACCCCCCACCCGGCGACACCAATTGCGCTCGATACCTCATCCTAAAGAGCATCGGAGTAGGCCCCTCTCGGAGAGTGAGGGGAGTCAAACCGGCCTCCGGCTCCCCCTCCCCTCCCAGGGAAGGGGGTTGGGGGGTCAGGCAGACGCCAGGAAATGACCNNGGTCGATTTTCTCTCACCAACTGCCTTAGGTTTCCTCTGTTCATCCTAAGCATCGGCGGTTGGCCGGGGGGCGATTCGGGAAATGAACGAGCCCACGGTCAATGAACCGTGGGCTGGCGCGAGCGGAATATGCGGAACCGTTGACCCCATGAATCCCGATAGGGCCGTCACAGTCATCCCCAACCACCAGATTTGCCACCGGAGTGACCAGCCTTCGCTGCAGCGACCCGGTCTTTCATGAAGGCAAGTCCGTTGGTGTAAACGTCCTCGGGGCTCGGGAAGAGATCCCGCCAGACCCGGGTGGCGGCGGCCAGGGCCGGTAGTGCCCGACCAAACGCCTCGATCACCATCCAGCCATCGTACCCCACCTCGGCGAGCGTATCGAACGTCGCGTCCCAGTTCACCTGTCCGGTCCCCGGGGTGCCACGGTCGTTTTCGCTGATGTGGACATGAGCCAGAACCGGAGCAACGGTCCGGATCGCAGCTGCCGGATCTTTCTCCTCGATGTGGGCGTGGAAGCTGTCATACATCGTCCGGAAGTTCGGATGATCGACCAGACCCACCAACTCCTGCGCTCCCGCGGCCGTGTTCAGCAGGTAACACTCGAACCGGTTGAGATACTCGATCCCGAGCATCAACTTCGCGGTGGCAGCGTACTCGGCTGTCGACCGCAGGATGTCCGCGGCTCGGTTCTTCTCGTCCGCTGTCGGGCCAGAGCCGCTAAACACTCCGATGGCCGAGTGATACGGCCCGACCACCGTCTCGGCCCCGAGAACGTGGTTGATGTCGACCACCTTCCGGAGCCACTCGGCGGCCTTTTGCCGCACCGCGGGGTCCGGGCTGACGGCATTGGTTTCGGCAGTCAGGATGGTGACGGTGGTACACTTGAGCCCGGTTTTGTCGAGTTCGGCCCGCAGTGGCTTGTAGTCGGCTGGTTCTCCACCGAACACAGGAACCTCCACCCCATCAAACCCGGCCGCCTTGAGGGAGGCGAGGAGGGGGTAGTGGTCCGGCCCGATGCTCCCGGACCACAGCAAGAGATTCATCCCGTACTTCATTGACAACTCCGAGACAGGAGAGGGGAGCTGAAGAGAATCTTTGAGGGGAACGAGACGTCCGTTCTCACCCCAACCCCCATGATCTCGACCCCGGATGGTTCCGGCTCCCCCTTCCTTTTTAGGGAAGGGGGTTGGGGGGTTAGGTTCAATCCGTGCCCTCCGGCTCCCCCTTCCTTCTTATACATGAACCCGATAAGGTTGTTCCATTTGCGGTCGGTTTAGGTGAAAGTAGGCAACTCGCTCCGCGAGTCGCCGTTTCTGGAAAACCGATGCCGATCAAGTCACACTCACGGTTGTCGAGTGCGTCAGCGCTTCAGAAACGGTCACTCGCGGAGCGAGTGACCTACTTTTCCGCCTGGGATGCGACACCCTCTGCGGGTTCCTGTATTAGGGAAGGGGGTAGGGGGTTAGGTTCTGATCTTTCATCCCTACGCCGGACCCTTGACGTTGTAGCAATACAGCTTGTTCTGGTCGCGGATGTAGAGTTTCCCGTTGGCGATCACCGGGTGCGGCCAGCTCTCCTTGTTTGTCGTTGTGTTCGGGGCTGGCAGCTTGAACGAGGATATCACCTTGAATTCGTCTTCCTTCGGGGATGGGGAGACGAGGAACAACACGCCGTTCTGATACCGAATGTACAACAATCCATCTGCGTACAGGTAGGCGGCCGACCCATTTCCGCCTGGGAGGTTCCTGTCCGCTTGCCACACCTTCTCGCCGGTCTTGAAGTTGACGCAAGTCGGGATGCCGTTGTTCTGCCCGTGACCGAAGTAGATGTACCCATCCAGCAGGATCATCCCACCGTGGTGGTTGAGCGGTTCTTTCGAGTATGTCTTCAACTCCTTAACAGTGGCCTTGTTCTTGCTAGCCGGTACGATCTCGAGCAGGGCCGATCCGCCGCCGTACGCCGTCGAGACCCAGACCTTATCACCGCTGACGATCGGGGTGGGAATCTGGGCAGTTCCCGTGAACACGATCGGGTTCTTGTACTGCCACACCACTTTGCCGGTGTCGGCATTGACCCCGACCAGTCCCGAATCCTTGCCGAGCACGACGAGGTATGTCGCGATGCCGGCGAGGGTAGCCTTGATCGGCGACGAGTAACCCGCACCATCACCGATCGGGCCGGCCTCAGCCGTCCAGATCACCTGACCAGTGGACGCTTTCAGAGCCGCCACCGCCACCTTGGCGGAACTCGGAGCGCAGATGACCTTGTCGCCGTCGACCAGGACCGATTGGTTAAACCCCCATCTTGGTGTCGTAGGGGTGCCGAAGTCCTTCTTGAAGCTCTTCGTCCACACAACCTTGCCGGTGCTCGCGTTCATTGCGACAACTGTCCCGTCCCCACTGACGGCATACACCTGGCCGCCGCTGAAGGTGGGGGTACTGCCCGCACCGTTGATCTGAGGTAGTGTCTTCGCCGCATTGTCGAACGGAGTAAACCAGAGTTCTTTCCCGTCTAACTCGTTCAGCGCCCACACCCCATCCTTCCCATCCCGGGTGCCAGTGCCGTAGATCTTGCCGTTGGCGATGGATGGGGTGCCGTATCCGGTCCCGAGGTCGCTTGCTGTCCAGACTTGCGATGGTCCGTCTGTCGGCCAACTCTTGAGGAGCCCGGTTTCCGTGCAGATACTATCGCGATTCGGACCCCGCCACTGCGGCCAGTCAGTCGCCGAGGCGGAGGCAGCGAGTAGGGATAACAGTGCGAGACTTAAGACGCGCAGGGACATGAGGCAGCTACTCCGGCGGGTCGTTGGGTTTGCCGCCGGTGGCAGCCGTGTGGGAGGAAACGGCACCGGGGCGGGTGGGT
Source organism: Gemmataceae bacterium (assembly GCA_003136315.1). Classification (GTDB taxonomy): domain Bacteria; phylum Planctomycetota; class Planctomycetia; order Gemmatales; family Gemmataceae; genus Urbifossiella. The sequence goes on along the minus strand of PLDW01000089.1, from coordinate 14,693 downwards.
CTTCCCAGAAAGTGTACCCGTGGGCGGGCCAGATACAAGAAGTCGGTGGTGAGAGTCGATAGGGCAGCAGGACTGGTTGGTGCCTGGTGAAGCCTTGTGTTTCTGCGTAGCCGGACCCCTCTACCTCGGGATTTGTCGGGCGGCCCCTACAGAGGATTCGTGGGGGCCATCCTCCGTGGCGACCAGCCTGTCCCTGACGGGGGTTCATTCTTCATCTGTCGCACGCCTTACTTCTTCGTCTTCTTGGTGGGTTTGTCTTCCGGCTGCTGACCGGTTGTCGACGTTGCCGGAGGCGTGCTTGTTCCCCTCGATGGTGGTGGTGGCACCAGAACGGACGGCGAAGCCCCCACGAGGAAGCCGAGATCCTTGAGAGGTCTCACGAGTTCCTCAGCCTCCGCGACAGCCTCGGCTGAATCCACCCGAGCCTGGGCGATGGCCGAATACCAGAACCGTTCCCTATCGCGCGGGGCCAGCGCTTCCGGGTCGGCACCGATCTCCCGAACCAGTTCTCGGTCGAACCGGAGCTGTTTCAAGAGGGCAGCCACCTCCCGCCAGGTCAGTCCGGCCGAGACCACCGACCCGTCTGTCCGGGCGACCTTCCGGCCAATCGCAATATTCAACAGCCCTCGGAAATGACCGACGAGGAGACCGTGGTCCCTGGCGGCAGCAAGTAGTTCTCGAATCCCGTCCATTCCCTGACTCCGTCCGTGGCCAGAACCACGGTCACGTTCCGCCTGCGGCGTCAGCACCCGATTGGCGCTAGTAGCGACCCCAGGGGTCACAGTCAGATATATTTCGCCCATATTACCAGGCTACCCAAGTTACTCCAAGCTGACCACTTCACCCTCTCCTTCGGCCTTCCTGATCCGTCAGTTGAACGCGACTTGAGGGGATGTGGAGGCTTGGGGGAGGGTGATGGGCAAAAGACCGGCCTCACCCCGACCACTCAATCGTCCATCGCGGCCCGCAGAACCCGGGCCACCCGTTCCGGGTCATCGGACCCACCGACGGCCGAACTCACGGCAACGCGTCGCCCCCCCGCAGCGACCACCTGGGCGATGTTCTCCGGCCCGATACCCCCGAGGGCGAACGTGGGGAGTGTCGTTTCGGCCGTCGCCTCCCGGACGAATGCAAGTCCGGGGAATACCTCAAAGGCTTTTGTCCGGGATGGGAAGGTCGGCCCAACCCCGATATAGTCGGCCCCGTCGAGTACCGCTTGCCGGACCTGTTCGAGGGTGTGTGTGCTCACCCCGATCAGCGCGGCCGGTCCCAGGATGCGCCGAGCGTCCTTCACCGGCAGGTCGTCCTGGCCGAGATGCACACCGTCTGCCCCGACCAACTTGGCGATGTCCGGTCGATCATTCACGATGAACAACGCACCCGCTTTGAGGGTCCAACGTCGCACATTTCGGGCACGCTCGACCAACTCGCGGTCAGGAAGCTCCTTCTCACGAAGTTGAAAGAGACCCGCCCCACCCGTGGCGGCCTGCTCGATCACCCAGTCCAGGGAGGCCGCACACTGGGAGCCGGTGAGTAAAACGTACAACCGGGTGCCCGCCAGTTTCTCCCGCGAGTCCGAACCTCGAACGATCGCTCGTTCGAGAGTGTATATGCGATATCGAAGGGCTTCCAGATCGCGGCCGAATTGCGGACCGAATAGTTTCCCGTATTCCTCCAGACTGCGGAGGGCTTCCTGACACCGTTTCAGGTTCACCGCGGCAACCTGGGCTGGGGAGATGCGGTCGTACTCGCCAGACGCGGAGACAGTTGTTCCCACGTCGTGGACGGTCTCTCGTGCCGCCAGCAGCAGTCCGGAGGGGAAGGAGTTGGCGACAACTGCGAGGTTGTGCCGCGCGTTCTTCACCTCTTCGGTGAGAAATCGGTCGTCGAGGACGAACCGGCAGTAGTCCTCCAGAGCGCGGAGGGCCTCGCGGCTCCGGTTCAAGTTCACATCCAGAATCCGGGCGGCACCCATCTCGTCTGTTGTGTCGGGGAGGACGAATGCACAGGCTGGGTCGCCGGGGGTGGCGAAGGGGGTTTCACCCGCTGTTATGAGAGCAGTCAGGCGATCCGGGTCGAGCCCAACCCGCACGGCCGTTTGCCGGAAGTGTGTGTCGGCCAGCAAGACCGCCACGAGGAACGCATCCGTCATAAACGCCGGATCTGCCCGGTGGGAGACCGACCAGGCGCGAGCGGCGTCGTAAAGGGCGGGGAGTGGGGGGGCAGGAGCGGTCGATACCGAAGACTCTTTGGTGAGGTTGACCCGGAGTTCGGGAATGGAGAGTCCCAGCCGTTCGACCAGGACAGCCGGTTTCCCATCCTCTTCGTCAAGCAAACCCAGAACGTAGTCGGCGAGCCGGATCGCAGACGCGCCGAGTCGCCCGGCCCACGCCTGGGCTGCCGCGACTGCCCGCTCCACCCCGGGACTCGCCTGGTGCATTTTCGCTTCCCCGTGTACCTGCTTATCTGAAGTGTACGCACGACCGAGTGCGGTGTGGGATCTGCTCCATCCGGCACATCCGGATTTTTCGGCACGATTCCCCATCGGGATTCAACATTCTGCGGGTTCCAACCGTCCAGACGGTGGGGATCGCGGTCGATGAATCCTGCACGAACGCATTCGATGCCGTTCACCCACACTCTCACGGAAACCGGTCGCTAGTTCGCCGCACGGAAGGATTTCGTGCTCGGGGCGGGCGACGAGAACGGCCAGGGGATCGGCCATGCTGCATCACGCCACGACCAACACACACGTTCGCTTCTTGCGTGCGGTGGTGGTGCTTGGAGTTTTGCTCTTGATTCTGCCAGAGCAGGTCAGGAGTCAGCATCCAGCTCCGGTTTCGCCGACCGTTCCCGAGCCGAACGTGTCCTTCCTCCGACCTCGCCTTCCTGTTGTCATCCCGGGTGCGGTCGGTGTGAAGCAACCCGGGGAAAAGACCGAGCCAGCGAAAGGTGTCGATAACGGGGGGAGATCGAAATTCCCCGAACTCTCACTGGGTCAATGTATTGCGCTCACGCTGGAACGCAACCCAGGTCTCCGGGCGCTTCAGGAGAGTCAGCAAGCCACCGGGGTCGGGCTTCAGGGACTCAACAGTGTTGGACGGCTGGGGTCGCTCTTCAGCCGCGATCTCGCGATCCGCAAGGAACAGGCGAACCGGGGAGTCAGAGCGTCGGCGGCCTACGTCCAGAAGAAGCATAACGAGCTCGTAAACGATGTGACTCGATTGTATTATACAGTCGTATATGCGCATCAGCAAAGTCTGATCGCTGAAGATGTCGTCGCCCAAATCGAGCTTCTTGTGGATGTTGCCCGCAAACTCCTGGAGGCAGCGGACCAGCGCGGGATGACCAAGGCAAAACTGGATCTGATGAAAATTGGGTTGTCGAAAGCCCGTGGCCTTCTGGAAAAGGCCAGGTCTGGGGAAGAACGTGCTTACGCTGGGCTACGCATGTTGATGGCTGTGCAGGATGGGTCGTTCCCCTTTCGGGTCATGGACAAGGAACTCCCAGTGATGAAGCAGCAGATTCTCCTGACCCAGGAACAGGTGGTCAAAGAGGCATTGTGCAACCGGCCGGAGCTGGCGCTGCTTGCGGCCGGGGCAGATGCCTTCCGCCTCGAAGTCTTTGCCCAGGGGAAGGTACCATTCACCCGAGCAGTACCTACCCTCGCCTCTGGGGCCGACATCCATTCCTCGATCCTCCCTTCTGGAAATCGTGATCCCTTACAGGATTACCGGCCAGAACCGATTGCCCCCGAGATGCCGCCCCAGGTTGTCGGCTCCAGGGCCGTTCGGGTGGAACGGGCGATGGCTTTTAGCCGGCGGGCCGATTTTGCATTCGAGGATACCCGAAATCTCCTGATTTTTGAGGCCGAATACACTTTCCAGGTCTTTGAGTTATGCCGCAAGAATGTCGAGGAGGGGAAGCGGAAATTTGAAGTCGGCAAGGATCTTATGGATCAAACCCGGGAAGCTGTCGACAAGGATCCCAAGGACTACCCTCGTGAGATGATCGTGCAGGGGTATGTTCAGGCGATGGAGGCCCAATCAGATTATGTCGAATCGGTCTTCCAGTATCTCCTGGCGCTGGCAGCTCTGGAGCGGGTGACTGCGGGTGGGGTCCGTCCGACCTTTCCCAACCGCTGAGAGTGGGATGAGATCTTTTCCCTGGAAACGGGTTCAGACGCCCGGTGTGTTTGATGAGAGGGGTGGGACGTGGTTCGGGTATGCAGAGTTCTGTTGCTCGCGGCCATCGTCTCCTTCGTTGGGGTTGCACCCCCGGTGACTGCGGACGCTCCGCCAACAACGATCAAACTCGGGGTTCTCAGCGGAATGTTTCGGGATGTGCCGCCAGACCTTGTCCAGGTCGTCGCGACACCATTCCGCGATTTGTTCCAAAAACAGACTGGGGTTGAGAGCGAAGTCGAGATGGTTGGCGACTGCGACGCTCTGGCGGATCGGTTGATGGAGAAGAAAGTCCATTTCGGGGTGTTCCACGGTTTCGAATGGGCCTGGGTGCGAGGTCGCTATCCAGAACTCCACGCCTTGGTTGTGACAATTCCCCCGAAAAAAGTCCAGGCCTGCATTGTGGTACACGCCAATTCCAAGGCCGAGAAACCTGCGGACCTCAACGGTGTCTGCTTGACCCTTCCAGTCGCCGCGAAGGCCCACACCATCCTGTACATCGACCGTTTGATGCAAACGCTCCCAATGGGCTGTTGCCGCCCGGTCCCTCACACCGAGTGGGGGTCCGATTCCGTCCTGGATGCCGTGGCCGATGGCAAAACCCCGGCCGCTCTTCTGGATGCCGCCACCGTTTTAGGTTATGCGAACAACAAGCCAGGTAAGGCCAAACAGATCAAAGTGTTGTGTCAAAGCGACCCGTTTCCGCCAACGGTTATCGTGTTCCGCAAAGGGGGAGTCGACCCGTCCATCGTTGAGAAGGTCCGCAGCGGCCTCGTCCAGGCCAAGGATAATGCCCACGGGAGGGCGTTTCTGTTTCTCTGGAAGCTCAAAGGGTTCGAGGACGTCAGCGCTGTCTATGAGGCCGACCTCCAGAAGATCTTCAAAGCGTATCCCCCACCTCCCCCGGGGATGGGACCAGCGCCAAAGTGATTTGGGCGTAACCGGTCGGGNNCTACTGTCTGACGTCCCTTCGGGACTCAACACCTCGGCTTTGGGGCGAGCCCGACCGGTTACACCCAAGGATTTGGTGAGATTGTGATGGCTCGCGATCACTTCATTCAACCCCCCTCGACGGGGGTTGCTCGCGCTTTGGGATCCATCCCATCGGCCCTCATGATCGCGAAATCTCCTCTGCTGCCATCCCCCTGCGCTGGGTCCAAACCTGGAACCGACCTTACGGTTCGCGGTCGGCGGGCTATAATCACATGATCAGGTGTTCAGTAGTGACCGTATCCGCTCTTGAAGCAACCCCCATAATGGGCGATGACTCAGGTTTCCTGACCGCGTGAGGCGAGCGATGGCGGAAACAGTGCAAACGGTGTCGATCGCGACGGAGGCCCGGACCCGGTTCATCCGCTACGCGATGTCCGTCGTCACGGGACGGGCACTCCCGGACATTCGGGATGGGCTCAAACCGGTCCAGCGTCGCATCCTCTATGGGATGTACCACGACCTGAACCTGACTTTCGACCGCAAAGCGGCCAAGTCGGCCCAGATTGTCGGCAAAGTCATGGGTGATTATCACCCCCACGGGGATGTCGCCCTGTACGAGGCGATGGTCCGTCTCGCTCAGGACTGGATCATGCGGGTTCCGCTCGTCCACGGCGAGGGGAACTTCGGGTCGGTCGATGGCGATCCACCGGCTGCCCACCGCTACACCGAGGCGAAGCTCTCCAAGGCGGCCGAGAATCTGCTGAGTGAACTCGATCAGGAAACCGTCGATCTCCGCGATAATTACACCGGAACCAAGCGCGAACCGGTTGTCCTTCCGGCCCAGTACCCGAATCTGCTTGTCAACGGCACCGCCGGTATTGCCGTCGGGATGGCCACCAATATCCCGCCCCACAATTTGGCCGAAGTCCTCCGGGCGTGCGTTCTTCTGATCGACAACCCGGACGCAACCGTTGCTGCCCTGATGGAGAAGGTGAAGGGTCCGGATTTCCCACTCGGCGGGAAGATCGTCTCCGATCGCGCGACCTTGCGGCGAATCTACGAGGAGGGGACTGGGAGCATCAAGGTTCAGGGAGAGTGGAAGGAGGAAGACCTTGATCGTGGGAAGAAACAGATCGTCATCACCTCGATCCCCTACTCGGTGGACAAAGGAGAGTTGGAGAAGACGATTGGTGGGATCATTGAAGACCGGAAGTTACCCCAGGTGCTCGGAATCGCGAACGAGACAAACGACAAGGAGGGGATGCGGATTACCCTGGAGTTGAAGCCGAATACTGATCCCAATCTGGTGATGGCCTACCTCTACAAGCACACCGACCTTCAAAGAAGCTTCTCGTATAACATGACCGCTCTCGTCCCCCGTCCGGACGGGAAGACGATGACCCCTCAAGATGGGTTAGGGCTCAAGGACATCCTCCGCCACTTCCTCGATTTCCGCCTCGCCACGGTTCGCCGCCGGTTCGAGTACCAACTCCGACAATTACGAAAGCGGATTCACCTTTTGGAAGGGTTCGCGATTATCTTCAATGCCCTCGATCGGGCCATCAAGATCATTCGTGAGAGCAACGGGAAAGCGGACGCGGCGGAGAAATTGAAGGCGACCTTCGGGCTCGACGACGAGCAGACCACCGCCGTGCTGGATTCGCAGCTTTACAAGATCGCCCAGATGGAGATCAAGAAGATCCTTGATGAGTTGAAGGAGAAGAAGAAAGAGGCCGACCGGATCGAGAGCCTTCTCGCCTCGGAAAAGAGGCTCTGGGGGGTGATCAAGGACGAGATGGAGAAGTTAATCACCCTGTTCCCGGAGCGACGCAAGACCCGGATGGCGTCGGATGAGGATGTCCTGGAGTTCGACGAGGAGGCGTACATCGTCCGGGAGAACACGAATGTGGTGCTCACTCGCAACGGGTACATCAAGCGCATCGGTCGGCTGACATCGATCGAGACCACCCGGGTCCAGGAAGGCGACGAGGTGGTTGGAGTGATCCCCGGGAGCACCCTCGACCATGTTGCCTTCTTCGCTGACGATGGAACCGTCTACACCATGCGGATCAACGAAGTCCCGGCCACGACCGGTTACGGCGAACCGATCACGAAGTTCTTCAAACTCGCCGATCAGGTGAAGGTGATCGGGGCGGTGACCACCGATCCGCGGTTCACCCCGGCGGATTTGCCAGCCGCCAACGATCTTCCGGGTGGCCCGTTCGTGGTGGTGGCCATGCGGAGCGGGTATGTCCTGCGGATTCCGCTGACCGCGTTCCGAAGCGAGTCCACCAAGGGTGGCCGCCGGTTCGTGAAACTGGAGACCGGCGATAAGGTGGTGATGGTCAAGCTCGCCCGGGACGAGACCGGCGTGATGCTGGCGTCTCGTCGGGGCCACCTGATCCACTTCCCGCTGGAGGAGGTGAGTATCCTCTCCGGTCCGGGCAAGGGTGTGCTCGGGATCAAACTGGAGGATGACGACGAATGCCTCGGCGGGATTCTCGTGGGTGGCCGCTTCGACAAACTCCTGGTCGAAACGGATAGCGGCAAGACCCAGGATTTTGGTCCAGGTGCGATCAAGTCGCAGAAGCGCGGTGGGAAGGGGGACAAGCCCGGAGTGCGGACGAAGTTCACGCGAGTGGTTCCCCCACCGATCGAGCTGGTGACCTGGGACGAGGTGGACGGGAAAGCCCCGAAGGCCAAGGATGCGGAAAAGCCGTCGAACGGATCGGGGTCACTGTTTGAGTGAGAGTCCCGTATGAACCCACCAGCACCCACCGCGACGGAACTGGAGGCCCACCCGGTGGTACAGGCCGCGTTCGCTGCTGCGTGGGCGGATTCCTTCGTGGACGACGATGCCCTTCGGCACGAGGAAGGGGGATTCGTTTACGCGAACCTAGATACAGGGGAGATCAGTGTCCGAAGGGCACCCCCTGGAGAGACCGATGCAATCGATCTCTCGTTCCCCACTGAGGTCGGCGGTTCGTTCCTGGTCGCCACTTACCATACCCACCCGCATCCCCCGGACCGGGTTTGGACTGCGGAGCCGAGCCCGACGGATCGACGTCTGGCGGCCGAATCTGGTGTGCCCTGGTTCGTGATCTCCCACGTCGGGACGTTCGTGACCGGACCGGATTGCCGACGGGATGGGCTGTCGGGACCACCTGGGTATCCGACCGATTGAGGAGATGAGTGATGTCGACAGCTACGACACCCCCAGCCATCCGTTGCGACCAGGCCCTGGCGATCGCCCACGCGGACGCCGTCGGGGCGTACCGAGACCCACTTACCCGGCACCGAGTTGAGGTGCGATTAGAACCGGAGGGGTGGGTCGTGGAATACCACTACCGGGGTATCGGGCGGTTCCACACCGGCGGCGGCCCGCACTACCTCATCCACGCTGAGACTGGCGAGATCCTCTCCAAGAAGTACTTCCAGTAACTGCCCCCGACCGCACGACAACAGCACGTAGGGCCGAGCCGATGAGTACTCTGACCGCTGGCAGGAATCGCGATTACCGGACCGAAGACATCCAGGTGCTGGAGGGGCTCGAACCCGTCCGGAAGCGGCCCGCCATGTATATTGGTGGAGTCGATGGGAAGGGTTTGCACCACCTCGTGTGGGAGATCCTCGACAATGCCGTCGACGAGTATATCAACGGACACGCCGACCACATCACCGTCACCCTGCACAAGTCCGGGGACGCCGTCACGATCACTGATAATGGCCGCGGTATCCCCGTCGAGATGCACCCCAAACACAAAAAGACCGGGCTCGAACTGGTGCTCACGGTGCTGCACGCGGGCGGGAAATTCGGGGACACCGACAGCGGCTACCTCCACTCCGGTGGGCTCCACGGGGTTGGGGCGTCGGTCGTGAATGCGCTCTCCCGGAAGCTGATTGCCACCATCAAGCGCGACGGATACGAGTATCGCCAGGTTTACGCCAAGGGGGTGCCGCAGGCGAAGCTCGAAACCGTTGGCCCCTTCCGCGGACATGGTACCGGCATTTACTTCGAGCCCGACGACTCGATCTTCAAGACCACCCGATTCGACGCTGCGACCATCAAGGCCCGGCTGGAGGATATGTCGTTTATCCACAGCGGGCTCTCGATCACCTTCATCGACGAGCCCGCTGGGCAGAAGTATGAACTTGCCAACCCCGGCGGGCTGCCGGCATTTCTGGCCAAACTCGTCAACGACGCGCAGAAGCCAGCGGTGACCGATGCGGCCTTCTCGGCCTCCCGCGAGAACGGTAGCAAAATCGAGATCGCCCTTCAGTGGACCGAATCGACCGAGGAGACCTATCGGTCGTACGTGAACGGCATCCGAACCCCGAACGGGGGGACGCACGAGAACGGACTGAAAAGCGCTCTCCGCAAGGCCGTCAACGGCTACATCGAAACCCACGATATCAAGATCAAGGGGTTGAAAATCACCTCGGACGACATCCGGGAAGGAGTGGTCGCGGTGCTGTCGGTGTTTGTCCGGGAGCCTCAATTTGAGGGGCAGACCAAACAACGATTGAATAACCCGGAGATGGAAGGAACAGTCGACAACTTCATCCGACCAGCCCTGGAGGCGTGGCTTCACAACAACAAGACCGCCGCAGACGCGATTATCGGCCGCATTCAGCTCGCAGCCAAGGCCCGGGAGGCGAGTCGGGCAGCGGTGATTGATGTCAAGCGAAAGACGCCCGGGAGCCGTCGGCTGAGCCTGCCCGGGAAGCTGGCTGACTGCAAATCCACCGACCGAGATGATACCGAGCTATTCATCGTCGAGGGCGACTCGGCTGGCGGATCGACCAAGCAGGGGCGGAACAACAACACCCAGGCGGTTCTGCCGTTGCGGGGGAAGATCCTCAATGGGGAAGACCTGCCGACCTCAAAGGTTCTCGCGAATCAGGAGATCGCCGACCTCGTGACCGCCATCGGAGCCGGGGCCGGTGACAAGTTCCACTACGAGGGCTTGCGGTACGGGAAGATCATCCTGCTCATGGATGCAGACGCGGACGGACACCACATCACCACGCTGATGCTCGACTTCTTCCTCCGTCACGCTCCCGAGTTGATCCGCAAGGGGCATGTGTTTATCGCCCAGCCGCCGCTTTACCGGATCGATGTCGGCAAGGAGACCTTCTGGGCCAAGGACGACGAGCACAAGGAGGAGATTTTGGCCGGTCTGAAAGCCAACGCGAAGCCCGACATCACGCGGTTCAAGGGACTCGGTGAGATGCCCTTTCGGGTGTTGGCACAAACCACCCTCGACCCCCGCTCACGGACCTTGCTGAAAGTCGAGATCGACAACCCTCGGGAAGCGCACGAGGCATTCCAGGAATTACTGGGGAAGGACGCCACGCACCGCTACAAATTCATCATGGAGAAAGCCGACCAGGCCATCGCCGAGGATCTGGACGTGTAGAGCGATTCAGAATGGCCCGCAGATGACGCAGATCTGCGAACGCAGATAAAATCTTGATCAGAANNTCTGCGTTCGTAGATCTGCGTCATCTGCGGGCCATGTCCTCTCCACTCCTGCAACCCCGCGCCTTCATTTCGATCGCTGCAAACCCGCGAAACCGGGGTGCCGCGCCCTCCCATCGTCTCACCGCGACCAGCCCAGTCTGCCCTGACGGAATCCCTTCTCACCCGACTCTCATCAACAGGAACTGGCATTCCCCGCCAACACGGCTAAAATCAGCAATCTGAGCAAGTTAAAGGTTCCGTACTGGTCGCGCTGTCAGCCCCTCCCGATCACGCGGCCGGTCGAGTCCGTTGGCCCACTGAGATCACCATCGTGAACCGCACCACCCGACTGGCCCCGTGGCCCCTCCTCGGCATCCTCGCTGCCATCGTCGTTACCTTCCCAACTGGCCCCGCCCGGTCGGCCGACCCGCCGGCCATTCCCCCGGCGATCGAATTCGCCTCGGCCGACCAGGAGAAGGTTCAGCAGATTGCCGACATTGAGCGGCAAATCGGCCAGCTCCAGAAGAAACTCGAAGACCTGAAGAAGTCACCGGCTTCGTCGCCTCAGCCTCCTGCCCAACCCGAGGGGGTGATCCCAGAATCGTTCGTGAAAAAAATGAACTGGCGGTCGATTGGTCCGGCCAGCATGGGGGGTCGAATCATTGCCCTTGCCGTTAACCCCTCGGACACAGCGAACTACTACGTTGCCACCGCAACGGGTGGGCTGCTCAAGACGGTCAACAACGGCACAACCTTCACTCACACGTTCGACCACGAGGCGACTGTGTCGATCGGCGACGTGGCGGTTGCTCCCTCGAACCCCGAGATTGTGTGGGTCGGGACCGGCGAGAATAACCCCCGCAATTCCGTGTCGTATGGCGATGGGGTGTACAAGAGCACTGACGCCGGGAAAACCTGGACCAATATGGGGCTCAAGCAGTCGTACCAGATCGGCAAGATTGTGATCCATCCGAAAGATCCGAACATCGTCTACGTCGGAGCGCTCGGTCGACTCTATGGTCCGAGCGAGGAGCGAGGGCTCTACAAGACCACCGACGGCGGCAAAACCTGGACGCGGGTGCTTTACGTCGACAACAAAACCGGAGTGATTGATTTCCGGATGGATCCGTTCGATCCGGAAACGCTCCTGGTTGGGCTGTGGGAGCGCAAGCGTGACGAGTTCGATGGGCTTTTCGGCCCGTCCGACACGTGGCCGACTACAGATCAATACGGTCCGGAGGTGTCGTATGGCCCTGGCGGTGGGCTGTTCAAGACAACCGACGGCGGAAAGAGTTGGAAGAAGCTGACCGACGAGAAGCTCAAGACCGGACTGCCCACAGTCAAGACCGGGCGGATCGGTCTCGACTATTCCGCCAAAACGAAGGGACTGGTGTTTGCGATCGTCGATACCGAGCGGGTCGGAATGGGTGCACCGGTTCTGGCGGTTTATCTGGGGCTCTCGACGGAAGATGAGAAAGGTGTGGGGTTGAAAGTGACTCTCGTCCCGGAGGATGGCCCCGCCGGCAAGGCCGGCTTCAAGGAGGGTGATGTGGTGGCTGCGGTCGACGGCCAGAAAACCGAGACTTACGATGCGTTCCGCAGCATACTGGCCACCAAGAAGCCCGGTGATGTGCTCAAAATCACGATCAAACGGGGCGGCAAGGAGCAAGTCCTTGAGGTGAAACTCGCACCACGCGAAGAACCCGCCCCCAAGACTCCGGCCGGCCCCCCGCCGACGATCGGTGCCCAACTTGTCCCGGCTGAAGAGGGCGTTGGAATCGGCAATGTTCAGGACGAGGGTCCGGCCGCCCAGGCGGGGCTTCAAACCGGTGACGTGATCACTGGCCTGAACGGCAAGAAGGTGACCGACGTGAGCGAATTCCGGACCGCGCTCTCCGCGATGAAGGCCGGGGACAAGGTGAAACTGACGATTGTGCGCGAGGCCCAGGAGCGGCAGGTCGATGTGATTTTGGTCGCCGGACGGGCGGGTCCGGGTGGCGGAGGCGGTGGCCGCGGCCAGCGGGCGAACACTACCCGTCCGTTCCTGCTGAGCGGCCAAACTGGGGGCCAGCGAGCCAACATCCAGGACCAGCAGGGGAAGGAAGGGTTCCAGACCGGCGGCGTGTACGTCAGCAAGGACAGCGGCGAAACCTGGACCCGTGTGAACAGTCTCAACGCCCGACCGTTCTACTTCAGCCAGATCCGGGTCGATCCGAGCGACGACAACCTCCTTTACTCGACCGGCGACACTTCCCTCTGGAAAAGCACCAACGGGGGGAAGAGGTTCGAGGCTGCCCCGTCCCGGGGAGTCCACCCCGACCACCACGCCCTGTGGATCGACCCGAAAGACGGCCGACACATGCTCATCGGCTGCGATGGCGGCTTCTATGTGACGTACGACCGCGGCACGTCCTGGGACCACCTGAACATCCTCGCCCTCGGTCAGTTCTACCACGTTGCGGTTGACAACCGGAAACCCTACAAGGTGTACGGTGGACTCCAGGACAACGGCAGTTGGGGCGGACCATCGCATGTCCTCCGCGGGTCCGGGCCGGTGAATGATGACTGGGTCTACGTGAACGGTGGGGACGGCTTTGTCTGTCGGGTCGATCCGAATGATCCGGACCTGATCTACTCCGAAAGCCAGAACGGGATGATGAGCCGGCGCAACTACCGTACAGGGGAGCGGGGGGGCATCCGTCCACGGCCGGTCTCACAGGGGGAGGAGCTCCGGTTCAACTGGAACACACCGTTTATCCTCTCGGCTCACAATCCGAGCATCTTCTATTGCGGGGCTCAGTATGTGTTCCGGTCGGTGAACAAGGGTGACAATCTCAAGGCGGTGTCGCCGGTCCTCACCCGCACCACCAAGGGATCGCTCACCGCGATCGCCGAAAGCCCGCGAACCCCGGATGTGCTCTGGGCGGGAAGTGATGATGGGTATGTGTGGGTGAGCAAGGACGGCGGGCAGAAGTGGGAAAACGTGTTTGAGAAGCTCAAGGCCGCTGGTCTCCCCGGCCCGCGGTGGGTTGCCACGATCGAGCCGAGCAAGGCCAAGGAGGGGCGGTGCTACGTGGCCCTGGATGGGCACCGATCGGACGACGACAAACCGTATCTCTTCGTGACCGAGGATTACGGCCAGACCTGGCTACCGATCGCGGCCAACCTGCCAACATTCGGGTCGGCCCGGATGCTCCGGGAAGACATCACCAACCCGGATCTGCTGTACGCCGGGACCGAATTCGGGATCTGGGCATCGGTGAACCGTGGGAAGGGGTGGGCGAAGTTGAATAACAACCTACCGACCGTCGCGGTTCACGAGGTCGCCCAGCCGACCACTGCCAGCGAAATTGTGATCGCGACTCACGGCCGCAGTCTGTGGGTGCTGGACGTCGCGAGCCTGCGGCAAATGAGTCCGCGGGGGGAATCAGCGTCGGCTGTCGACCCTCTCAAAGATCCCGCCACCCTCTTCACTCCGGCCCCGGCGGTTCGCTGGAAGCTTCAGGCGGGCGGGGAGTCACCGTATTCGATCAATATCCGGAAGTTCTACGGAACCAACCCGGACCGCAAGGCGGGTATCGACTACGCCCTGACAAAGCCTGCAAAGGAGTTGTCGCTGCGAATCGTCGACGTCACCGGGAAGCCTGTTCGGGAGTTCCGGAACGCCTCGAAAGAGGTGGGCTTCCACCGCCAGACGTGGGATCTGACCCGCTCCAACCCCGAAGGCGGGGGCGGTGGGGGCGGCGGCCGGGGTGGCGGTGGCGGCGGCGGGTTCGGCGGATTCGGCGGTGTCCTCATTCCAGCCGGAACCTACCGGGTGGTATTGAGCGTGGATGGGAAAGAGTATACCCAACCGATTACAGTGGAGAACGACCCGAACGCTGACCCGAAAGCGCTGATCACGGTTGCGGATTCGCGAGTCGAAAATGAGGAGGATGAAGAGGACGATTGATAAACGATTCGAGCGAGTCGCCCTGTGATTCCGACCCCTGCCGGGGTCGTTTGGGCCAGCATGTTCACGTCATTGTCACCGTCACCGCCTCCGGTGGTAGAGCTACGCTCGACCACCGGCTAATCGCTGCGACCCCGGCCGGGGTCGTTTGGGCCAGCAT
>PLDW01000264.1 GCA_003136315.1 Gemmataceae bacterium | reverse complement strand
CCAGAAAATCGTCGAAATTCAACAGTTTTCTGATATGACTGGGGAAATGCCATCAATCTCTTCAAGACGTAAAGCGTTTCTCAATTATAACTTGCGGAAATTCATCTCGAAACTGCCCCGCGAAGCACGTCCGACCCCAGGTGGGTGTGCAAAGGGTGTCCGACCACTGACCCCAGTGGATCAGCAGGCAGACCCACCAGTCGAGTTGTTCTTCGGCTGCTACCCGGCTGCCACGGATGTGACCGGTGCGTCCCGAGTTCGACCCAGTAACCACCGGTCGGGCAACACAGCGTCGCTAGGGCGGTGGCGTCCATGCCCGATTCAACACCGCCAAGTTCGCCAGGTAGCGCCAGAAAACCAAAAAAATCTGCTTCAAGCGGCAGAAAACCGTTTGAAGCGGCGGACCCGTGACAGGTCGATGCCGTCGAGAATCATCTGGAACTGGCCAGGGGTCAGTTCGATCCCAGCGGCAGCGTCCTTTGCTGCGTCGATCCACCTCACTCGGACTTGAGCGGACCACCCCAACGTGAAGCAAGCTCGTGTTTGCGTTCCTGCCACTCTCCGCCGCGCAGAACTTGGACAGTGCCGTCATCATTCGCACGCATTCCGGTCAAAACCTCAGCCCAGAGCTTGACGTGCAGTGGTTCACCGCTAATCGGAGTGGGGAGCGTCCAAAGTCGGGCAGTGCCATCGTTACTTCCAGTCGCGACCATTTTTCCATTCGGGCTGAACGCGACTTGGTTCACGCGACCTCGGTGTTTCAGGATGGCATTCGGGGTATAACTATCGTCCACGCTCCACAGCCGAGCGGCACCGTCTTCACACCCCGTTACGAGACTCTTGCCATCGGGGCTGAAGGCTACAGACAATACTCCACCGTCGTGCAGCAGCGGATGCTCCAAGAACAGTTGCCCATTTTGGACGTTCCACAGCCGAACAGTTCGATCCTCAGATGCCGTCGCCACGATCATACTATCTGGCCGGAATGCGCCAGTAAGAACATTGCCGAGATGGCCCCGTAAGGTAGATAACAACCGCCCATCGCTCGCAGACCATAAACTTGCCGTGGAATCGTAAGAGCATGTCAGTATTACTTCACCATTTGGGCTGAGTATGGTTGTGCGAACTTCGGCACTATGGTTCATGGCGGTGCCGACGGGATGGAGGTCACGAAGTTGTAAGATTTGACTAAATCTCCCCCCACCCGCCAATAGAAATTCGCGATTGGGCGAGAATGCCAAACTCCAAACCCACCATCCATTTTCCTCGCTGAGCCGGTGACTCGAAACAATTCTTCCATCCGGAACGCGTCTCAATTGCACCTCACTGTTACGACCACCGATCGCGGCATACTCGCCGTCCAGACTGAATCCAACAGCTGCGACGGGTTGCTTGCCGTATTCCCAGGCATCTCCTACGCGGGAAGAGGTTGCAGTGGCCCAGAGACGCGCCTCACCATTGTTACCGCCTGTCAGGGCATATCTCCCATCCGGGCTAAATGCGAGAGCCATGACCTGACCATCTTGGTGCATTGGATTGCCGAGCGGCTTGGCGTCTGTTGGGTCCCAAAGCCGTGCCTCCCCCCTCTTTTTGAGAGAATCTTCGCATCCAGTGAGCAATTTTGTGCCATCAAAGTTAAACGCAAGAGCGGCGACCGCCGCGGGGTGGGGCATACTTTTTGCGTTCGATTGCTCATCCGTCCTCCGCCACAAGCGGGCAGTCTCCTCAAACCCGGCCGTTAAGATGTAGGTTTGAGCCCTATCAGGGCTGAAGACGGCGTGGCGAATCTCCCCGTTATGTGACAAGACTTGCCCCACAGGTTGACCAGTTTCGATTTCCCACAGTCGCGAGCCCCCACCTTTTTCACAGCAGGTTAGGATGTAGCGGCCATCACGGCTGAAGACCGCAGTTCGCACGGGTTGGCTGTGCATCAAAGGCTGACCAACAAGCTTGAATTTCTTTGGTTTGCCATACCATTCACTCATTTGATTTTCCGATTCGACTTCCCACTCCCAGACCCGAGCACCCCCATCCCGACAGCCAGTCACGAGCCTTGTCCCATTGGAACTGAAGGATACCGTGAAGACGGCACCTGGATGGTCTATCACCGGCCCAACCGGTTCGCCTGTCTTGGCATCCCAGAGTCGTGCTTGATTTTCTTGGGCCGCTGTAGCCACAAGCATACCATCGGGGCTGAACACGGCCGCATACACGTTCTTGATTCCCTCTTTCGCGTAGTTAAAACTAGGCGGAACGGGTTTCCGACTCTCCATGCCATAGTACTTAAGGGCATCGCCGCCATTAGCCCCGACTAACAACTTCTTGCCGTCCGGATCAAAGACTACGGACTTGATGGTGCCTGTGTGGACTATGCGGTCGCCGAACTCTTTTCCACTGGCGGTTTCCCTAAATCGAATGATGCCTTTTTTCAATCGGGAACTCATCGTCGAGGTAACGAACGCCATGCCATCGGGGCTGAAGGCACCACTGGATATCGTGTGGTCTACTTCTTCGGAGAGCGAATCGATTCGGCCGGTATCATATGCCATTGGCTTATCGAAATGGATCAATCTCGTCTCTTGTTCTCCACCAAATAATATCGTTTTTCCATCAGGACTGAATGCGGCGATGGTAGTTTGTCGAGGGCACTCGAACACGGTTTCCAAAGTATGGAGCTTGGTAGCTGCTGCTGTGATGGCAATCCGGTTGGACTGCCGCAAGGAGGTGGCCGATTGGGGACACCGCCCCAAGATCTGGCTCATCAAGAGGATTCCGCGGCCGGCTTCGCCCTCCTCACACAGCGCCTCACTTGCCCTGAGGTTCAATCGTTCAGCTTCGGCCTGAAATTCTTCGGCCCGAACTGTCTGTTTCTTTGTTTCGTCACGTTGTGTTTCGGCCTCTTGTTGTGCGGTCGTGGCGTTGTCACGAGCCTGACGGATGTCAACGTTACTCAAGGCGAGCGCCGCGATACCGCCAATAAGGACAAAACCGAAGGCAGCTACGATTCGGAGAAACTGCCGGTTGCGTTGTCTCCTCGCGCGGCTCTGTGCTTCATGCAACTCACGCTCTTGGCGAGCTTTTTCCTCCAACTCCTCTCGGGTCTGCTTAGCGGTGGGATTGAACGCCTCCTGATCCACGAGTTTTGCCGCCGGAGTGATCGCCCCTGCGAAAGCCGGTGGCCGCCTTTCGATAACCCGACGCAAGTCAGTCGCGAGTTGATCGGCACTGAGACGATCCTCCGAGCGTTTCCGGAGGCAGTGGTAGCAAATTCGGTTGAGCCAATCGACCAATCGTTCGGTATCCGGCCCCGAATCCAGATCCGATCGACAGAGTAGGGAAGGCAGCTCCGTGAGGGTGTTCTGGTTGTATGGCTCTTTGATTGGGAGTTTCCCAGTGAGGAGTTCATACAAGATCACGCCGAGTGCGTAGATGTCGATTTTCTCAGTCAGGCGACGGCCATCTGGGACAAATTGCTCCGGTGCCATATATGGACGAGTGCCAGCGAGCATTTCAGTAGCACGGCCGACGGTAGATACCTCTGCTCGTAACCTTGCCCACTCGAAGTCGGCGAGTACCGGGACGTAGAACTGATCCCCAACTGGGTACGCTCCCAGCTCACCCTGAACACCCTTTCGCAACCGAATGTTGGAGGGACTTATGTCTCCGTGTGTGATCTGAAGAGGATGAATATGACAGACATGCACTGCATCAGCGAGAGCGGCGATGAGACCGGTTGCCTCATCGAATGGCAATTTACCTCCCGGAGCCGCTTCTCGAACAGATTCCAGGCTATGCTCGACCCAAGCCATTACAATCGCGTAGGTTGTCCGTCCTCGACCACGAGGATCTTGGCATTCGCCGTGATCGGCAATTTCGATGATATGCTGACGTGCGATCTGCCCCGCTGGGTTCACTGGCTCCCGAGCAAGACGCGGGGCTCTTGCTTCATTGCCGCACTGGTCGAGAAACGCTTCTGGGTTCCGATTCGCCTGGAGTTGGAGCAACTTGAGGGCGTATTTTGCGTGGGCTGATATATCGCGTGTTTCGGGTGTTGCTAACCGTACCCGAAATACGCTCGCCTCTACCCCCGGCCGGCGGTGGGAAGGAAGGGGTATCTGATGCTCGGAAATGTAGGCATTGCCGCTGGGCAAATGGAACTCCTGGGGCGCCATGGTTTTATCCTGAAGGGTATCCGTCCGGATGGTTGTCGATCCACTTCCAAATTGCCTGCTCGTAGCGTCTAACCGTATCAACGACCGTTTCCACTCGTTCCCCCACGATCGCTGCAACTTCACCAGCAGTCAGTTCAGCGTCTCGCATCATCGCGAACCAGTTGTCGGCGATGGGATCTTGCCCCTTCGTATACTCGTCTTCTCGCCGTAATGCCAGGCGTGCCCGGCCTGCGTTCACTAAAGCCGCCAACTCATCTTTCGCGAGATTGTCCAACCCTAGAAGATCTCTCAATTGAAGTGTTTCCGTCGTCGCACTGCGTTCGTCTAGGATGAAGTTGCAGGCGGCTTTTCGAGGGCTGCGGTACAAGTCACCGAACGCGAGGTAGTAGGTCTGGAGGATGTGACGGTCTGGGTCTGCGGGGAACATCTTGGCCCATGACAACCGAACTCTGACCGCATCCCGGACGAGAGCGATCAAATCCGACGGTATCGGACCAGAAGGAATAGCTTTCCACACGCCGGAGCTAAGGAGTTCTGCTTCCTGCAAGAGACGTCCTTCGAACAGGGCGGCTTTCTTGGCTTGGTCCAACCCCATCCGTACAGCGGATGATACATCCTGGGAGGAACTGCCCTTGTCGCCTAGCAATTCCACGCATTCTGGAAGTGAACACCCCAAGTAATAGAACAGGAGCCAAGCGGTTCGCTCGGGTTCCCCCCAACCTCCAATCGCCCGGTGCGCTGCTCGTAAATCCCGGAGGGTTCCCCCCAACCCTTGGTCATTGCTCGAAACTTCTCCCGGGACGCTCTCGGGCTGCGAACAGTCAATGAGTCCGTCCAACAAATCTTCCAAGCTGATACGCACGGCGTTCGCGACCCAGATGGAGATCGATATCGCATCCACCATCGGGGTTTTACGGAGTGAGGTTTGGAGGGTTTGGTCGGCTCGCTCCCTCAGTTGCATTGCCCGGTGATTCGGCAGACTGTCAAGGAATGGCCCGCATTGCTCTTTAGCGAGATCGTGTAATCGCTCAATGACATGGTCGATACGGTTGCCGGTTTTCACGCCAATCTCCTCCGCAAAAAATCAACTGAACCGGTACGGGTTGTGCAAGATTCCTAGATTTGGGATAGAATCTTAGATTACCGAACCGCGATTAGTCGTGCAATTTTTTTTCATCAAGCTGGCGGGCGATCCGCTGAACCGAGTGGGGGTTGGATGTGGCAAAAGCAGCACCGCCGACAGAGCCAAGTACTCACCATAACGGAATTCCCAAGCCGCAAAGCACGTCTTCGGGCTCAAGTAGCTTTCGTTCCGATTTCACGTCCGAGAAACATTTTACGGCCCTTGAGGAACGAGTTGCGGCCGAGGAATCGCTGCTCTCGGGTGCATCATCCGCATTGGTCGTCGACCCTGTGACTCTGGTGCAAACTCTCCTGACGCATGTGACACCCGAGCGGCGCATCAAGGCGGCCCAAACTCTCTCCAGCCAACACCCAAGCCCCGAGATCGTAGCCGCGTTGGCCTGTGCAGCGAAGAATGACTCGTCTGAAGTGGTCCGGGTCGCGGTGGGCGCTGTCGTCAAGGATTTGTGCAGAGACGCGGCCGGGGTAACAGCAATGGTACAGGGGTTGCTGCTAGCTGTGGGCGCAGAAACGAAGGACATCGGTCGATTTTGCTTGAATGATGTATTAATTAATGTTAGTGTCAATCGTATGACAGATCAGATTTCCGACCGAGAACAACGTATCGACGCCACGGTCAACCAGATTCGCGAGGTGGTGGCCGGGCTCTCTGACCCCGAAGAGCAACGGGAGGCAGAGGTGAAATCGCTCGTGAGTAGCGTACCCCCCACCGCACCATACCCCAAGCAACTCGAAGCCTTTACCGGCATCACCCACGTTATGCGCACCCTGATGGCCCGGCAGTTGGAGCCGAAGTTTCGGGAGCATCTGAGGGATGACTCACCAAGGATTGAAAGGAAACTTGACGGGAAGCCTACACAGCAGAACCGAGACCTGGCTCAACGGAAAGAACAATTCGCGGAATCGGTCACGGATGGATTGTTCCGTCTTGGCTTGGGAGTCCGATTAGATGGCGGTGAGCAATCCTGCTACATCGGGAGCGGTTGTTCCCACCCCAATGTACGAGGCCGCTACCGCATTTTCGCCTGCGGTAACGGGGAACAACTCGATGCGATTACAGACTGGTTTACGACGAAAGCGAAGGATGCTCCTCTGCCTTTCACCCGAGTCGGACTGCAGGATGCGGCCCCCCCAGGGGGGGGCAACTCACTGAACAGATCACGAAATCGCTGACAACTTTCTGTCGCCACAGCACTTCAGAAACCTCAAAAAATCCATTGAGGTGACGCCCCTCCTTATAGTACTTATAACGTACTATAAGGAAGGGCGTCACCTCCAGTTGGATCTGAGGTCACGCCGCGGTTTGCGCNNGCAAACCGCGGCGTGACCTCGTTGGATCTGGACATCCGCTTTCCGAGGCTGGTGCGGTTCCCTCAATCGCATATGTTACAAGGTACATTCGTTTAAGGTCGTCAGCCGTATCATCTGCCTGCCAGTCTGCGACCGGAAATCCCGGATCAACCGCTAGTGGGTCACTCGGGTTGCTCATCGCCTTTTCGTAACTCCGAGAATCGGCTCGTTTGCCAAGGGTTGCCAGTAATAACGAACCATCACGGGAATGGCCATCTTCAACCCAAGTGACCCACTAGTCGAGCCTTGGAGCTTCCGGTGAGGCTTATCTGTTTGTCCTGCTAGATCTCCGTTTCGTAAGTCGCTTCGCCGCGATACTTCCTGTTCCATTAAGAGGTTGCGTCGCGAACATTACCTAGAAAACCGCCCAAGGACTCACGAAATGGGCATGTAGGCACCCTCGGTTCGGTTGTAACAAAAGCGACATGGACACAACCAATTGCAACCACAAGACTTGCAAATTTGATAGTGGTCGCATCTATGATTGATGATGCAGCTGCAAGTCCTTGCTTGAAAAGAAGTTACAGACAGGAGCGAACCGAAGGTAGGCAAGGTTAATTTCCATGATCCCGCTTCCCGTCATCCGGACAGTGGGTGTTCTGTCAGAAGAATTGTCCGAGGTTGTCCTTGATCGGCCCACTCAAACCCGGCTATCTCGGCTTTTGTCGGCGGAGGTGTCTTTCTCTCGAAAGTGGTCTCGGTCGTGCAATCTGCGGAGGTCACCACCCCCTGAAGATGTCACCTTGCTTTCTTTAGTACTTTGTGCGTACTATACTGGTGTGGCTCCTGAACCCGACTGGGTTCCCGACATATCCTGCGGAACCCACCAACCTCAATGAGGGTAGATGATGGATCGTTCCAACATTCAGTCTATCATGGACCAGCTTCTGGACGCGTGTACGCCACGCATCTCCCCCGCCGTTGCTCCCGATTGGGCGGCTTCGCCCCGGAATAAAAAAACCGTGGCCGAGATCGCCGACCATCTTCTCGCGATTCTCGGCCCGCCGCAGGCCACCAAGCACGCTAGGGCGCGGTTGCTCCGTCGGTGGTCTCTGATCGAAGAGAATCTGACCGAGGCCATCGTGCAAGCCAGACGATCCCGACGCGATCCGAGCCAACCCGACGACTCCCGACGCTGGGCAGAGAATGTCGTGCAGGGCTTCCTCGTCAGCTTGCCCGAGCTGAAAACGATGGCCAAGCAGGACACCGAGGCAATGTTCGAAGCTGACCCCGCCCTGACGGACCCCCGAGATGTTTGGATCACCCCAGGTATTCAAGCGATCACTATCTACCGGGCGGCACACCACCTCGAAAAACTGGGCGTACCCTGCATCCCCCGCATGATGACCGAGTCCGCACACTCAAAGTGGCAGATCGACATCCATCCCGGAGCGACGATTGGTCCAAGATTCTGCATCGACCACGGTACGGGCGTCGTGATCGGGGAGACTGTACAGATCGGCAGCAACGTCCGCCTGTACCAAGGCGTCACGTTGGGAGCGCTAACTTTCCCAAAAGATGAACACGGCGACCTGCTCCGCGGGCCTCTGGTGAAGCGTCATCCAACGCTTGAAGATAACGTCATCGTCTATGCCAGCGCGAGCATCCTGGGCGGCGACACCGTTGTCGGCCGTGGTACTGTGATCGGGTCCAACGTTCGGCTCACCGAGAGCGTTGGGCCGGATATGTTTGTCCGGGTCGACAAACCGAACTTCCGGGTCGACCGCTTCCGACCGTTCGGGCCGTGGCCGGTTCAACCACCTGTGACAATCTCCGAAGACTACCTCATGCGGAAGGCTCTCTCGGAGTACCCCGACGACGGGAATCCAAACTGCGGAGACGGTGATGAGATCGACTGGCCACCCAAACGACAGTGATCCTATTTACGAAGGTCGCCCGTCGCCCCGGTTGGAGCCGGGGCGATTCTGTTTGTACACAGTCGATTTCCGGGCAGCTCGGAAGACCCAAACCCGCCCAACATTAGCCCAGCCTTAATCCGGGCCAAAGCTGACTAGCGCGAGCACGGGCGACGTGCCTTCCCGAACTATACTGGACGCGGCAAGTAAT
>PLDW01000391.1 GCA_003136315.1 Gemmataceae bacterium | reverse complement strand
CACGGGCGGACAAGCCGCTGTCACCCAATCCGGCGGACCAGCTGCCCGTGGCACCCGATCCCACTGGTCGATTTTCTCCCGACGCCTGCCTTAAGAGCAGTAACCATCTCCGCGTGTCCGCTTGCGACAGGACTACAACCCCAGCACATCCGCCATATCGTACTGGCCGGCCGTTTTCGTCGCGAGGAATTTCGCTGCGAGCAAGGCTCCGCGGGCGTAACTGTCGCGGTTGTGCCCCTTGTGGACCAACTCCAGCGTCTCGCCAAGTGTAGTGAAGATAATTGTGTGCTCGCCGACGTTATCCCCGCCGCGAACCGCGTGGACCCCGATCTCATCGGGTTGCCGCTCACCAACGAGCCCTTCCCGCCCGTGGACGAACCGCCCCCCTCCCATTGCCTCCCGGATGATCTCCGCGAAGTGGACAGCGGTGCCGCTCGGCGAATCCTTCTTGAAGCGGTGGTGCCGCTCCACGATCTCGGTGTCGAACCCCTTCCCCTTCAGCGTCTCGGCCGTCAACCGCACGAGCTTGAACAGCACGTTCACGACCAGGCTCATATTCGGAGCGAACAGGATCGCAGTGTCGTGGGCGGCCTCCTCGATCTCCGCCTTCTGAGCGTCGGTGTGCCCGGTCGTCGCGATGACAAGGGGGATTTTCCGACCGACACACGTCGGCAAGATCACCATCGTCCCGGCCGGAGCGGAGAAATCGATCACGCAGTCGGGCCGCGGGTTGAGCGGAAGCTCGGCCGAGATCAGAACCCCGTTGGCTCCAACCCCGGCGACTTCACCGGCATCCCGCCCGACGAGTGGGTTCAGTGCCGAGTCGACCGCGGCAACCACCTGGAGTTCAGGGTCGTCCTTGGCAAGGGCAACCAGCCGTTGACCCATCCGCCCGCAGGCTCCGTTGATTGCAATGTGTGTTTTCATGACTGGCTACCATTCAACGGTAATGCTGTATTTACGAAACGCTGGATCAGGAGTTACAAGGGTACACTGATCTGCGATAGTTTGACAAATTAGCAATCGATCGAACGGATCGGCGTGGCTGGCCCGCTGGGTCGGGAGTGTCCGCCCAGTCAGCACGTGCCGCAGTTCCACTGGGAGCAACCGAACCCCGTTGTTCAAGACCTGCTCTTTCACAATCTGTTCAATATCCCCGGTCACGGGCAGTTTGCCGATTTGGTTTTTCACCACGATTTCCCACACGCTCACAGTACTCAGCCACAGCACACTGGCAGGGTCCAGGAGCAGTTGGGCGGCACGGGGTGAGAGTTGGGTCGTGTCTGAAACGAACCAGATAAATGAACAGGTGTCGAACAAGAGGTTCATTGGGCGCCGCCCGACCAGAACCCTTCAGGCAGCGGATCATTGAAATCGGGTCCGATAGTCATCGAACCGGGGTGGAGCCCGAGGATGCGCTTTTTCGGGGCAGTGTCGCCCGAAGTTGTGGTCGTGGGCATGGTCCCGGCCCCGGCCGGGGCCAGAGAAGCCTGGAATATCACCATCTCGCATCGGGTGACGTAAACGCAGTCTCCGCAGCGAAGCCAGGAGACGACTTCGGCAACCCGCGCGGCCAAATCGTTCACATCAATGTGGTGGACAGCCATGAGTGAGCCTCCTCACCTCTCAGTATACCCCTCGCGGTCAGAGGGACATTCCGATTCTGGGGTCACAGACGCCCGATCAGGCATACAACTCAATCGCCTTGATGATCTCGTTCAGGTCATTCGGAACCTGGACCGCCCGGTTGGCGAAGGCGACTCGCTTGACTCCCCGCTTGCCGAGCTTTTCGTCGAATGTCTTCGGGTCGGAACTGTGGTAAGCGACGGTTGCGTCCGGATCTTTCAGAAGGTGGCCCGTCAGGACGCACACGACCCGGTCGGAAGGTGCGATAATCCCCTCCTTGACCAGTTTCAGGAGCCCGGCCACGCTCGCTGCGCTGGCCGGCTCGCACCCCAGTCCACCTGCCCCGACCCGAGCCTTGGCGTCCAGGATCTCGGTGTCGCTGACTTCTCGCACCACTCCCCCGCACTGGTCGAGCGCTCTCAGGGCCTTGGGCAAGTTGACCGGGCGGTTGATCTCGATCGCACTGGCCAGGGTGTCGGCCCGGAGATCCCCGACATCCATTGCTTTCATGTACGCATCCAACTTGGCCCGGTCGAAGTCCCCGCCATTCCACCGCAACCCATGCCTTTCGTAGAGTTGGTAGAAGGTGTCCGCTCCGGACGCATTCACGACAGCGAGTCGCGGGTTTCGATCAATTAGTCCCAGATCCCGCAGTTCGGCAAACGCCTTCCCGAAACTCGACACGTTGCCAAGATTCCCGCCCGGCACGACGATCCAGTCCGGGATCTCCCACCGGAGAGCCTCCAGAATCCGGAACATGATCGTCTTCTGACCCTCCAGCCGGAAAGGATTGACGCTGTTGACCAGATAGATGCCAAGTTGACGGCTGATCTCCTGAACCCGTCGCAGGGCATCGTCGAAGTCGCCCGCGATCTGCACCGTGAGGGCTCCGTAATCGAGCGCCTGGGACAGCTTCCCATACGAAATCTTTCCCGAACCGATAAAGATCACCGCTCGCATCAGGCTCGTGGCCGCGCAGTAGATCGCCAGGCTGGCGCTGGTGTTTCCGGTGCTCGCGCACGCGGCCCGCCGGGCACCGACGGTCCGGGCGTGGGTGAAGGCTGCGGTCATCCCGTTGTCTTTGAAGCTGCCCGACGGGTTCATCCCCTCATACTGAAGGTAGAGGCAGCCGGGCCGCATCCCGACGTATGCGGCCACCCCATCGGCCCGCTGGCACAGGGTCTGGCCTTCACCGATGGTCATGACCCGCTCATCGGGAGCGAACGGGAACAGCTCGCGGAACCGCCACACGCCGGAAAAGTCGAGAGGGTCGGTCCGGGTTGCCCATTTCCCTTCGAAGTGTCGTAGCGAGGTTGGAACCGGAAGCCGGTCCCAGTCGTAGGCTACATCCAGAAGTCCACCGCAGGCCGGGCAGCGGAAGGACGTGTCTGCGAGGTCAACTGTGGCCCGGCACCGGGGGTTGATGCACTGCTGGAACGCAAGGTCGCTCATTCTTGCCTGATCCTGGAGATGGCAGCCGGACGTCGGGTGTTGTAGCAAACCGGGCCGGGACATTCGACCCCGCCCTTCACCTGCGGGTGTCGGTATGCGATCATGAATCCGATAGACGCCCGGAGCCGACCATGACTGAACCCTCCCCCGATATGACGGCTGGATTGGTCCCGGAGGACAATCCCGGAGGAACCCGCACGGTCGCAGTTGACCCGGTCCTGTCAGCCTACCCCACCCACACCAGCCCACCCGTAAGAGAACTGGGTGGTTTGGGGACCCCCCCGACGTACCCCGGGTTCGAGATCGTTCGCGAACTCGGCCGGGGCGGGATGGGGGTGGTCTACCTCGCCCGGCAATTGAAGCTAAATCGAGTGGTCGCCCTGAAGACGATCCTGGCAGGTGGACACGCATCGAATACGGACCTGACCCGGTTCCTGGCCGAGGCCGAGGCGGCAGCCGCGGTCCAGCACCCGAACGTGGCCCAGGTGTACGAACTCGGCACCCACGACGGGCGGCCGTACTTCGCCCTCGAATACTGCTCCGGCGGAAGCCTCGCCGGGAAGCTCGCGGGCACCCTCCTCCCTCCGGCCGACGCAGCCGCAATGGTCTGTGCCGTCGCCCGGGGCGTCCAGGTTGCCCACGACCAGGGAATCGTCCACCGCGACCTCAAGCCGGGGAACGTTCTGCTGACTGCGGATGGGACACCAAAAGTGACCGATTTCGGCCTCGCTCGACGAACCGAATCTGCCAGCGGGCTGACGGCGACCGGGGCGGTTCTCGGCTCCCCAAGCTACATGGCCCCCGAACAGGCCCGAGGCGATGGTGACGGGATCGGACCGCCGACGGACGTGTACGGGCTCGCTGCGATCCTCTACGAGTGTCTCACCGGCCGACCGCCGTTCCGGGCCGCGACTGCCCTGGAGACCATCGCCCAGGTTCTCAAGGACGACCCCTTGCCCCCGCGCGCGCTCGTCCCGGGTGTGCCCCGCGACCTGGAAACGATCTGCCTCAAAGGACTCCAGAAAGATCCGGCCCGGCGGTATTCGACCGCCACCGCCCTGACCGACGACTTGGAACGCTTTTTGGATGGGGTTCCGATCCTGGCTCGCCCGGTGCCGTGGTGGGAGCGGGCCTGGAAAGCGGCGAAGCGGCGGCCGACAGCGGTTGCGGCCGCCGCCGCCATCCTGCTGGGGGTGCTCTCCACGGCCGGGGTCGTGGCCTGGAAGAACCGGGAACTCGCAAAGGAGCGAGATACGGCCCGGACGGCTGAGACCGAGGCTCACGCGATGCGGGCCGAAGCGGATCAGCAGCGGACCCGCGCACACGCCCGGCTATTGAAGGCGGTCGAGGTGGTCGAGAAGATGGTGACCCGAGTCGGGACAGGTCAATGGGCCAGAAATCCCGCACTGGCGGCCGAGCGACGAGCGGTGCTCGAAGACGTGGTCGCCTTCTACGAGGGGTTCGGGGAGGCGAAAGACCCGGTGATCCGGCGGGAGACCGCCCGGGCGTACCGGCGGATCGGGATGGTGTACTTGCTCCTGGCCGAGTACCCGAAGGCTGCCGACTACCTGGGTCGGGCCAGGAGTCTGTGCGAGCAGTTGGTGGCCGAGTTCCCAGACGATCCGGCGGACACGACCGACCTCGCCGAGGCCCGGCTGTACGTCGCCCACGAAGCGGCCAGCACCGGCCGGGTGGCCGATGCCCTGGCCGGATACCGCGACGCGACCATCGTTGCGCGGCAGGCTGCGGCTGCTCGCCCCGACGACGACGAGACCCGCCGGATACTCGTGTCCTGCCTGATCGGGCACGGATTCTTCACGATGCAATCCGATGTCCCGCTCGCTGCGGGATTCTTCCGGGAGGCGGTCAGTCACGCAGATGAATTGCTAGCCCGGCCGGTCACCCCGTTCGCCAGTCGAGCGCTGGCTGCGTACACCTACGCTGCGGCCGCCACATTCGATTATCGCGATGCGAAAGTCTCAGCCGGAAACGCAAAGGTGAAACGAGCGTCAACGATCATCGCCGAGACCCCACCCGACCCCGCCGCACGGGCTCATTACCAGGATCTGTTCGACCTGACCGCCGGGATTCTCAAGATGCACAAGGCAGCCCAGCTCGCGGCCAGTCCAAAGCCCGACCGGGCGGCCCCGCTTTTTCGGGAGGCCGCCGAGACCTTCGACCGTCTCCTCGCCGTCTACCCGAAAGCCTTCCAGTATCAACTCTACAAGCTGATGATTCTGAACCAGGAGGTCCAACTGCTGGTCCGGTTGCAACGGGACGAGGAGGCCGGGCGGCGGCGGACCGAGTTGCTGGCCACCGAGGAGGCGATCCTGAAAACGTCCCCGAACATGACGATCGCGAAGCAACTGGCAGCGTCCCAACGGTCGGCCGCCCTCGCCTATCAAGCCCTGACCGAAAACATCCCCGACCTCGATCAACGCGCCAGCGACCTGCTTGGCACCGTCGGTCTCGACCCGGCCGGGAGCGTGGTCCGATACAACGTCGCCTGTGCATTGTCCCTGGGCAGCCGTTACGGACCCCCAGCCGATCGGGCGGCCAGGGCCGCACGCGCTGTGCAACTCCTTAAGGACTTGCTCGATGGGCCGTTCTACCGTGGCCCGACCGGCCCCAATCATGTCGACGCTGACACTGACCTTGACCCGATCCGGGGCCGGGCGGATTTCCGGGCGTTCCGCCTGAAACTCGGCCCCGCTCAGGCACCAGCCCCGCGGCCAACCGGCCGGTGACCCACCACCAACCCACAATCTCCCCTCCCCCAGAACCCCCATGCCTGCCCATCTGCTCTCCCTGACCGACGGCCCCAGCATCCTGATCGACAAGCCGATCCTGCTTTTCGGCCGACACGAGGAGTGCGACGTGCAGTTGAATTCCAAGAAGGTCTCTCGCCGCCATTGCTGTATCGCTCAGGTTAATGACTATCTCGTTATACGTGACATTGGAAGCACAAATGGCGTGCGGATTAATGGCGAGCGGGTCGTCGAAGGGAAACTGGTGCCGGGAGACGAGTTACAGATCGGTAACTTCAAGTATCAGGTTTGTGGGGACGTCCTCGGGCAATCCAAAGAGCACCCGACTCCGGGCGTGTTCGGACCAGTTCCCCCGTCGGCCGAGTCCCCAGCCGAGGGGGACGAGGAAGATGGGGAGTGAGCGAGTCAGAATGGCCCGTAGAGGGGACAGGGCGGCAGAGCCGCAACTGAACCTGATCAGAACCAAAGCAATGGCCCGCTGATGACGCAGATCTTCGAACGCAGATAAAATCTTGATCAGAATTATGAGAATGGCCTACAGACGACTTGGCGGTGACCACCCCTCACCTCAGGTAGCCGAAATGCCCGCAACGCCAGTGAGGCCGAAGAAAATTCGCGCAGCGTGCCAAGAAATCAAGGGGTTGCTATACAGCGCGGCCGAACCGCAACGGAATAAGAGTTGGGGTCTGGATACAAGCCTGGAGCGCCAGCGAAGCGAATACTCTCCTTCGCTGGTGCTTCAGGTTTGTGAAAACAGGCAGAATTATTTCGTTGTTAGATCATTGTGTGTGAATTTCATGCGATTGTGTGTCCGGCTCGGCCCTTCTGATTGACCTTACCGCCACCGGAACAGTCGCAGCGCCAGGGAGAAACACAGCGTGCCCCAGATTCCCAACACCAGAGCAGGATACGCCAGCGCGTCCCATCCAGCCCCATCGTTCATGACCGCACGAAGACCGTTGTTCAGAGCCGTCAGAGGCAGAGCCTGGATCACTGGCTGAACCTCGGACGGGAACCGGTCGGAGGAGAAGAAAACGCCCGAGACGAGGTACATCGGCAGCATCACTGCGTTCATCAAACCGGATACTGTCTCGATCGTCTTCGCCCGGCATGCGACCAGGAGTCCGACACCGGAAAAGCACGCCCCACCCATCACCACGACTGCGATAAACGCGAGCGGGTTGCCCCGCAGACGGATATCGAAGACGAGATACGCGAAGGTGAGCAGGAGGGCGACATCCACGAGCGTGAAAGCAAGCCGGCTGAACATGAGGCTCAGCAGGAAGTCGGACCGTCGCATCGGGGTCGCCAGGAATCGCTTGAGCAACTTCCGCACTCGCATGTCGACGGTCACAAATCCTACGCCCCACAGTCCCCCACCCATCAAGCCGGTGCCGATCAACCCGGGAATCAGGAAATCGATGTACCGTCCCCCCGGTTCGTCGATGATTCGCTCCACGGGTGTCAGTGCGTTCGGCAACTGTCGGCGCAGTCGTGCATTTTCGACGACACTGCGGGTGAGCGCGGCTTCCGGCCGGGTCGGATCGAGCAAGTATTCGTCAGCCACGCCCGGGTCGGTCGCAGGCGTGATCACCAGATCGGTCTTGCTGGTCCTGAGGCGATTGTGAGTCGTAGCCTCATCCCCAAGAGTGATGTCAATCCGGGAATCGGCTGACATCTCCTTGCGCACCCTTTCAGCGGCGGATGAGCCACCTGGACCGTCGGTACGAATATCGACACGCACATGTTCGACGGGGCGGTTCTGAAACGCCAGCCCGAGTATGACCGCAAGGCCGAGTGGGAAACCGTACACCCAAAACACCGCCGCCGGCTCCCGATAGAATCCTCGAAACCGTGCCAGTGTTAACTGCCATAAAGGATTCATTTTTTCCAAGTTTTAATATAGTGTAAGGTTTAAAGTTTAAGAAATTTATAGTACAGATGAGATGTTCGCCATATGAAGAGCTCCCCAACATCGTCTGGGGTGCGGGCCACCACGGAGGGCGGTCTCTATACACGATTTGTAGGGGCCGGCCTCCGTGGTGGCCCGAGTTTGGCGACAAGCAGAGGTGGGTATTCATTCTTCTTGCGGTCGGCTGATGTCGTTCCCTACTGATGACAGCCTTCTGGGGCCTGATTCTCGACGCTCTTGGGCTGGAGTAACACGCCCGACCCGCTCGATCCCACCGGCCGGGCCATTCACGCTGCGCGTGCAGCCCGCCGGGGGGCGTAGGCGGGTGGGCGCGTTTTCCAGCGTCGGTGCAACCAGAAGTACTGCTCAGGGTAGCAGCGTATGAGCCGTTCCAGGGCTACGGTGTACCGGGCGGTGATCGCCCGGACAGCGGCAGCCCGTGGCAGCCCGGCGTACCCCCGCGGGTCGATCACGTCGCCCAGTTCGAAGGAGTAGCACATCGGCTCGAGCCCGTCAGCCGGCCGGCCGTGGCTGGGAGGGTGGCCGTTCCGGCAAACCCGCGGCACCGCCCCAACGAAGAGCACGATGTCGTGCTTCAGAGCGAGCAGGGCGACCGCCTTGTGGGTCGAGGCCGGGCGGCCGAAGAAATCGACGAACACCCCCTGTGGTCCTGCGTCCTGGTCTGCCAGGGTTGCAACGTTCCCCCCCGCTGCGAGGACCGCCGCGAGCCGATCGAAATCTCCATGCTTCGCAATGATGTTCTGCCCGGTGGCGGACCGCAGTCGATGAACAAACCGGTCGAGGTAGGGGTTATCGAGGGGTCGGGCGATGGCGTGCGTGCGGTAGCCGAGCAACCCGAACGCAAGCCCGGCCAGTTCCCAGTTCCCGAGGTGTGCGGTGACGATCATAACCGGCCGTTGGGAGTCGAACGCCTGGAGTAGGATCGTCTTGACGTCCTGGTCAATCGACATGTATCGCTGCCAGGTACTCCGGCGAAGTTTCCGACTGGCGAGGAGAATCTCGACTGCTGCCCGAGCGAGGTGCCGGTACATGACCCCAACCAGCGCGGCTGCGGCGGCCGTGTCATCGCTCAGTTCCGGAAATGCCTGCCGGATGTTCTCAACGGCTGTCTTGCTGCGTCTGCGCATGACCCAGGAAAGCGCGTCCCCGGCGGCGTCGGCCAATGTGTAGGCGACCCGGGGCGACACGGTCTGGACCACGAACACAACCACCCGGACGGTGAGGTAGACGATAATCTGGATGACCGCTCGGCGGCTCATCGGTCGACTCCGTTCGACGCGGGAATACGAGTGGACCTGTGAGTAGCCACCAGCAGGGGAAACGGCGGGGTTTTTGGCGACTCGATGATCCTCATCGGATGCGGAGGGGACCGGTCTAAACGGATAGTGCAAGATTCCAGAGAGTCTGGGAGAGGCGGATGGAGTGTGGCCTCATCGTACCTTGGCTGCGGCATCCACCACGCAGGGCGTGGGAACGAGGGAAATTCAACTCTTCTCTCGTTCCCACGCCCTGCGCCATGCACGTGGGAATGCCGTTTTCGACGCTCCGCGTCGTGGCCTGAACGGAACGGACGCATGATCGCAATTCGGCAGAAGTTGTCCCCGACGTGTTGCCCCACACCCGCGGAGCGGGAGAAGAACGGTTCCCACGCGGAGCTTGGGAACCAGGGGAGACATTGTCGCGTTGAGCGAGAAGTCTCCTTAAAATTGAAACATTAAACTTTAATCTTCTTTAAGATGGCGCCCCGTCAGGCTCACGAACACATCTTCGAGAGTGGTGGTACGGGTGGTCAATCCGGCGAGAGGGAGTGCTGCCTGGCGGAGGAGATCCAGCAGAGCCGGAATCGCGATGTGTGGCTCGGACACGGCCAGCGCGAAACCCCCGACCTCCGCTCTCACCGATTCAACAGATGGGAGCCTCGCGAATGCGGCCCGTATCCCTTCCGGGAGATCCCCGGCCACAGTGAACTCGACGATGTGCTCACCGCCGAGACGGGCAATCAATTCGCGGGGGGTGCCGATCGCAATCACTTTTCCCAGGTCGACCACCGCGACCCGGTCGCACAGTCGCTCGGCCTCGTCCATGTAGTGGGTGGTGAGAACGACTGTCCGACCACGATCACGCAGCCCTCGGATCACGTCCCAGAGTTGTCGTCGGGCCTGCGGGTCAAGACCGGTGGTCGGCTCGTCCAAAAACAGCAGGTCCGGGTCGCCGACGAGGGCAGTGGCCACGGCCAGACGCTGCTTCTGGCCACCAGACAATTTCTCCACGTAGAACTGCGACTTCTCACCGAGTGAAACCCGGTCGATAGCCTCATCCGGGGTCAGCCCGCGGGGGTAGAACGAGCGGAAGAGAGTCACCGTTTCGCGAACGGTGAGTTTATCAGCAAGTCGGGTTTCCTGAAGCGAGATGCCGATGCGCGCGCGGATCGCAGCGTCCTGCCGACCCCAACGCATCCCGAGAATCTCGACTTCCCCGGCTGTCGGATCGAGCAGCCCTTCCAAAATTTCGAGAGTGGTTGTTTTCCCAGCACCGTTTGGGCCAAGCAGACCGAAGCACGCCCCACTCTCCACCTCCAGATCAAGGCCGCGGATAGCCTCGACCGGGGGTGTTCCGGGGTACGTCTTGACCAGATTTCGGCAGTGGATGGCGCTCGACATACAAACATTGTAGAGGCGAGGATTCGGGAGGGACTCTGTTCCCGCCACCGGTGGTAGAGCTGCGCTCAACCACCGGCTCATTGCTGTGACCCCTCCGGGGTCATGGTGGCCATTGTCTTTACGTCATGGTCACCGCACCTGCCGCCGGTGGTAGAGCTGCGCTCAACCACCGCCTCATTGCTGTGACCCCTCCGGGGTCATGATGGGACACACAGGACAGCCTTTGGCAGCACAGGTTGGGCAACCCGACCAGCCTTGCTTCACCCGATTGGGATCAATGCTCTCCAGTCCCCTTCTGCTCCCCGGCCTCCTTGTGATCGCCAGACTCTTTGTGCTCTCCATGTCCACCGTTCCGCTCTTCCATCGCTTCTTTCTTGGCCAGGATCGCTTTCCGGACCGGGCGGATGTTGAGCACGTCGGGCATGTGGAGGAAACTTTCGGCCCGGTAACGCTGATCTCGCGACGCGCCCGATGGATCCTCGGACGCGCCCAGGAAGATCCGCCCCGGGCGGAGCCGGAACCCAACGAAGTCCGAACCGAACGTCCCGACACCAACGGCTCCGCTCGTTGCTGCCGGGCCGCGGACGAAGGGGTTGTTCCCTCGGAGTGATCCGCCACCCACATACCCAGCCAAGAAGTGGCTACTAACCGCCGGGACAGCCCACCGGCCCACCGTGTCCGGCTGCCCGGCCCGCTCAAGGGTGTGCGGACGCGGCTGGAGCGGCAGCGGCGTATTCTCGACAAACCGCTCCCCGTCCTGGCCCCAGGCCGGGGCAGCCATACAGCATAAAATGGGAATCGACCAGAGGGCAAACCGCATGGGGAAACCTCCCGACACGTGCGCGGCCCGGAATCTGGGCAAGCCGCGATATTGCCTCTTTTATCGGCTCGATCACCCCTCCGGGTTGCGGTCGAACTTCGCATATGGCAAGTTGACCCCTCGAATCGAAACCTGATCGGCTCGCAAGACGGTCGATGGTGGACCGAAGTTCGTCGCGGCGGCCTGAGTCGTCACGTCGTCCTCATCGACACCGTCGCCGCTGACCCCAAGCCCTCCGACCACGCTCGACGTTCCGTCGGGCGCGACATCGTAGATTGCCGAACTCCCTGGGAAGAAAACGATCCCGTTCTGGTTCAGCGGGTTGTTCGGATCGTGGAAGTTGGCGACCGGGTGGAACGCAGCGTACCCTTCCACGCTCTGGAAAGCCGACGGCGGGAGTGGATTGCCAACCATCAGTCCGGTCAAAGGGTTCGCCCCCCCGTCGTTGAGGACCGACCACGGGCCTGGCGGGCTTCCGTCGATCCCCTCTGGGAAAAGCGGAAGCTGGAGATACCGGAACGTGCGAGCGGTGAACGAGGTTCCAGCCGGGATGCCAGGGAGTACATCTTCCGGTTGGATCTGTGTGGGGTTATCGTAATATTCCACGTTTCGGGCCTTGGCGACGGCCACATCGATCGAGAACACGGTCGCGTCCGGCTGGCGGTACAGCCCGACCACATTCCCGTCCTGGTCGGTGACCGCGAAGACGAACTGCGCCCGGACGCCTGCCGGAAGCCGAATCGCCGCGCGGGTCAGGTCCGCCTGGGTGATCCCCTGGGTGATAATCTGCTCGACTTGCTGCTGCGTGATCCCCACCCCGCTGTGCGGGAGAACCAGCCAACCCGATGGTACCGACCTCCCGTTGAGGAGGGTGTCCCCCGTGGTGTCGACCGGTTCGTTGATGCCATCGTTCGGGTTGCCCTGACCGACGGCCTGACCTTCGGCGAGGATCGCTGCCAGTCCGTTCTGCGGATTACCCGGTCCGATGACCGGGAGGGTGATCCCAACCAGATCGATCCGCCCGGAAGGGAGGCCAGCAATCCCAGCCGGAAGGGGAACCCCACCGAGAGTCCCGATCGGAGCCGGGAGAGCCGTCAATGCTCCCCCACCCGCTGCATTTCCCCCCACGGCCGCGAAGGCCATCCACTCCGCCTCCAACGACAGGTCCGGCTTGCTCGGGTCGTAAGTCGAGCTGAGAGAGGAATTCTCCTCGGTCGCATATCCGGTCGTCCCCGGGAAGAACACTCCGATCCCACCAACGAGATTGCCATCCTTGTAGATCGGGACTCCACCCGGCAGAGTCCCAATCCCGCGGCTCTGTGCCGTCGGAAGAAGACCCGAGACAAGCCCGTAGGAATCCGGCGCGTAGAGTTCATTGCCCGCGGGGACGTAACTCAAGTTGATGTTGAAGCGACTGCTGAGCGGAACCCCATTAATCTCGGATTGGTCTCGGTTAGTGAACTCGATCTGGGCCAGGTCAACTGTGGGTGTCAGCGCGATCCCGGGGGGGAAGTGACCCCCAATCTCGACCGGAGCGACTGCTCCCGGCCCGTAGAGAGTGGAGTTCTGGTTGGCGATATCGGGGTTCGAATCGACCTCCTGCTGGGTGATTGTCGACTGGCTAATGAACTGGACGGTCCGGGACGTGAGCGGGGCCTGGTTATTGGCGAAGTATGCCCCGGTCAGAGCCTCGGCATAGGCCCCGTCGATGGCGAACACCAGATTCGTGGGGTTGCTCGTGATTGCCGTGGAAACCCCGCTCTCGACCCGGACCCCGAGGATCTGGCCAGTGCGGTCCACCACCACGATGATCGCGTTATTGGCGGCAGATGCGGCTGCAGCGCGGGAGAGGAGGGCCGAAACGTCGCTCGTGGTCAAAAGCGCAGGAGGGGGGGGGGGGGCGGNNCGGGGCGATCGGTGACTCCACCAACTCCTGATTACCCGCGTTCGGGAAGACGATATCCGACGGCTGGACCCGCAAGAGAGTATTATTCACACCACCGCCGTTGAAGGCGTTCGAATCCAGCCCACCAATTAGTTCGTTGGTCCCGGACCCGCCGGTGAGCATCGCCGGTCCACCACCGGCGACCAGCTTATTGGTCCCACTTGTCGCAGTGAGGGTCGTCGGCTGGAGAACCGCATTGTCAACGATGACCGAGTTGTTTCCGCCCGTGGCATTCACCGTGATCGAGGTCACCGAGGCAGAAGGGAACTCCCCGACCACGACCGTATTGCCAAGGACGGCGATATTCGTCCCGTCCTCATAGATCCGGACACGGTCACCGGAGGCATCGGCAGTGACCGTCAACACACCCGTGGAGACCACGAGTGTGGCTGTCACCGCTGGTGTCTCCCGCGCTTCCAACTCCTCACACACAAGTTGGGGGGTGCGGCGAACACCTCGACCTGTCTGGGCCTGAAGGCGCGCGGTCATCGGCAGTCCTCCCTTGTGGGGGGCAAAGAGGTGCCGGCATGGCGCCGGAACAGTCGTTTCTATCGGCAGACTCGGACCCGTAGTTTCGGACATCTCCAAGAATGCGCTCAAGCACGCCGATTCAGTCCGATGGAGGGCTGTGCAAGAGTTTTCCCAACCTCTCGAAATCACCTAATCGGAATAATTGGTATTTCCCTCAATTCCGGACCTGTACGAGCCGATCTTGGTGTTGATCCTTGTCAATGCATTACGAACCACTTGCGGCCGGATTCGGCCGGGGACGTCACGACCCGAAACGGGGCGGAGGGGTGTGATGGCTATGCGTCGCCCAGTCTGGTATGCCGCGTCCGCGTGGCTCCTGCTGCTCCCGGCTCTCGGGCGCTCGCAGACCCCACCCGTCGCGTTGGCTGGCGTCGTCCCGGTCGCGTCCCTCCCGGCGGACTCGACCACTCCCGTGGCTCCCACAGACCCCGTGGCTCCCATAAGCCCCGTGGCTCCAACCACTCCCGCGAATCCAACAGACCCTGCGGCTACCACCAAACCGACACCCCCGGCGATGAAGGGGCCAGCGTTGCGGGACACAACCCGCGATCCGCTCAACCGACTTCTGGAACCGCGCTCACCAGCTCCGGCGGATAGCCAATCGAATAACGACTCCGCCACCCCTGTTCGGTCGGCCTACGCCCCGACTCTGGGGTTTGCTGGCCCAAGCGGGGTGATGCCACGGTCCGGGTTTAACAACGAATTCGAGACAGTCGAGGACCGCTGGCGGATCGGGTTCCCCGAGTGGGACCGGTATGGCCTGGATCACCCCACCGTGTTCGACTACCCGTACCGACTCGGCCGGTGGTTCGACCCGTACAACCAGAACGTTTTGAAGGGTGACTACCCGATC
The DNA here is from genome assembly GCA_003136315.1 of Gemmataceae bacterium. Lineage (GTDB taxonomy): Bacteria > Planctomycetota > Planctomycetia > Gemmatales > Gemmataceae > Urbifossiella. Next base: position 3,157 of record PLDW01000391.1, on the reverse strand, counting down.
ATTGGCCAGAACATCTTCCTGGAACTCACCGGGACAGCGGTGGAACTGTTCGATGGCCGAAATATCCCGACAGCGACGACCCCGTTCGAGAGTACCGCCCGGCCAGGCGAACGCGATTTCTTTGGCCGATCCGGGCAGTTCTTGCACAATGAACTGTACACGTTTTCGATCGATTTGTTCGAGGGAGACGCCGCGTTCAAGCCGGTCGACTGGCGAGTCAAATTGACCCCCGCAACCAACCTGAACATTTTGAGTGTTCAGGAGGTTGGCGTGGTGAGCCCCAACGTCACCAAGGGTGAGATCCGCGAGCGGACCTGGACCACCCTGCAAGAATGGTTCGTCGAGTACAAATTGGCCGACCTGAGCCCGGAGTACGACTTTGTCTCGGTTCGGGCCGGATCGCAACCGTTCGTCAGCGACTTCCGCGGCTTCATCTTCAGCGACACGAACCGCGGTCTGCGATTATTCGGAAACCTGGACGGCAACCAAATCCAGTGGAACCTGGCGTATTTCCGTCAGCAGGAAAAAGATACCAACAGCCAGCTAAATGAATTTAATGATAGAAGACAGAATATTGTTGTCGCGAACATTTACCGTCAGGACTTCCTCTTCCCCGGGTACACGGCCGAGGCGAGCTTCCACTACAACAATGACAGCCCGTCCACGCTATACGACAAAAACGGGTTCCTGGTGCGGCCAGACCCGGCTGGTGTCTTCCAACCACACCGCGTTGAAGCGTACTACCTGGGGTTAACGGGGGACGGGCACATCGATCGGTTTAACATCTCGAATGCCTTTTACTGGGTGCTCGGGCGGGACAGTATGAACCCGATCGCCGGAATCCCACAGGCGATTTCGGCTCAGATGGCGGCCCTGGAACTCTCCTACGACCGGGACTGGGTTCGCTTCCGGATGTCGGGGTTCTACTCCTCTGGCGACGGGAACCCGAACAACGGCCATGCGACGGGGTTCGACGGAATTCTCGACCAGACGGAGTTTGGCGGTGATGACAGCTATTTCCGACGGAACCGGATTCCGCTATTCGGTGTCGGGCTGGTGAACGGTCAGAGCTTGTACGATGACCTCCGGTCGAGCCGAATTCAGGGGCAGAGCAACTTCGTGAACCCGGGGCTCTGGCTGGCGAACGCGGGGGTCGATTTTGACATCACCCCGCGGTTCCGAATCGTCAACAACGCGAACTACATCTGGTTCGATAAAACCGCGGTTCTCTCGACGTTCCTGTTCCAGGGGAAGATCGACCGGACCGTCGGTCTGGACCTGAGCACCGGATTCGAGTGGCGACCACGGCTGAACAACAACCTGATCTTGATGAGCGGCCTCGGGATGCTCCTCCCCGGAAGCGGCTTCCGGGAGCTATACAACGAAAAAGACGGGAAGGTTCCGCCGCTGCTGGATGGCTTCCTCCAGATGATCCTCCAGTTCTGAGCGAGGGTCAGACCGACTGGTTTCCAAGACTTCACGTTCGACGCGACAGTATCTCCCTCGTTCCCACCCTCTGCGTGAACAAGTAGGCTGTCCACGGTGAGTGCGGGAACCCGGTGAGATCTTCTCCCGTCGAACGTAAAGTCTCCAGATGCATCCGCGTCCTTCCCCGGGGTTGCGTGGTTCGCCCAATCCCGCTATGGTCCCCCCCGGTTCTCTGGCGGAGGGGTCGGGATGCGACGGTTCGCGGATCACCCGGCATCGTCATGGGTTTTGGCTGCGGCTGCGATGCTACTCGCGGCAGTCGGGGCTCAACCCTACGCCGGGTGCTGGAACGATGGGTGCCGACTCGCGGCCGTCGAGTCGCTCATTGATCGCCACACCCTCGCCATCGACGATTCCCTCTTCTGCCACCCGCCCCAACATCTGATTGATGCCGGAATCCCCCCCTACCCGCCTGACCGTCCCGATCTCCTCGCCTCCGGCACCCTCGACAAACTCTTCGTCCGCGGGCATTTCCACTCCGACAAGCCAGCCGTGATCAGCATCCTCATGGCGGCTGCCTACCACCCCTTCTTGTGGCTCGGGGTGCCCCCCCCGAGTGAGCGGCCCGATAGGTTTTGCTGGTGGATGACCGTCCTGACGAGTGGGCTCGGGTACGCTGCCGCGGTGGGTGTGATGTGGGCTCTTGGGACGAGAATCGGGCTCTCGCCGGGGTGGAGGCTTGCCTGGGTCGGCAGTTTCGCATGCAGCACCTTTACACTCACCTACACCCAGTACGTGAATAACCACACGATGCATCTGGGTGTTGTTGCGGGTCTGTGCTTGCTGCTCGTGAAGGTCGCGGAGACCCACCGAGATGGCCACATCGCATGGGGTTCGCTCGTCGGGCTAGGAGCGCTCACCGGGCTGGGTTTCAACCTCGATTTCGGGAGCGGCCCGCTCCTTGTCGGGGCCGTCTTTGGCGTGGTCGCATTGCGATTCCAGCGGATCGGCCCGGTCCTGGCGTACACCATCGCGGTGACGCCGTGGGTCGTTGCAGCTATGGGATTGAACTACGCAATCGGTGGGGTGTGGAAGCCGCTGAACATGTACCCCGAGCACTACCTGTTCCCCGGGACGCCGTTTACCCAACAGAATCTCACCGGGTTCCTGCGGCACGAACCGCTCAATCAGGCCCTGTATGCCGGCGGGATGATCCTTGGGAAGCACGGCTTCTCGAACCACAACCTGCCACTACTGCTTGCCGGGGCAACCGGTTGGCTCGTTCTGCGTCGACCGTTCCCGGCACGGGCCGAGTTGCTGGCTTTGCTCGGGTGGTGCGTGGCCACCTGGCTGCTATTCGCGTTCCTCTCAAACAACATGGGCGGGGCGTGCTGTTCCGTCCGCTGGTTTATGCCCTTCCTCGCTCCGGGCTTCTGGATGCTGGCCCTCTTGCTTCGCGATCGCCCCGAGTTCCGCGCCGACTTCGTCGCTCTCAGCGTGTGGGGGGGCGTGCTGGCTGGGATCATGTGGCAGGGGGGGCCGTGGACTCCGAGGATGGTGCCGATGATGTGGCCGATTGTCGGTGCTGCGCTTCTGACATGGGGGGCCATTGCTTTCCAGCGATGGAGATCGATGGCACGAAATGCAAAACTTCAACCCGCAATCGGACCGAAAACAACCCCAGGTGTGCTCACACGCAAAGTGGCGTAAGGCGGTGGGCAGGAGAAAG
>PLDW01000218.1 GCA_003136315.1 Gemmataceae bacterium | reverse complement strand
CCCTACCCCTATCCCGATCCCACGGGGAGATTTCCTCTCACCAACTGCCTAACGCTGACTTCGGCGCAGATCAGATCTTGATGAAAACCAATCTGGTCTGATCGGGATTTCATCTGCGTCAGAGTCAGCGTCATCTGCGGGCCATTTCTTCTACCTGTATGACCCTGCGCAACGACTGATTGACCCTGGCTAAGGATCGACCGGAAAATAACTTCCCGGGTTCCTGGAGCAGCAGGTGAAAGCATCAGAGTTAAGGCACTTTGGGTGGGATGAGCAGCCGACGGGCCTGCCGGGTCCACCCTCCGTTTCCTGATGTCGGGAAGTTATTTTCCGGTTGGTCCTAATCCGCACTCTCGCTCCCGCGTTGTCGGTTGCCTGCGACCATTCCTGATCCAATCACATTCCTCCCCAGCGTTAGTCGATCTCCGGTCGAGCCGCCGGATGGTCCGACGGTCCGCCCAATCCTGACCACTCTGACGCATGACTGCAACCGCTGTTCCACCTGGCGAGTGGCCGTGGCCGAACCCGCCCGTGATTTGTCGTTCCCCGGTCCCGCGAACCCGAGCGGAGCCGTCTCCCGGGCCGACCCTGAATCTGGATGGCGAGTCGCTCCCATCCACCGATCGGTTCCGAATTCGTCCCGGGGAGACCCTCGCAGCGTGGCTGTTCCGGACGGATGGACGGCGAGAGCGGCGAGAGGATCTGCCGAAATTCTGTCGCCGGGTGAAGGGGGGGAAGATCCAACTCCGCATCCACCTCGGTGAGGAGAAGGGGTACGCGGTGAACTTCGGGCTCTATCCGTCGTCGGGGGCGGCTGTGATGGTCCGGCGGAAGATTCACCAGCTACTCCGGACCGAGCCAGATGTCTGGGCCGTGCTGGCCCGGTTGCGGGCATCTGGAGACGTTCCGGACCACGTTTTGCCGCGGTGGGTTTACGCCCGGAAAGATGACTCCGGGTATGGGGCCAGGGTGCGGCGGGACGGGCGATTGATCGATCTCCCCGGTCCTTACCAAACCCCGGAAGAGGCATTCGCAGCCATGCGAAAGCAGCTCGCGCAGTTGGAGCCCACGTCCACCTGACAACAGCCGATCTGCAGACTTTGTGGCCGACCGGCTACTCGGTGGGTACACTACCCAGCAAATAGCCCTTCGTGACTGGTGCTCCCACATCCAACTGTACCAACTCCTGGACGTGGCTGACATCATCCGGTTGTTGACATTCTGGCTCCGGGTCACACCGGTGCGCACGAAATCGGTCTGTCCGGGCCGACTGCCCAACCCGTCACTCTGACACCGCCCACAAGCTGGCGACCGACACTCGGTCCCGGAGGGTTCAACGAGGAGGTCGTGATGGAACGGGTTGTTGCCCGGATCAGCGAGGGAGAAGCGATCGTGGCCGACGGGGTTGCGGCCCAGGTCCGGATCGCCCGTCCGCCGGCCGAGGCGGTGGGATGGTACGGATATGTGACCTTCCCGCCCGGAGTTGTTCCCCAGGTTGGCCTTCCCTACCGGTTCGAGACTGCCGATGGACGGTCCGGGGATGTTGTGTTCACCCGCTCAGAATTCGACCCCCGCCGCAGCACAGAGGCTCGATTCCGCGGACTTGGCCGGTTGCGGTGAAATTGAGGGGTGGGATTCTCGAACGGATTCCGTCTAGACCAGGCCGTGTGTACTCATAAGATCATCCTCACCCTACCGACCCGGCCATTCTTGCACTACGATGACATCAGTAGTCAACAAGAATTTGTAGGTCGGTACGACTCGCCGATCTATCCGGCCCCCGGCCGCTCCAGCCACCGAGGACCCGAACTGTGCCGTCAATGGCCCCGCCGACCGTCCATCCCCACCTCCCAGAGAGCACTCCGGACAATGCCCTGACACCCGCAACCCCACCGTCACGGCCAAAGTTCCCACGCGATGAGGCAGGGTTCTACGCCGAACTCCGGCGGCGAATCGGTGCCTACTTCGCAGCCGGGCGGTCGGAACGGGACTGCTGGCAGATGTACCTGAAGACGGCCATTATCTTCGCCTGGCTCGCAGTGACGTACTCGCTACTCCTGTTCGCTGTGGAGACGTGGTGGCAGGCGGTCCCCGTGGCCCTCGGCTTTGCGCTGGGAATTGCGACTGTCGGGCTCGCGATCCAGCACGATGGCGGGCATCATGCGTATTCCCGCCGTGAGTGGATCAACAAACTGGCAGCGATGTCTCTCGATGTGATCGGCGCCAGCTCCTACCTCTGGCGGTGGAAGCATGTGGTCATGCACCACACCTATCCGAATGTGGATGGGGAGGACATGGACCTGGAGGCCGGGGCGGTCGCACGGTTATCTCCCCACCAGCCGCGGCGATGGTATCACCGCTGGCAGCACCTGTATCTTTGGCCGCTGTACGCCCTGACCTCGTCCCGGTGGCACCTGTACGGGGATTTCAAGGAAGTGGTGGTGGGGAAGATCGGTCCCCACCCGATTCCCCGCCCGCGGGGGTGGGATCTCGTGGTCTTTTTTGCTGGGAAAGCGTTCTCAATCGGACTCCTCCTGGTCGTGCCGATGTTCTTCCATGACTGGTGGGTCGTGTTGCTGTACTACTTCCTGGTGACCGGAGCGACCGGCGTGATGCTGACGGTGGTGTTCCAGTTAGCTCACTGTGTCGGGGAGGCCGAGTTCCCCGTCCCGGTCGCTGGCACCCCGCGGCTGCCCGACGCCTGGGCCGCCCATCAGGTCCGCACGACGGTCGACTTCGCTCGCCGCAGCCCGACGCTGTCCTGGCTGGTCGGGGGCCTCAATTTCCAGGTCGTGCATCACCTGTTCCCCCAGATCTGTCACGTCCACTACCCGGCCCTGTCGCGGATCGTCGAATCGACCTGTCAGGAATTCGGGATTCCCTACGCCACTCACGGCAGCTTCCTGGCCGGGATTCGAGCCCACTACAGGTGGCTGCAACGTCTGGGCCAGCCGGATCAACCCCAGGCGGTCCAGGCCTGAAAGCCTCCTTGAAACCTCAATCCCGTGGTTTTCCGCCCCAACGGGGCGGCGGATAATAGCCCAGGGCGCCAGCCCTCGTCATTACACACAAGTCGCTAACATCTTATTTCCAAAGATGTTACGTCGACGGCTGATCGGGCGGTCGAAAGCAACTTCGGTTTACGAAATCCCTTGAAAACAAGGGGTTCCTGAAGGGCTCCTGTGGGGATTCCCAGCCCCACCCCGACTTGTGTGTAATGACGAGGGCGCCAGCCCTGGGAAGCCCTGGGGAGGTGCCTGGGGGCCGACGATGACCGAGACGGAATGGCTGGCGGCAACCGACCCGGCTCCGATGCTGGAATTCTTGAAGGGCAAGGTGAGCGACCGGAAGTTGCGACTGTTCGTCATTGCGTGCTGTCGCCGAATAAATGCCCGGCTGTACAACCAGCCGAGCCAAACCGCCATTGAGATAGCCGAACATTATCTCGAAGGGAAAGCCACGCTGGATGATCTGATCGCTGCTCATTCGGCCGCCGATGGTTTCTACGGTACTACTGGAATCTACGGGACGGATGACAGTGACCTCCCGGCGCGAGCGGCTGCACTTGCATCTGTGCCCAACTGTTTCGGCATCATAGCCCTGTACAGACGATCCTTTCGATTCTTGCGTCCTGCCGAACAGGCAAGTAATGCAGCAATTCTTCGAGACATCGCTCCCTTCCGCCCCATCACTCACGACCCCGCCTGGCTCACCTCCACCGTCACCAGTCTTGCCCGGCAGATGTACGACTCTCGCGGCTTCTCCGCGATGCCGATTTTGGCCGACGCATTACAAGATGCCGGGTGCGACAACGAGGACATCCTGAACCATTGCCGGACAGGGAGCGTCCATGTCAGGGGATGTTGGCTCGTGGATCTGGTACTCGGAAGATTATAAGCACTGATGGTCTCGGTGCTCTGTTACGGCCTGTGAGGCGGCTTCAGCAAACCTTGCTGCTGGAGCCAGTCTCCGCACAACTTGGGCCAGGTGGAGCAAGGACGGTCGTTGACGCGGATGCCGAAGTCATGGGAAGCCGTGTCGTAGATGTGCAACTCCACAGGGACGCCTGCTCGTTTCAAGGCCGAGTACATCACCACGCTGTGCTCCGCAGGGCTGATGAGGTCGTCCCCTCCATGAACGAGAAAAACGGGTGGAGTTCCCCTGGGAATATCCAGTCCCGGGGCAAGTTCATGCTTGTCTTTGGGTTTGAGGTAACCCGGATACGCCAGGATGGCAAAGTCCGGACGACAGCTCAATTTGTCGACGTCGTCGCGCGGTTCGTAAGATCGCTTCTGGAATCGTGTCGCCGTCGCAATTGCCAGATGGCCGCCCGCCGAGAAACCGATCATGCCGATGCGATCCGGATCGATCCCCCACTCTTTGGCCTTGCTACGAACCAGGCTAACGGCCCGCTGGGCATCTTGAAGTGGGCGCCGGGCCGGTTCGCCTTTGGGTTCATCGGGGCGGCGTGGCACACGGTACTTCAGGATAATGCCAGTCACGCCCAGTGTGTTCAGCCAGGCAGCGACCTCTTCGCCTTCCAGTTCCCAGTAGAGGTTCCAGTAGCCTCCGCCGGGACAAATCAGCATCGCTGTTCCAGTGTCTTTTTCCTTCGCTGGCTTGTAGATTGTGATGGTTGGCCTGGTGACATTGGTTAGCATCCGGGTGGACTCGAGCACTTCCACCTGTTTGCGGTCCAACTTCGGCGACATGACCACCTTCTCGGGACCGATACCCCCCTGTTCCTCGTCGGGTACGTTGCCCGGCCAGAGATCGATCACCAACGGCTTCTCTGCCGCACCCGCCTGACCGGTCAGCCACAGGCAGAGTGCGAGAGACAATGAGAGAGTCAGTTGCTTCACGGTTGCATTTTGGTGAGGGGATGGAATTGGATGTAACCGATGAGGCTCAGGGTTTCGGAGAGAATCGTATGCTCGACTGGAATCGCCTGGGTTCCCAGGGCTTCCGCCCTGGGCTAAGAACGGCCGCCACTTTGCGGCTCAAAACCCTGATCTGTGCGGCCGTAGGCCGCTTGTTCTTAGGCAGTTGGTGAGAGGAAATCTCCCAGGGGGCTTGGGTGCCACGGGCGGCTAG
>PLDW01000481.1 GCA_003136315.1 Gemmataceae bacterium | reverse complement strand
GTGAAGGCCTCACACGGGCGGACAAGCCGCCCGTGGCACCCTGCATGATCGTGATAGGTCTTTTCCTGGCATCTGCCTAATTCTACTGTAGTTGATGCCAAAATGGCAGTCATAAAACCCCAGGGAATCAAGGGAAGCCCTTGGGTGGCCCGGCAGGAAACGCCTGGGTTCGATCGGATCGGCTACAGTAGAACTAAGCGGGTTTGGACCTTTGTGGTCGTACCACGCCGTCCTCACGACCCCGGAGGGGTTGAAGCGATTAGCCGGTGGTTGATCGCAGCGATACCACCGGTTTGCGGCGGCAACCACCTCGACCCTGGAGGGGTCGCAGCAGCGCCGTAGCGGCCCCAGGGTCAATTCGTGTCCGCGTCATCGCCTCTGTCCCCGCCACCGGTGGTGTCGCTGCGCTCAACCACCGGCTAATCGCTTCAACCCCTCCGGGGTCATTCCGACCGGGTACGAGGTTTCCAGCGCGGAAACCTGTGCGCACCTGACCCGTCACGGCAGAGTGATCTGAATCCGGGCCTGCTTGCGGAGTCTCCCGACGAGGTCGATCCGGATCTCCTCGGCGACGGCATCGCGGACATCCTCGGCGGACTTCTCGAACGTGGAGGGAACGCCCGGCTTGCGGTCCGTCACCTTGATCAGGTGAAGCCCGTATTCGGTCTCCACAACCTCACTCACCTCTCCGATTTTCAGGGCGAAGGCGGCTTTGGCGAACGCCTCCTCAAGGAGCCCTCCCCTGCGTGGGATGAATCCGAGATTCCCTCCCTCCGGTGCGCTGGGGCACTGCGAGTGCTTCTTGGCCGCGGCGGCAAACTCGACCGTTCCGGCCAGCACCTCGGCCCGGACGGTCTGGAGCTTGGTCCGGGCGGCCGCTCTCTCCCCGGCCGGGGTTTTTGGCCCAACCCGGATCACGATGTGACTGACCTTCACCTCGGTCTGATCAAACACATCCTTGTTCGCTTCGTAGTACTTCTTCAGTTGCTCCTCAGTGATCTGCTTCTTGACATACCCGTCGAGCTGGAGGTGCGTGGTCCAGCTCGCCCGGAGGGTGGCCTCGCTCTGGTGCGTCTCGGTGAGAAAGTCGGCGAGGGTCTTCCCCTGGCGGGTGAGGGTATCGGTAAACGCCTTGAGGTGCCGGTCAATCTCGGCGGGTTCGATCTTGGGACCATTCTCCCGGAGAAACTGCTGGACAAGCAACTCGTCGATGAATTCGGCCACAACATCGGTGCGGAGTCGTCGGGTCTCGGCAACGGTCAGCGGCTGGATACTGAGCCTGTTCTTGATGAACGCATCCACGCGTTCGAGGTGGATAGGTTCGCCATTCACCGTCGCGGCCACGGTTGGTTTGGCCGGGTCGGTTTGAGCAGGTGGGGGAACTGAGGCAGGTGGTTGTGCCTGGGCTGTGCCAAGCCCCGTGGAAAGTGCCAACGCCATAGCTCGACCGCGGTGGACCCACACCCTCATCTGCGCTCCCCCTCGAAACTCATCTAGTCGTGGCGAGGTTTGGCGTATAACCGGGTCGACCGAGGGGAGCAAGTCGAGCCGGACTGGGACGGAACCGCCACACTCAGTGACAAGGCAATGGCCCGCAGATGACGCAGACTTCGACGCAGATAAAATCTTGATCAAAACCAATTTTGTCTTATCTGGATTTCATCTGCGTCGAAGTCTGCGTCATCTGCGGGCCATTCTGATGCGTCATCTGTGGGCCATTTCTTCTAAGCCAAGCGTTGCCATCCAATCCAGGGCTTTCGCCAGCGACTCCATCGGCAGACCGATGACGTTGCTCACCGATCCGTCTTCCACCGTCAGGTAGGGGTCGGTCGGGAGTTCGATCGCATAGGCCCCGCTGCATCCTTCCCACTTGCGGGTCTTGAGATAGCCATCGATTTCGGCATCGGAGAGAGCTTTCATCCGCACCAAGCTCCGCTCCTGCCACGTGAACTGCCAGTCGCCCGGTCGAAGCCACAAGCACACACCGGTCCACAGTTCGTGGACGGTGCCCGAGAGCGACTGGATCATCCTCCGGGCGTCGGCTTCGTCGTCCGGTTTGCCGACCACACGGCCGTGGAGCCAGCCGACCGTATCGGCTGCGATCACCAGCCCGTCGGCGACCTGCGATGCGACCGCCTCGGCCTTGAGCCAGGCCAACTCGCCGACGTAGTGACGGCAGTCGCCGAGTCGGGCTTCGGTCGGCTCGGGGATGTGGGAGGGTTTCACATCGAATTCGTAGCCGGCCTGTTCCATGAGCCAGCGGCGACCCCAAGATCCGCTCGCGAGGGTCAGGCGGAACGGGAGTTTCTGGCCCATGTGTCGAGCACCTCGGCGAGTCGGCCCCATAATCGATCAGGGGTCAGGTCCGGCATACAAATCATCGTCGGGCACGTCTTGAGGTAACTCCCACCACACGCGACCGATGTCTCGACCCCGCCCGTCGTCCGACCATAAGGACCGTGGAGGGCCACCCGGGTACAGGTATACGGGGCGACACACGGCCGCCCCAGAGCCGCCGCCAGGTGCAGCGGGCCGGTATCGTTCGCCACCATCACATCGACCTCAGCGAGTAGCGCTGCCAGTCGCGGGAGGGTGGTCTTCCCGGTAAAGTCCTTCGTCGGCCCACCCAGCCGACGGATCACACCCGCAGCCAACGGGGTATCGTCGGTCGTCCCAACGAACACGCACGAGCCGCCGAATGTCGCAGCGGCCAGGCCGAGCAGGTTGGCGAAGTGGTCCGGCGGCCATCGCTTGGTCACCCATTTGGACCCGACCCCAACCGCGATCCACGGTCGCGGCAAGCCAGCGAGTTCCCCCCGCGCCCACACCCGCTCGGCGGCAAGAATCGGGACATGAAACCGCTTCGGCAAGTGCCCGACCCCCAGCGCCTCGACCACCCGCCAGTAGCGGTCGACCGCATGGATTCGGTCGGCATTCGGAACGCGGATCTTGTCCGTGTAGGTGTAGCGACTCCCTTCCCGGGCGGTGGCGAACCCTACCCTACGTGGCGCACCGGTGGCGAGGCACATCAGGCCGGTCCGGAAGAGTCCCTGAAGATCGACGACCAGATCGAATCGTCGGCGGCGGAGTTCGGCCGCGAAACCAATCGCATATCCCACTGCCCGGCGGACGCCACGCCTGGATGCGCTGCGGTCGAACGGGAGGGTATCAGTCAGATCCGGGTGGCCGGTGAGCAGTGGCTCGTAGGCAGCGTTAACAACCCAGGTGATTTGGGCAACGGGAAACCGGCCCCGGAGTGCGGAAAGGACCGGCAAAGCGTGGACGATGTCCCCCAGCGCGCTGGGCTTGATCAGGGCGATCCGGCGGGGCGCGAGCTGATCGAGGTGTACCATTGGGAGTCCTTCCCACTTGTGGTCCAGCTCCCAGGGCTAACGCCCTGGGCGATTATCCGCCGCCCCGTTGGGGCGGAAAACCATTGGATTCAGGCCCCGAAGGGGCCGTCAGATAGTAGCCCAGGGCGTCAGCCCTGGACGGTCTTGTCCCTCACCCGCGGGAGGAGCGACGCCACCCCAACAAGCACAGCGACCGCAGCGATGTACGGGAGTATGGGCAGCGGGCCGGTCTTGAACAAGATGGAGCCGATCAGGGGGCCGAGGATGCGGCCCAGCGACGCGGCCGACTGATTCACCCCGAGCACTTCTCCCTGGTGGGCCGGGTCCGATCGCTTCGACACCAGGGCCGACACCGACGGGTTCACGAACGCGAATCCCACCACCCCCGCCGACATCGCCAGATAGAAGACTGTCTTGAGCATCGCGGGCGGCTCCGGATTCGCCCCGGGGATATTTGCTGCGACCGCTGCCAAACCACCCAGTCCGAGCATCATGAGGACGATGCCGGCCGTTAGCAGTTTTGTCTCGGGGTACTTCTTGACGAGCGGTCGGTACATCCCGCCCGCCAAGGTCAGGACTGCCCCAACGGTGGCGAATACCAGGAAGTTGTCCCTGTCCCCCATCCCGAACGCGGCCTGCGTGAGCAGAGCCAGGGTAGCCTCGAAGTTGGCGAATGCGAAGATGACCAGGAAGTAGATCAGCACCAGTGTGCCAACCGCTGGGAGTCGCAGGACAGCGCGAGTTCGGGAGAGGCTGAAGAAATCCTTCCCGGCCTTGTTGGCAGGGTTGCGGGTCTCCTTGAAGACCACCACAGCAATCACCAGCGCAATCGCCGAGAGCCCAGACGCCAGGGCTCCGACGCCCCACGGTTGCTGAGCGAACAGGGATAGTCCGAAGTAGGCGATGAGTGGCCCGAGAGTGAACCCGGCTCCGAAGGCGATCCCGATCAGCGCCATCCCCTTTGCGCGTTCCTCCGGTGGTGTACAATCGGCGATAACTGCGGCTGCCGTACCCACGCTGGCTCCGGCGATCCCCGCCCCAATCCGCGCAGCGAGCATCAGCCCAACTGCCAGCAACCCGTCTTCTGCCGGGAGGGTGACCGCGAACCCGTACAGACCGTAAAACACGACCGACCCAACCAGGCTGATGAGCAACACCGGGCGGCGGCCAATCCGGTCGGACACACGGCCCCAGACTGGGGAGAAGATAAACTGCATCAACGAGAACACCGAGAACAGTACCCCGATCACGGCCCCCTGGGCTTCCTGGGTCAGTCCGGTCAGGTAGTACTCCACCTGCCGGGGCATGACGGGGAGAACGATCCCGAAGCCGAGCAGGTCGATGAAGACAACCAGCCAGACGATCATCAGCGCCCCCTTGGGGGGAGCGGTCTGCGTCGGAGCAGGTGTGGCGGGAGGCGTGGCGGTCGACGGCGTACTCATGCGGTGAGGATACGGCCGGGGGTTGTGCCCGCACAGTCCGCGCGGCCGGCACGACTTGCCCCGACGGACGGGTCCGTGATCAGGTTTCGAGTTGCGCCCCGTTGATCCCCAGCGCTGGACAGCCGACAGTTCAAGATGTGTCGCGTTCCACACCCGTCCGAGCCGGGGGAAGGGGACATTGGCATGGTTTACAGTCTCGAGTTTAACGTTGACAGTTGAAGATGCGGAACGAGGAAGCCAGCTCCTGAACGTCGCGACCGGTTTTCAACTTGAAACCTCTTAAACTTGAAACTTTAAACTACGTGGGGACATGGGAGGTTCCGGATGGCGACCACCGACTTTCTCACTCGCACGCCGCCCGTCGACACCGGCATCCGAACTGCATTCCTCATCGTCGACACTGAGAGCGTTCCAGACGGCCGGTTGTTGGCTGCGGTGAAATATGCGGGTGAGACACTTACGCCCGAGGAGGCCATCGAGCGAGCCAGGGCCGAGCAGAGGGAAGCGAGCTGGAACGGGTCGGACTTCATTCCGGTCAGTTTCCAGATCCCCGTCGGGGTGTGCGTCTTGCGGGTCGGGACCGATTTCGGCCTCCAGGCTCTCACCTGTCTGGATGCTCCGCATTTCCGACCGCGGGAGATCGTGAAAAAATTCTGGCTTGGGATCTCCTGCTACAAGGCCAAACTGGTGACGTTTAACGGTCGGGCGTTCGACATGCCTCTGCTGGAACTCGCTGCGTTCCGGTACGGATACGCAGCCCGAGATTACTGCCAGAACAGCCGGAACCGCTTCAACGGGCCGATCGACCTGATGGACTGGATGACCAATTTCGGGGCCTACCGGCTCACCGGCGGGCTTGACCTGCTCGCCAAGATGATCGGTAAGCCGGGGAAGATGGAGGTGTCTGGCGATCAGGTATACCAGATGTACCTGGAGGGGAAACTCCAGGAGGTCAACGACTACTGCCTCTGCGACACGCTGGACACGTACTTCGTATTCCTGCGAACCCGCATCTTCACCGGTGACATCGGCCCAGACCAGGAGGCAGAACTGGTCGCCAAGGCAAAGGATCTGCTCGTCTCGAAGACGTCCGAGTTCCCCGTTCTTCGGCGCTACCTGGAAAGCTGGACCGAGTTCCCGTCGCCGTGACCCTGGGGCCGTGTCTGCGAGTGCAAGACGACCCCTGCGGACCACCGGATAAAACCCCTCGACTGTGAGGCAGAAGGCAGTCAAACTGCCCTCAGGCTCCCCCTTCCTTCTTAGGGAAGGGGGGTTGTGGGGTTAGGTTTTCTCCGGAAGTCCTTATCCCTGTTGGCAAATGCTTCCGCAATCCCGCAGCACCCGGATACTGCCACGGGGTGAGGGTTGGGTCAACTGGTAGGTGCGGATATCTGCACGTCGTCGGACCTCGGGGCGAGTCAAGGAGCGTGCCCGGCTGTCCTCCCTGGTTGCGGGAGACCAGCAGGAGAACAACGCCTGTCGCAGTGTGCGAGCCTCACTGAGTTGCACATCACCTCGCCCCAGGTGACCGATCCGGGCCTGGACGAGATCACGAAGATTCGTACATTGCCGGCGCTGGGTTCCAGGGCACCCACGAGGCACTGTGTATTCGTCTCACCAAACCGGGGTAAGGCTCATGAAGCGGCTTGCGATTCTCGTGCTTGGGGCGTTCCTGGCGGTTCTGGTTGGCTCCACTCCGGGCCGGAGTGCCGACGATAAGGTTGCGGAATCGCTGGACAAGGCCAAGACGAAATTCGAGGCGGAGATGCAGAAGGCCCGGACGACAGCCGGGGAGTATTTCGACAAGAAGCTGAAGGCGGCCCAGGAGAAGGGCAAAAAAGACCTGGTGGACAAGGTCAAGGACGAGCAAAAAGCATTCGAGCAGCACGGCATTCTGACCACATCCGCCCCGCAAGCCCTCCAGAAGACGGTGAAGGCCCAGCGAGCCGCGATTGAGACCGCCTACACAACGGCGATCAAGGCCTACACCAAGGCCAAGAAAGACGATCTGGCCGCTGCGATCGAAAAGGAGTGGAATCATCTCCAGACTGATGGCTTGCTCAGCGTCGCCCCTGGTAGCGAGTTGTGGATACCCCTGTTCAACGGGAAGGACTTGACCGGGTGGGAACTGCTCGGAACGCCAGTGGTTCCGTGGAAGGTGGTTGACGGGGCGATCCAGGGGGAGAACAAGGAGAAAAACGGAGAGTCAGTGTGGTTGCGGACGATCAATAGACAATTCGACAATTATCACGTTCGAATGGATGTTCTTTGTTCAAAAAATTGTGTATCGTACTTTTATTTTCGTGATTCAGAAGGAGCTGGAGCACACTATAATGTGATGTTGAGGAGTGGTAGTAGAGTCACGGGTAGCCTGGCAAGATACAGCAAGAGACTGAATGTTGATCAAGTTATGATGAATGCGGATGGGCCACCCCTCCCAGAAAAAGAATGGTTTACTGTTGAAGTGATCGTAAGAGGATACTCGATAACAAGCTTTGTGAACGGGGAGAAAAAGTTTGAGGCAGTTGACGAAGACCAGCTTTCGGACAGAGGAGCGTTCAGTCTTCTCCTCCAGGAAAAGGGATCACTCATGCGAATTCGGAAGATCGACATCCTGCCGCTGCCTCCACTCCCTTCGCAGAAGAAGTGACCCGAGCGGCACGCCGTCCTGTTGAGGTTCGCAGAAGCGGAGTGATCGACTGGACTCACTCTGTGGCCCCGCTCCAAGCCCGCGAGCTATGAACTCCCAGTATCCGACCCCCTGAACGGTGCGGCGGCGAGTTCGGCCTCTACTCGTTGCCTGACGAGTTGCACCAACTCGAAGATTGACGATCGCAACTCGTCGAGCTTCACGTTCACCGTTTCGTAATCTCGTGGATCGATCTGATGCCCGTTAACTGTGCTAATGATCAGATCGTTGAAACTCCCCATACCACCGAAAGCTCTCCGAAGATGCGAGAGCCCTTCAATGTTGCCATCCCGGATGCGATCTAGATCTTCACGAAGCCATGTCGACCAATGGTATTCGCGAACTTGCGTGAGTAACGCGACAGCTTCTTCCAATCGGTTGCACAGCAGATTAACATCAGAGGCCATATTGTCCAGATCCGTTGGGTCGAACGCCTTTCTCACCTGCACGAAGCCGCGGAACATCCCCCAACTCGACCCGCCGCCCCTGACCCCCACAAGCGTCAACCCTGCCTGTTCTTCAGCCACTCCACCACCACTTTCGGGGTCGGGATTGTCTCCGTATTCCACTTCCGGATCGTCCTGGGCTCGCGGACGAGATTGCGGGCCAGGGCGTGCATCGTTACTCTTTGATCCGGTCGAATATCATGACGATCACCCCGCGCTCTGTCGGCTTGTCGAATGCCGTTGGCCGGTTCTTTCCTCGCCCGTGGTAGACCGCCCAGATCAGGGAATCGCCATCGCGCTTGTAAATGGACTCGTATGTTGAGCCCTTCCTGAAAATGCAGCCTCCCGACCGGACCTCGAAATCGAGGCACTTCGGATCGGTCGCCGCGTCTAACTCGACGACCACACCCACAGCCGAACCGTTGAAGTCGATGCTATCACCCTTGAACTCGACGATCACATCGTCATCGCCAGGCGCCGGGGCCGATTCGAAGTCGAAGTGTAGAAACTTCACTTTCCTCCACTTCCCTTCGAGCGTTTTCAATTCTTTTTTCACCGCCACCGGCCGCTCTTTCGGCAGGTCCGCCAGGAGGGGAGTGACACCGACAGTTCCAAGGACAACGGCGAGGAAGAAAACCATCTTTAGGTTCATCTCTTCTCCTGACCTGTGGTGACATCATCTGACGAAATCTGACGACCAATCTGTCCGAGAACTTGCCCGCACGCTGGACTTCGACGGCCCCCAACTTTACCCGCCGCGCTCAAGCCCCGCAACCCTCAGTGACCTGATGCGCACGGTGATCAGGGAGTTCATTCCGTGAACCGAAACCCAGTTGACATCCCTCTAAGGGGGTAGCTCCGATCTGCCGCAAATCCACAGCAATGATTGACTTAGATGCTGGTGGGATTGTGCAAGTAGGATAATCTGGGGCGTTTAACTTCTGAATCGCCCTCAGCAGAGAGGCAACCATGAGAAGCATCATCCTGACTCTCGGAGTGGGCCTTGCAACCGTCGGGTTCGTTGGCACCGCAGCTGCCGCACACGGCGGTCACGGAGGAGGGCATGTCGGTGTCGGCCATGTCGGCGCTTACCGAGGATACGCGGGCGGATATCGTGGCTACTACGGGGGTTACGGGTGGGGTGGCTACGGACTGTACCCCGGGTACGGATGGAACTACGGCTATTACCCTTACCCCTACGGGTATCCGGTTTATCGCCCAGGGATCATCGGCCGGAGGACCTGGTAATCCGCTTCGAGTGCACAAAAACTCGCATATCCGTCCGGGCCTCCGGACGGATTTCTCGTTTCCAGGGTCGCGTCAGCCGCCGGAAGCAGGCGTTCCGAAGGGACCGCAGCGAACGCAGAGTGCTGGTGGCGGCCCGAAGGGAGACGCACAAACCCTTGATAATCCTCTAGAATCACCGCCAGGAGGTGCCCAATGACTGAGGCGGAGTGGCTATCCTCAACCGATCCTACGGCGATGCTGGAGTTCCTGCGGGGGAAGGCCAGCGATCGGAAGCTGCAACTGTTTGCTTGTGGATGCGCGAGAGCGATTTGGGAAAACTTGCCAAGCAGGGACAAGCAGGAAGTTCAAGTCTTTGAGGCGTTCGTTGACGGATCGAATGAAATGCCCCGCAGACTCGCTCCCCTGGGGGGAAAGAAATCCTGGAATCGGTATGTGCCACTGCCTGATTTCACTAGGTGGGGCTGGGGCGGCGATCTGACTGAAAGAGTAAGCCGCGCGGCTTCGGTGTGCGCAAAGATACACACTTCGCATCCGCGCACCTCTAATGCTCCTGTGGATGGACGTTGTGAACGAGATATTCAGGCCAATCAGATGCGATGCATCTTTAACCCCTTCCACCCGGTAACCCTCGACCCCCACTGGCAAACCTCAACTGTCCTCGCTCTCGCTCAAGGCATCTACACTGAGAGAGCCTTCGACCGCCTCCCGATCCTCGCCGACGGCCTGGCCGATGCAGGCTGCGAGAACCCCGACCTCCTGAACCACTGCCGCTCCGAAGGCCCCCACACGCGCGGCTGTTTCGCAATCGATCTACTTTTGAATCGGGAGTAAGCCGTGACGGAAGAGGAGTGGCTGGGCTGCGACGACCACTTTCTGCTGACCTACTTTGTCGCGGCACGAATTTCGCTTCGCAAACTACGGCTGGCGGAAGTGGCGGTTTGTCGTCGTGTTGAACACCACTTAGTTGACGTGCGAAGCCGGCACGCACTTGAAGTGAGCGAGCGCTACGCCGATGGGCTGGCTTCCGACGAGGCACTGGTCGAGGCTCGTTCACTGGCGAAAGCCGCTTACGAATCGCTGCTACCCCACCACAACACGCAGTGGAACGCAATCCTTAGTGCCGCCGTGGGTGTATGCTGCGCGACCGTCACCGAATCCGGTATGCGAATGCAGAGCGACATGATCGACATCGCTCTCTTCTCCCCTAACCCTCTGCCCGACTCGATACCACCTGAAATGCGAGTAGCGAGTCTCGCAAATGCCGAGCTTATACGAGATGTCTTCGGTAACCCCTTCCGCCCCATCACCCTCGATCCTTCCTGGCTCACTTTCACCATAACCACCCTCGCCCGCCAGATGTATGAGTCCCGCGACTTCTCCGCGATGCCAATCCTGGCTGATGCCTTGCAGGACAGCGGTTGTGAAGACCCCCAAATCCTGAACCACTGCCGGGGCGAGGGGGTGCATGTGAGGGGGTGTTTTGTTATAGACCTTCTCACGGGACGGAAATGACCGCCAAATCCCCCAACAGCTTCCTGAAGCAGTTCCTCTCATACCTCCCCGGCTTCCTGGGCAAAAGCGGAGGTCATGTCGGTTCAGAACCACAGTCAGATTGGAACTTTTTCTTGTGCAGTGCCTGCGCCTCTTCAACTGAATGAGATTTCGTCAACTGATGATCGGATTTTGCCAGCTCCACGAGAGCCACAAAGTACCGGTGCAAAATCGCAACGTCCTCCTCGGTTAAATCTTCGACATTGATCAGTCTGTTGCTCGCCCCAGGCATGGCCGCCACCAACTCATTCAGCTTGAGATGAACAGCGCGGGAGTCTTTGTTCTGTGCTCGCTGGATCAGGAATACCATCAAAAACGTGACGATCGTGGTTCCGGTGTTGATGACGAGTTGCCATGTGTCTGAGTACCCGAACATGGGGCCGGTGAGTATCCAGACCAGAATCACCAGCACGGCCAGCCCGAAGGCTGAGGAACTGCCGGACCAGTCCGTGGCGGCGCGGGCGAACTTGGCCAGGAACGACTCCGAGCGACTGGACTTTTGACGCGGCATCAGAACGCCTCGGTGAAAGCTCTGCCGAAGGCAGGTATACCAAGGAGATACCCGTAACAGGCTACTGCGGATAGCGGGGTCGATCTGTGTTGCTTGGTTCTTGGGTTCACCACCCACAACTTCTCTCCGCTGCCTCAAGCTCCGCGTAGTTGAACAGATATGGGGCCGACAGGCCACGCCTCGACACGAGTCGTCATCATAACGACCCGTGAACGGCTTGCCGGGTGTTCCGTGGTGATCATCACCAGGGAGGCCAGAGCCGGACAGTGGAAAGAGATACCGGAAACAACCAGTTACTTGGCATTTCGCTTGACTGCGGTACTGTCGTCCAATCAAATTCATCTACTTGGCGGATCCAGCGGCCTGGATTTCCCGCATGGACTGGCCCGGAATGAGGTTGCACAACGTGTTCTTTACCGAATGATAAACGACGAGGAGAGCCTGTGAACATGCTAAAAGTCGGGCGAATGCTTCTTGCGCTCAGCATGATTGTGACGATTGTTGGTCTCGGTCAGACCGCTGCGCCGATCAAGACTCAACCGGCAGGTGGGCCTGTCGATTTCTCTGCCGTTCACAAGTTGATCGCCAATGCCAATGCGGGGACCGATTTCCCCGAGGGTGACCTGAACAAAGTGAAAGCGGCGCTTTCGCAACTGCTGGTCCGGTTGGATGCGTTGGAGAAGCCACATCCCGGCATGTCCAAGAATCGGAAGCTGCCGATCCCCTTTGACCGGTTTCGGACGGCTGAGGTGGTTGAAAAAGTCAGTATCGTTCAGCAGGCCAAATCGTTATTTGTCGGCAAGGAGGGCAGGATCGTCCAGTCCTCTCAATCGGTCATGCTAGTGTCTGGGGATGCTGAGGTTATCCAGTCGGAGAATTGCGTCGTCGTTGCGGGCGGCCATGTCAAAATGATCCAATCGAGGAACTGCATAGTCGTTGCCGACCGGTCCGTGAAGATGTCCCAATGCTTCCCGAGAAACAAAGGGCCCAACCAGGCCCCAGGAAACGATCGGATACCTGAACCAGTTGGCTCCGTGGTTGTCGCGGGCGAGCGGTTGGAGTGCTCACAGTCTCAAGTTGCGATTGCTTTCGTTCTCCGTCCAGATCGGACCAAAGAGACTGCGCCAATCCAATCGATTCAATGCCAGGATATCGTGTTTCTAAATGCGTTGAATGATTGGAAATCTATCCAGGATACGAACTGTCGGGCCGATCCGCTGACAACCCCAGTCGCGAAGTGACTTTCAGGAAGCGGATCGGTTCGGAGCATTGGGAGATTTGACCGGATGGGGTTTATGACCCACCATTGCAATGTCTCATTCACGAATCCAAGGATGTTCGTGTGTCGGCAACATTGCCATCTCCGGCCACAAAAAGCATGCGTAGCATCCCGACGCTTCCCGCCCCCCGCGAGGATGTGCTGGCTGCGGTTCTCGACCCATCGCGCTTGCCCACGCCCCCGGCGGTCGCCCTTCAGGTGGTACACGCAGCCAGTCGGCCGGACTGTAGACCCGCACAGATCGTCTCTCTGCTTGGTCGTGATCCCGCCCTGTGCGCAAAACTCTTGCGGGCGGTGAATTCGTGTCTGTATGGCCTCTCACACCCGATCGCATCGCTTGAACGCGCGGTCGTGGTCCTCGGGTTGAACACGGTCCGATCTCTGGCGCTGGGGCTGTCCCTCCCGGCAGTCCGCATGACCAACGGGACGGATTCCGGTTTGCGCGACTACTGGCTTTCATCGGTTGGTGGAGCGATCATCGCCCGAGAACTGACTGTAGCCGCCCGTGGTGTGTCCGCGGATGACGATCTGGTCGCTGGTCTACTGAGGGATCTCGGGGCGATTCTCCTGCGGCAGACTTACCCGGTCGAGTGGGGGGCACTCGCGACTGGAGACCGGGCCAGGTGGCTGGAGGATCCTTGCGAAGCGGAGTTGGAGGTCTTCGGGATCGACCACGCGGATGTCGGTGCCGAGTTGCTTCGGGCCTGGGGTCTGCCCCAGGAGATTGTCGAGCCGATCCGCCATCACCACAGTCCAGACCGGCTATCGGGAACCGTGGGGAGGCTCCGGGTTCGGGCCGAGTTGCTATCGTTTGCAAGCCTGCTTGTTCATTTGGACGAAGTCGCCCAGCATCCGGCTCTGCTCCAACGTCTACTGGACACGGCCGAAACTCAGTTCCGGCTTAGCAGAACGGGGCTGATCACGTTCCTCGAACGTGTGATCCCGAAGATTGACGAGTTTGCTCTCCTTCTCAACCAGGATATCGGACAGTGCCCGGACTTCGCAGCCATTCTCCTTGCGGGCAGTCAGGAATTGGTGAACCTAACTGTTGAGCAGAGCCGGAATCACCTGGGGGAAAATGATCCTCGCGCAGTCACCCCACCCCGCCCGGTCGAACCGTCGGCCCCGTCCGGATTCGACCTTGTTCAGACCCCGGCACCGGCCCAGACTCTCGAGTATCGCGCGGGAGGCCTACTACCGGACTCCCTATCGGAGTCTGTCCGGGACTGGCCCGTAGCCGGGAGTCAGATGGATGGATACGAGATCCGGGAACTTCTCGGGCAGGGGGCGATGGGCCGGGTGTACCTGGGGTACGAGCCGAGCCTGGACCGATTGATCGCGATCAAGATGCTTGCCCCGAAGTTGGCCGCGGCCGAGGTACACCGTCGCCGGTTCGTACGGGAGGCCAAGGTTGCGGCTGCGATCCGACACGAAAATGTGGTCGCGATCTACTCCGTCCGGGAAGCGGGGGGGGTGTCGTATCTGGTCATGGAGTACGTTGACGGGGGTTCGTTGCAGGACCAACTCGACGCACAAGGTCCGCTTCCGGTGAGCAAGATGATCCGAATCGCCCGGGAGGTCGCCGCCGGACTGGCAGCCGCCCACGCGCAGGGGATTGTCCACCGGGACATCAAGCCGGCCAATATCCTCCTGGACAGGAAGACCGGTCGAGCGAAAATCACGGACTTCGGCCTCGCCCGAGTGATCGACGATGTGACGGTTTCGCGGGAGGGTGGGCTGGTCGGAACCCCGCTGTTTATGGCTCCGGAACTCATCCAGGGCCAATCAGCGACCACGCGATCCGATCTCTTTAGTCTCGGTAGCGTTCTTTACACCCTCGGCGCTGGCAAGCCGCCGTTCCCCGGGGATCAGATCCCGGTTGTCCTTCGAGCGGTCTGCGAGAAAGAGCCCGCCCGACTTCGGGACATTCGTCCGGACCTCCCGGACTGGCTCGACAGGATGGTCCTGCGACTCTTGCGGAAAGACCCGGCTGCCCGTTTCCAGTCGGCAGACGAGGTCGTTGCGATGATTCCGAAGGGCTGAACCTGTCTTCGACTTGACTTCGGGCCGGCCGGGGCCGAATGTAGAGGTACGCCTTCCTCCCACGGGTCGATACCCGATCCCAGTCCACTGCCCTCCATCCCCGCCTTGTGACGATGCCGATCACCCCGACTTTTCTTCGTGCGCGACTCGTCCGGGTCGGACTTGTCCTTCTGTCTGCAAGCACTTGCCCCAACCCCCTCTCCGCGGCTGACCAGACGGGCGAGCAGATCTACCGGGAAATGTGCATCCGCTGCCACGGTCCGGCAGGTGAGGGGACGAAGAAAGCTCCGAAGCCGCTTCTCGGCGATAAGTCACTGGCGCAACTGACCAAGGTGATCGATGAGACGATGCCGGAGGACGATCCGGACAAACTCGATGCAGCCGGGTCGGCGAAGGTAGCTGCGTATATCCACGATGCGTTCTACTCACCCACAGCCCAGGCCCGCACCAGGCCCGCCCGGGTCGAACTCGCCCGACTCACCAACGGCCAGTATCGCAATGCCGTGGCCGATGTGATCGGTGGGTTCCGTTCTGTGCCAAAGGTTGACGAACGGCGCGGCCTTCGCGGCGAGTACTTCAACGCCCGCGGGTTCCAGACGAACCGAAGGCTGATCGATCGGATCGATCCGGAGGTCCAGTTCGATTTCGGAATCGCTGCACCGGGCGAGAAGTTCGACACTCCTCACCAGTACGCGATCCGCTGGGAGGGGTCTGTCCTTGCGCCGGAGACCGGCAGCTACGAGTTCGTGGTCCGGACCGAACATGCGACCCGGTTGTGGGTGAACGACCTCCGCACCCCGCTGATCGATGCCTGGGTGAAATCCGGCAACGACACCGAGTATCGGGGCTCGATCCCCCTACTCGCTGGGCGGGCCTACTCCTTGAAACTGGAGTTCTCGAAGGCCAAGCAGGGAGTTGACGACTCGAAGAAAAACCCGAACCCACCGCTGCTGAAAGCGTCGGTCACGCTGTTGTGGAAGCCTCCATTCGGTACGACGGAAGTGATCCCCGCCCGGCACCTGATGCCAGCGCGATCACCCGAGGGGTACGTCGTCGCCACCCCGTTCCCGCCAGACGACCGGAGCCTCGGATGGGAGCGGGGCACCACGATCTCGAAGGAGTGGGACGCAGCCACCACCGAAGCCGCCATCGAGGTGGCCAGTTACGTTGCAGCGCGCCTGCCAGAACTGGCAGGGGTCTCCGATAACGCCAAATCCCGGACAGTGTCGCTCAAGGAATTCTGCAAGAAGTTCGCCGAGCGGGCGTTCCGCCGACCACTCACTGCCGATCAGAAACGCACATTCGTTGACCGTCCGTTCGAGACCTCCGACCCGGACACCGCGGTCAAGAGGGTGATACTCTTCGTCCTCAAGTCGCCACGGTTTTTGTATCGGGAGGTCGGGGGAGGGCCGGACGGATACGACGTTGCTTCCCGGCTCTCCTTCGCCCTCTGGGACTCAATTCCTGACGATGAACTGCTCAAGGCTGCGGCGACCGGGAAACTGGCGACCCCGGAACAGGTGACTGCCCAGGCCGAGCGGATGGTGGCCGACCCCCGGACGCGGGCGAAGGTCCGGTCATTCCTCCTCACCTGGCTGAAAGTCGAACAGCCACCGGATGTGTCGAAAGATCCCAAGCGATTCCCGGGGTTTGATGCGGCGGTTGCCTCCGACTTGCGGGCCTCGTTGGAGTTGTTCCTGGACGATGTGGTCTGGTCCGGCAGTGGCGACTTTCGCAAACTGCTCCTCGCAGACGAATTGTTTTTGAATGGCCCACTGGCCAAACTTTACGGGGCCGATCTTCTTGCAACCGCTCCGTTCCAGAAGGTGAAACTCGACGCCGGAAAACGGGCTGGGGTGCTGACTCACCCGTACCTCCTCGCTGCATTTGCCTACACGACCGAGAGTTCCCCCATCCACCGTGGCGTGTTCGTGGCCAGAGGGATTCTGGGGCTCTCGCTCCGGCCGCCTCCTGAGGCCGTGGCACCGCTTTCCGCCGACCTCCATCCCAAACTCAGTACCCGAGACCGGGTGACTCTCCAGACCAAGCCGCAAGCGTGCATCACGTGTCATGGCGTGGTGAACCCCCTGGGGTTCACACTGGAACACTTCGACGCGATCGGCCGATATCGGGAGCAGGACAACGGGAAGCCGGTCGATTCGTCGGGCATCTATCTGACGCGATCCGGTACAGTGGCAACCTTCGCTGGCCCACGGGAACTCGCTCACTTCCTCGCTGATAACACTGAGGTTCACAGCGCATTCGCCGAGCAACTGTTCCACCACCTGATCCGACAGCCCGTGAGGGCCTACGGCCCGGCAACGCTTGAGGAATTGCGGAAAGGATTCGCTGCGAACGACTTCGCGATTCGTAAACTGATTGTGGCGATCGCGGTGGCAGGGGCTTTGCCTGTTGAGGCGAAGCGGAACCCACCAGAAGGCAACTTGCTCCCTGATGCCAAGCTGAACCTACCGAAGCGCTGAGACGGGCAACCGACACAAGGATCGGCAGAAAAAAGCGTACCCGGTTTTGGGACTTGCCCACGCTTTCGAGTTTAAAGTTTAAGCAGTTTAAAGTTTAAAACTGAAGACAGTGAGCCCCGAAACAGGCTCGCGACAAAACCAAGCCTCCTCAACTTTAAACTGTTTAAACCTTAAACCTTAAACCTTAAACTGAAATTTCGGAGACTGCCGTGGCTCCTAACCGCACCCGCCGCGAATTCGTCCGCGACCTGGGGCTCAGCGCGGCCGCCTTGCCCTTCATCCTGAATCTGCCGAGCCTCGGATTCGCCAACCAGCAGCGGCGGAAACAGCGGCTGGTCATCCTTTTTAGCCCGAACGGCGTGATCCCCGGAGCGTTCTGGCCGGACGAGGAGGGGGCAAAATTCACCCTCAAGGCGAGCCTCAAGCCGCTCGAACCGTTTCAGGATAAGACACTTCTGCTCAACGGGGTGTGCGACCGCGTCCGCGGCGACGGCGATAACCACATGCGGGGGATCGGTTGCCTGCTCACCGGGGTCGAACTCTTCCCGGGGAACATCCAGGGCGGATCCCACACACCTGCCGGGTGGGCGAGTGGGCTTTCGATCGATCAGGAGATCCGCAATTTCCTCCAGGCCGATCCCGCCACCCGAACTCGGTTCGGGTCACTGGAGTTCGGGGTGATGGTTCCGGACCGTGCCGACACCTGGACCCGGATGGTCTACTCTGGCCCGAACAAGCCGGTCGCACCCATCGACGATCCGTACCAGATGTTCAACAAACTGTACGGCCGGGCGAAGGACCGGGAGTTGCTCAAGAGCGTCCTGGATGGGGTGAGTGACGACTTGAAGAAGGTGGGTGGTGCCGTTGGTGCAGCCGACAAGAAGCTGCTTGAAGAGCACACCACCTTCGTCCGGGAGATGGAGAAGGAGCTTCGGGAGACGAAGGAGTCTGCGGGACACCCGGTCCCGACCCTGGAGGCGGGGGTGAAGAAAGAGAACGACCGCATTCCGGTGATCAGCAAGATGCAAATCGATCTGATGGTGAACGCCTTCACTGCGGATCACACCCGGATCGCCACCCTCCAGTACACCAATTCCGTCGGAATGGCCCGGATGCGGTGGATCGGCGTCGAGGAGGGCCACCACGAATTATCGCACGAACCAGACAATAACGAGAAGGCGAAAGACAAGCTGACCCGGATCAACGCCTGGTTTGCCGGGCAACTTGCCTACCTGGCGCGTCGGTTGGCTGACACCCCAGAGCCTGGCGGCCCGGGGAGCCTGCTCGACAACACCATCATCATGTGGACAAATGAGCTGGGCAAGGGAAACTCCCACACCCTCGACAATATCCCATTCGTGCTGGTCGGGGGTGGGGTCGACTTCAAGATGGGCCGTTCACTGAAGTACACCCGGCTCCCGCACAATCGATTGTTGATGTCGCTCGCACACGGGTTCGGGCACCGGATTTCCCGCTTCGGGTCACCGGATTTCTGCGGGGACGGACCCCTCCCGAGCCTGACTTGACCTGATCAGCCCCTTCCAAGGGTTTCGCCGGAAGACCGGCTCCACCCTGGGCTATTCTCCACCGACCCTTCGGGGCGAAAACGCAGACCTACTGTCGCCCATGACGGTGGTCGATTTCCTTCTGCCAGTCACGTTAGGATCCCCGGACAAAACCCCTGGACTGTGAGGGAGAGGGGAGTCAAACCGCCCTCCGGCTCCCCCTTCCTTCCTAGGGAAGGGGGTTGGGGGGTTAGGTTTTCCCCGGTAGTCATCACTTCGGCAGAGTCACTGGCGGCATGGTGCTGGGCACGGTCGAACTGCTCGCACCGGGGGCCGGTGCTGATGGGTAAGGCGGTATTGGGCCGTGAATCACACCATCGGCCGGGTGGGACTGGCAGTCACACTTCCCACCCACATGCTGGCAACCAAGTCCGACAGCGAGCAGACCGAGAACGGACATCATCGCGATACGTCGGCTCATGACCGGTACCATCCGTGGTATGTGCAGGAACCCGTGTCCGCCACCGGGGCGGGCGTCCGGAAAGGCGCCACACCCCGGTGGCGGCCCGGGAGGGTGAGACACCGGCGGCCCGCCTCCGTGCGCGAACCACCGACGGTCGGATGGGCTCTGGACTCCACCATTGCCCACCCGTCGCCTTTTCTATCGACCGCACAGATTCTCCGAGTTCACCCGTTTTGACCGATCGGGGCAGTTTTCCCTGTTCGCGTGCGTACACTGATTCCGCGTCACTCACCGGGGCGTCCGGGGACGGCCCATTCCCCGGGAAACACGCCCCACCTCCTCCGCCCTGGCTCTCATCTGCCTTACGAAATGGACGCAATCATCCTCGCTGCGGGAAAGGGCACCCGGCTACTGCCGCATACGGAAACCATACCGAAACCCCTCTTGCCAGTTCGTGGCCGACCGATTCTCGACTGGATCATCGGAGCGCTGCCTTCGATCGATCGCTTGATCGTGGTCGTGAACTATCTTGCTGGCCAGATCGAGGAGTACCTTGCGACGCAGACTCATATCCGCGACTGGACCACCGTCCGCCAGGTGGAACCCCGAGGGACCGGGGACGCCCTGATGAGTTGTCGGGAGGCGGTCACCTCAGATCGAGTCCTCGTACTCAACGGAGATGACTTGATTGGTCGGGCCGACCTCGCACGGCTTGCGGCTGTCCCGATGGGGATTCTGGCGCATCCGGTCGACAACCCGGAAAGTTACGGAATTCTCTTCCGCCACCCGGACGGGTCTCTGGCCCGACTCGTTGAGAAGCCCAGGGGACTCGCCAGCCCTCAAATGGCCAATATTGGTGCGTATTTGTTTCCGCGGCACGTGTTTGATTTGACATTGCCGCTGTCACCCCGCAACGAGTACGAGATCACCGATGCGGTCGCTCAACTCGCTGCGATTGGCCGGTTCGAGGTGATCGAGGCGGGGTACTGGCTGCCGATTGGGACTGTCGAGCAGTGGCAGTCAGCCCAGACCGCGGACGTTTCGGCTGTTACTGATCCAGGAACCCGCTGAGGCTGCCTCATGCAGGAGCGGTCATCTGTCTAACGGGAGGGCGAGGCTCCTGCCGAGCGTGAGTGGTGAAGCTCGGCAGGAGCCTNNCTCGCCCTCCCATTTATACGTCCAATCGTCTTTCCTTAGATGCGACAACCTCAGTGGGTTGCTGTATGAGAGCAGTTGGCTATGGCAACTGTTTCGGGAGGTGGCCAGAGGGGTTCTTCCCAGGGTTCTCCGCCGTGAACGAGCGTCACTTCTCCTCACCTTCCTCAGTCTGAGTGGTATTCATCCCGCGCACGATTCGTGAGAGAGCATAACCAGCCGCCAGAGCCCCAAGTACCCCTGCCCCGCCTCCGACAAGCATGAACAGATCGCGACGGTTCAGGTTCCACAGAGCCCGGTCATCCGGTACGTGGATGTAGACGGGTGGAGGTGGAGGGGCAGGCGCAGCGGCGGGCAAAGTCGTCACCAACTCGACTTCCACATCCTCGTCGTCGAGCGAGATCGGGGGAGGCATCCGGGCGGCTGGCTGCCAACTCGGCACCGCGGTGGGGTGTGGAATTCCCCCAACTGTGTACGGAGGAGCCGGATGCTCTGGCGGGGGCACGGCGGCTGGGTTCGGTGCAGCAGTGCGACTACTGGATGGGATCGCCGGTGCCGGGGCGGTGCCGGGTTTTACCCCCCCCGTCGGCTTGCGTGGAGGCGAGGGGGGAATGGCGGTGGGAGTGGGCCGATCGCTGGGCGAGAGGATGCTTGGCATTTCCAGATGAGACTCGGTTTCGAGCCAGGTCCGGTACTCCGGTAGCAAATTCGCCTCGGCCGGTGCCGACCCGACCCCCGTCGACTCGAACCGCTTCAGAGCCCGCGAGGCAAGCTCCGGCGTTTGATGTCGGTCGGCCGGGCTCTTGGCAAGGAACAGGTTGAGGGCCTCCTGCAATCCAGCCGGTGCGTCGGCAAGGTGGTCGCTGAGGGGAGCCGGGTCGTCGGTTGCGTGACGGAGCATCTGGGCCATGATGCTTGTATCGGGGAACGGCGGACTGCCGGTGAGAAGGTGGTAAAGAACACAACCGAGGCTGTAGATATCCGCCCGGATATCGGAGGTCCGGGCGTCTTTCGCCTGCTCCGGGGCCATGTAGTCCGGCGTTCCGACGACGGCTCCCTCGACGGTCAACTGGGTCGGGGTTTGGCCATCGGGATCGGCATCGGTGAATAATTCCCGGCCGAGCCCAACATCGAGGATCTTGATTGTCCCGTCCCAGGTTGTGTCGAGTACCCCGCGAGCAGGGGCTGGCGTGATGATCATATTCGCTGGCTTCAGATCCCGGTGGACCATGCGCTTCTCATGGACATGCTGAAGCCCATCCAGAGCCTGGCGAATGAGCCGGGTCGCCTCGCCAACCGGGAGTTGCTTCCGCCGGTTGATGACCTCGTCCAGCGTCTCCCCCTCCAGGAACTCCATTGCGATGAAATGACGGCCGCCGGAGTCCCCGACCTGGAACGCCCGAACCACGTTGGGGTGATCGAGTTGGGTCAGCAACCGGGCTTCTCGCTGAAACCTGCCGAGGACTCGCGGATCTTTCGCCCGGGAAGCGGGCAAGATCTTCAGGGCAACGATTTGGCCCAGAGCGTGAACGGCTTTGTACACCCCACCCATCTGGCCTTTCCCGATCTGGTCGAGAATCCGGTAACGGTCCAGGAAGAAGCCGTCGGCCCGCCCCCGCTGAACCATGCCTGCTTGCCAGTGGGTGAGGATGTGCCTTTTGACCAGATACTTGCTGAATACCTCGGGCTGGTCGTCACTGCCTCCGGTATCGGACTGCCACCGTTGGTGTAGGGTTTCTACCTCCCCGGCAGGGAGCAGTTTACTCTTGACGAGCAGGGCACAGAAGTCGCGGACGGTGGTGATCGGAGTGGCCATGAGGAGCCAAGTCTGGGGGATGTCGGAGAATCGAGTATAGCGGATATATCGGGGTGCGAGCCAGTTGGGGACGACAAATCGGCCGCAATCCGGAGAGGACTGTGAGTATTCCCGGCATCCTCGGTCCGTCGAAATTGCCACGGACCGGAATCGACTGAGGGAGACGTCCGGAAATGACCACCCACGCTTGTGGGTGCCACCCACGCTTGTGGGTGCCACGGGCGGCTAGTCCGCNNGCGGACTAGCCGCCCGTGGCACCCCGTCCCGCCGTGCAATGCCTTCACGGGCGGACAAGCCGCCCGTGGCACCCCGTCCCGCCGTGCAATGCCTTCACGGGCGGACAAGCCGCCCGTGGCACCCCGTCCCGCCCGTGGCACCCGATCTCGGTGGTCGATTTTCTCCCGACGCCCGCCTTATCTCCCCCGCGTACTGCGGATCATTTCCATCGCAGCCGGGTCGTCCCGAAGGAGTTCTTCGAGGGCGAGGAAGGCCGCCTCGGCCTCGGTCGTTTTGCCAGCCACCGCGAGCCCTTTCGCGTGGTTCAGAGCTGCCTCGAACGGTTTGCGGTCGGCGGGCGAGTGCGCAGCACGGGCCGGTAGGCGATCGAGTGAGGCCAGTCCCGCCCTGGCCAGTCCGACCCACCGGGCTTCCGAGTCAACCGGGCCGAAAGCCGCTGCGACGGCCTGCCACGACTTGCGGGCGGCCTCAGCCTCCCCGGCCTGGGCCAGCCGGAGACCCCGGAGGTAGCCCCGCTCCGCGTCTGATCGTGGTTCGGCCTTCGCTCCCTCGGACACGGCTCGTCGCAACTCTTTTCGGTCGCGGATACGGGCCTTGGCGTCAGCCACGTTTTCTGTGTACTGGTCCGGAAATTTTCGGCTGAGTGGGTCGAGGTACTTGTCCCAGGCCAGGTCCCAGTCGGCCGGGTCGTTCGAGTTTACCAGAGGGTCCGCCGCCCGCCACAACTCGTCGGCGGTTGGTCCCGGCCAGAGAAATGGGGCGACAATTCCGATGACCACTGCCGCGAACAGTGGGATCACCACCGCTGGCCGGCGGAGCCAGGGTCGCGGGAGGGCTTCTGTCTCGTCTGACTCCGGCCCGGCTCCGCTCAAGGCTGGCGATAAGGCAGCCATCTCCGCCGTGTCCGGCTTCAACTTCGCTGGCCACTCTAGCGATTCGCCCTTTCGTTCCAGTTTCCCCCGGACCCGCTCCAATTCGTGGAGCAGGTTTTGGGCGTTTGACGGCCGACGGGCCGGCTCCTTCGCGAGGAGCCCACAAACGAACTCGTCGAATTCGGGGGGGAGATCGGGGACAATCATCCCTGGCCTCTCCGGGAGGGAGTAGCACTGCTTGTGGATCAGTTCGACCACACTCGCAGCCGTAAACGGTGGACGGCCCGTGAGAAGCGTGTAGAGGAGCCCACCAAGGGAGTAGAAATCGCTCCGCCGTGTTGGGGGTTTCCCACTGGCGACTTCGGGCGGCATGTAGGCGGCCGACCCAAGAACGGGGATCGGGGCCAGGGTCGGTGCCACAACCCGGGCGAATCCATATCCGAGGATTTTGACCGTTCCGTCCGCGGTGAGGACGATGTGAGCGGGCTTCAGGTCGCGGTGCAGGACATTGCGGTTGTGACCGTGTTTGAGGGCACGGGCGATCTGGACGGCGATTGCGAGAACCTCACGCCACGGTCGGCGACCCGCCTCCAGGAGTTTGGCAGCGTCGGTCCCGTCGATCCGTTCGGCAGCGAAGTAGGCGAGCCCGGCATGAGTCCCGCTGTCGAAGTACTTGGCGATATTGGGGTGATCGAGCCTCTGAAGGGCCAGCATTTCGCCAGCGAACGTCTGAAGGAAACCAGGATCCTGGGTCGTTGGGTTGGTGAGAACCTTGACGGCCGCTTTGCGGTTGGGGTCGTTGAACCCCCGTGCCGAGTACACGACCCCGAGCGCGCCTCGGCCGATCTCCGCCTCGACATACCAGTTCCCGACCTTCGCCCCGATCATGCTGCCCCCTCCCGGTCGCCGCCCCGACAGATGATGGCGGCCGGACGGAGGACATTATAGGGACGTGCGGGGCTGGATCTCCTGCCCATTTTCCAGCCAGGGCAACGCAAAGATTGAAGTCACTTTTTGAGCAACTTCTGGATCTCATCGAGTTGCTTTTTCAACTGCTCGTTCTGCTCCTTCAGCCGGGCCAGCTCGTCCGCCACATTGGGTTGGGGATTGGCAGCTTGCGGGGGGTTGAGCCCAGGCCCATACCCCACTGGCGTATGGGCCACTCTCCAGGCCACGCTTGTATTTCGCTTTGTCTCTTCGGCCTTCGCGCGGGCGGTGGCCACCTCGGTTGCCCGTTCCTTGGTGGTCACGATTAGAACGTTCGTGTCTTCGATCACGCCGAGATCGGTCATCTCGCAGAGGGTCCGCACCGCGACTTCGACGGGGGTATTGTTGAACCGGACGCTGATCGCCTGCCTGGCTTTCTCCGCGACCTGCGGTGCGAGAATCACGTTTGCTCCGGTCGATTCGGCGATGTCCTCCACGATCTCACTGACGGATTTGTTTTTGTAGGAGGCGGAGACAATCGCCCGGAAAATCGCGGGCTGATACTTCGGCCTCTGATCGACTGGCAAAGGGGATTCCTCCGTCGCGGGGTCATCCCCCAGAGCAGCGTCAGGCTTTTTGATCACCCAAACTCCGGATTCGAGAAGGCCGATGGTGGAGCTGACGAGCCGGATGTGACCCGGCTCCACCAGAAACATGCCGTTAACCTGATCGCAAACGAGCCGGAGAACGGCGTCCGTCGGGACATCCGTGAGTTTTGGGAGTTTGATCGGCTTCTTCTCAAGAGGCTCGTTATCCCCGGTGGCCAGACTGGGATCCAGCACCAGGGGAAGCCCGTACTTCTCCTGCAACATCTTGATCGCGTCGGAGAACGTGCCCTCGAATTTCTCCAGGCTGATCCGGTTCCTGAGTAGGTCGGTGATCTCCACTTTTGCAGTGGCCGCAGGCAGCTTGGGTGTCTTCGGATCGTCGCTGCGAGCAGTTCCGATCAGGAGTACGACTGCAGCAAGCAGGGCGGTCATTCTGGCCGAGGTGGTCACGACGTTCCTCCCAAGAGTGGAGACGGAACCCAACAAGGGGTCGGAGGTGTAACGCCAGCCGGCCCGGGGTCGTTGGCGCGTGGATCAGAATCGGGTCAGACCGCGGTGGAACCGTTGATCGAGGGCACGCTGGATTTGGAGGGAGACGCCGACCCCGGGCACCACCAGCCGACGAAGGCCGCGGAGGTAGGGTGTCTCCAGGAACCCCCTGAAGCCGGGGTCGCCGACCGGGTTATTGCCGAGATCGATCGCCACCAGCCGATTCAGGTGAGGGGAGTGTGCCAGTATCCGGGCTCCCTCGTCGGGAATCCCGCATCCGGCGAGACGAAGCCTCTTCAACCCATCAAGGGTTGGGGACGCCGCCAGCACACGGGCACCGACTTCCCCGAGGTCATTGTGGCTCAGATCCAGTTCCCGTAACCGGATCGTCGCGGCGTTCCCATGAGGACGTGTCAGGATGGTCTTGAGCCCCGCCGGGGTCAGGTTGTTTCCGGTCAGATCGAGAGAGGGAACGAAGAGGAGGTCACTGATCCGGGCCAACGAGTGGAGCCGGGGAACCCCAATCTCGTTTCCAGCAAGTACCAGCCGGTGAAGTGATGTGAGCCGGTCCGACCCCGCCAGCGACTCGGCTCCGGCAGGTCCGAGTGGGTTGTGGCGGAGATCCAGACAACGGAGTTTCCCAAAGTGTGGGGACGCGGCCAAGGCCCGCGCTCCGGTCTCGCCAAGGTTGTTCTCGGACAGGTCGAGCACTTCCAGATTCCCCAGAATCGGGGAGCCAGCCAGATATTCGGCGGCCTCATCCCCCAGTCGGTTCCGGCCGAGGTGCAGTTCCTGGAGCCCCGTCAAGTGCGGGGACCGCGCCACCGCACGGGCGAGGCCCTCGCCCGCGTGGAGGGCAAAGAGACTGAGAGCCGAGAGACGGCTCAGGTAGGGAGACTGCATGATCGTTTGGAGGTTCCCACCGACCTCGATCAGGTGCAGGTGACGAACCGGACCGGCAGCAAACAATTCGTGGGTGTGTTGGAGGAACTGGCGCGCGGTGACGTTCACCTCGTCCACGAAACCCCGGCGAAACACCGGACCGGTGGCGAGTCGGCGGAATGGTGCTTCCCACTCGTCCCGGTGAGTTTCGAGCAGTTTCTGCTCGGCAAGGACCAATTTCGGGCGGCGCGCATCCTCCTCGGGAAGCCCGGCAAGTGCAACCTGGACCCGGATGAAGGTCGCCCTGGCGACGCCAGCCCCGCCCTGTTCTTCCAGCCAGTCGGCAAAGATGAGCCGGGGGACATCGTCGTCGGGAAACGCCCGAATGCGCTGGAGGAAGGGCTCAGCGTCGGTCAGCATAGACCCCCCGCAACGGTCTGTCTGTGCAAACCTAGCACGGGTAGCAGAAGTTGGGGGGATCAGAGGCCATTTGCACTCCGACAAAACCTAACCCCCCCAACTCCCTTCCCTCGGAGGGAAGGGGAGCCGATACTGCCAGATTCAAAGCCCCTTTCCCATCGGGGGAAGGGCTGGGAGGAATTTTCTCCACGGGTCGTCAGGCGAGCGGTAGATGGAGGAATACCCCCCGTCAGGGACAGCCAGGCCGCCACGGAGGGCGGCCCCTACCTGGGATTCGTAGGGGCCGCCCTCCGTGGCGGCCCGGCGTTGTAAGGCATATACGCAGCGCAACTATATTCTGTACCTCGTCTTACGTCGCTGTTTCGGCCCGCAATCCTTCTCGTGCAACGGTATTGTTCTTAGGCGGGGGGC
>PLDW01000075.1 GCA_003136315.1 Gemmataceae bacterium | reverse complement strand
AGTCGTGAAGGCTCACCCCCCACCCGGCCCGCAAAGCCGGGCCGACCTCCCCCACAAGGGGGGAGGTAAGAGGGGCGTCCGATATAGGATTTCGCCTCTACTGTTGTCTAAACTATAACAATCATCACCTGCGCCCTCTCACCTCCCCCTTGTGGGGGAGGTCACCGCGAAGCAGGCGGGTGGGGGGTCGAGCTTTGCGAGTCGTGAAGGCTCACCCCCCACCTGGCCCGCAAAGCCGGGCCGACCTCCCCCACAAGAAGGGAGGTAAAAATGCTTGACCAATAATTCTTATGCTCGACAAATCTAATAACCTAAAGATAATACTATAAATCATGATAATCCCGATTATCGGTAGAAGAGCTACCCGAATGATACCGGGCATCAGTCAACCCGACACTTGTTGATGCGATAATAATTGGAGGACGGATCACAGTATCACACCTGCGGGTTGATGACGAGCGAGAACCCTGGGAGCAGCTTGGTCGTGAATGGCGACCCATACGCATACTCGCGGACGATCCACCGCTTCCCGTAGCGGCGGTGCTGGATCAGGGTCGGTTTGGCCGGGTTCTCCCGCCCGTCCAGCACCCAGTACTCGCGGATGCTCGGGATCGCCAGGTACAAATCGACGTTCCGCTCCAGATCCTTGCTCGGTTGACCGGTCAGGATCTCGCAGACGAGTACGGGGCTCACCTCGGCCCATTTCGTTCCGCCGAACCGGCGGGCGAGCGGGTAATCGGTGTAGGCCGCGATGTCCGGTTCCGGGACGGTCTCCGCAGGCCGGCCCGGGACATACACGCGCGCCTTATTGGTGACGTGGTTCAGCGACGAAGACTCGCTCCGGGAGTAGTCCCAGAGTTTCTCGAACAGCCACAGTTCGAGTTCGTTCTCGACTGGGTCGGGTTTCTGCGATGCGTACACCCTCCCGTCGATGATCTCGTACTTGAACCCCGGTGCAAATTCTGCGGATTCAAAATCATCGTGAGAGACCGGTCGGCCGTGGTCGGCGGGTCCGAGTTTCAAGGCAACGGTTGCCATCGCGGCGGCCTCCCGGGTCAGGTGCTCGCGAGCACCCGCAACTCCCGCGGGAGCGGGAAACTGACGTGCTCCTCTCGTACCGTCCGGCTTTCGACTTCCGCCCCGAACCGGGCCTGGAGGAGGTTGACGCAATCCTGGACGTGGTCCTCCGGAGCACTCGCACCGGCCGTGATCAGGACCGTGTCGGTGGGTCGGAACCACTCATCCTTCAGTTCGCTCGCCCGGTCGATCAGGTAAGCCGACCGACCGGTGGCACGGGCGATCTCGGCCAGTCGTTGGCTATTCGAGCTGTTCTGGCTTCCCAGGACGAGCACCACGTCCACCGCGGGGACGAGGGTCCGGACAGCCTCCTGGCGGTTCTGGGTCGCGTAGCAGATATCGTCCTTGTGCGGGCCGATAATCTGCGGGTACTTCCGGCGCAGGGCATCGATGACGATCCGGGCCTCGTCCACGCTCAGGGTGGTCTGGGTCAGGTAGGCAAGTTTCGCATCCGCAGCAAAGGTGAGCGCGGCCACGTCGGCCTCGTCCTCGACCAGAACCATGTGGGTCGGAGCTTCACCCATCGTCCCAATCACCTCATCATGCCCTTGGTGCCCGACGAGGACGATCGTGTACCCGTCCTTGGCGAACCTGACCGCCTCCAGGTGGACCTTCGTGACCAGTGGACAGGTGGCATCAATCGCCCGCAGGTTCCGGGTCTTTGACGCCTCCCGGATCATCGGAGAGACCCCGTGGGCGCTGTAGAGCACTGTCCCCCCGGTGGGAACCTCGGTGATGTCGTCGACAAACACGACCCCGCGGGCTCCAAACCGTTCCACAATCGGCCGGTTATGGACGATTTCGTGGTAGACGTAAAGCGGCGCGCCGAACAGTTCGAGGGCCTTCTCCAGGCTCTCGATCGCCATGTTCACGCCAGCACAGAACCCCCGCGGGTTGACTAAAATCAGTTTCATGACGGTCCTCGAGTGGGACGTGTATCATACCCGACTCACTTTATACCGCCAACCGCAGCCAGCCGGGACCGGGCAACCACACCGCCGAGCGAGGGATGGTTGCTCCCTGCCACCATCCGCTTTGCCCCGGAACGGCTGTGATCCTCGATTGGGCCGGATAACTGGTTGGTGCCTGGTCAAGTGTTGTGTCTCTGCATAGCCGGGCCGCCACGGAGGGCGGCCCGGCTTCGCGGAGCAGTCCCGTTCAACGGGATCGGGTCAGGCATGGCCCACTCGACGATCACATCGCCCCGAACCCGTGCCGTCGGTGTGGGTGTCCGCTACCATGTCCCCAACCGGCCGGGAACACCCCGGCCGATCGTTTTCAGGGCTCCCTCATGCTCGTCCCGCTTTCCTGGCTCCGCGATTATGTGCCATTGCCTGTTGATTTGGCTGGCCTTGTCGAACGGCTCACCATCTCCGGGCTCGAAGCGTCTGGGGTTCAGGTCTTTGGATTGGAGGTTCCGCCCGGACTGCGGGTCAAGCCTGCCGACGCCGGGCTCGTCTGGGAACGGGACAAGGTGCAGGTTGGGAAGGTGCTCAAGATTGAAAAGCACCCGGACGCCGACAAACTCAAGCTGGTGACCCTCGACCATGGGGCAGTCGAGCCCAAGACGGTCGTCACCGGAGCGACCAATATCGCGCCGGGTCAAAGTGGAATGAAGGTCGTTCTCGGTCTCCGTGGCACCCGCTATTTCTATACAGACAAGGATGGCAAGAAGGCGGTGCTCACCCTGGAGCCCAAGGTGCTGCGGGGGATCATGAACGATGCCATGTGCATGTCCAATTTCGAGCTTGGCATCTCTGACGAACACGAGGGGATCATCATACTCGACGACTCCGATCCGGCCCCTGGCACCCCGATCCAGGATCTGCTCGGGGAGATTGTGATCGAACTCGATGTCCTCCCCAACATGGCCCGGTGCCTGTCGATGATCGGCATCGCCCGGGAGGTCGCGGCACTCAACGGTGTGCCGATGAATCTCCCCACCCCGACGGTGGAGACAGTGGCCGAGTCGGTCGAGGGGAAGGTCGCGGTCGAGATCGCCGACCCGAAGTTGTGTGGCCGGTACACGGCCACGGTCATCCGGAATGTGACCGTTGGCCCGGCCCCCCGGTGGATGCAGGCTCGCCTCCAGTCGGCCGGGATGCGACCAATCAACAACGTCGTCGACATCACGAACTATGTGATGCTCGAATATGGCCAGCCGCTCCACGCCTTCGACTACGATGTGCTGGTGAAGCGAGCCGGGGGCAAGCCGCCGACCATCACGGTCCGCCCGGCGAAGCCCGGGGAGAAACTCGTCACGCTCGACAAGGCCGAACGCGAGTTGTCGCCCGAGAATCTGGTGATCGCCGATGCCGCCGGACCAATCGCCCTGGCGGGGGTGATGGGTGGGCTCGACACCGAGGTGACCGACACCACGACGACGATTCTTCTCGAATCCGCCAGCTTCGATTTCGTGAGCGTCCGCCGCACGGCCCGGCAATTCGCCCTCTTCAGCGAAGCGAGTACCCGGTTCAGCAAGGGGATTCACCCGGAGATCGTCAAACCGGCGGCGGTCCGGGCCGCACACCTGTTCCATGCTCACGCCGGTGGCGAGGTTCTCGCCGGTCTCATCGACAACTACCCGGCCCCGATCCCGCCCCAGGTGATTGATCTGGAAGCGGCCGAAATCCGCCGTCTCCTCGGCTTCGAGATCCCTCCGGCCGAGGTTGTGAGGGTGCTGACGGCCCTCCAGTTCCAGGTCGAACCGGACGGGGATAATGGCTGGACCGTCACGACCCCCCAAACCCGGCTCGACATCCAGGTTGGGCCGGCGGATCTGATCGAGGAACTGGCCCGTGTGTTCGGATACGACAAGCTCCCCGAATCGCATCTGTCGCTGGAACTCCCCGAGCAGCGCGGGAACCGGCCGCTCGAACTTGAAGAGCACACCCGCGACCTTCTGGCCGATCAGGGATTGCAGGAGTGTATCACTTATGCCCTGAGTAGCCCAACGGCAGAGGAGAAGCTCGTCCCGGCCCCCCATGCGGGCGAAGCGACCTCCAAAACGGTGTCACACGTCGCTCTGCTCAACCCGATCAGCCCGGAACGGTCAGTGATGCGGACCACCCTCCTTCCGGGACTCCTGGAGGTCGCTGCCAAGAACCTTCTGGTGATGGATTCCGTCGCCCTGTTCGAAATCGGGCCGGTGTTCATCCCGAAGGACGCTCACAACCTCCCCGACGAACCCCGGCGAGCGGCTCTCGTCCTGTGCGGTCGGCGATCCGCCGCAGCGTGGGACGACCCCCAGGGGACGAAACCGCCGCAATACGACTTCTTCGACCTCAAGGGCGTCCTCGAATCGCTGGCCACCGACCTCCACCTGCCGGAGGTCGGTTTCCGCAGCATCAAGACCAGTCCGCACCTTCACCCTGGCCGCTCCGCCGAACTGCTCGTGAAGGGTCAATCCGTGGGGTCGTTCGGTGAACTGCACCCGAAAGTCGCAGCGAACTTCGGCCTCGCGGAACGGGCGGTTCAAGTCGCCGAACTCGATCTCGAAGCGGTCTTCGCTGCGGTCCCGAGCCGGTTCCCGTATCGTCCGTTCCCGACCGTTCCGCCCGCCAAGCGGGACATCGCGGTGATCGTTCCGGCGGAGACCCCGGCCGAGACCGTCCTGGCCGAACTCCGCAGCGGCGGCGGCGACCTGCTCACCGATGCCGTGCTCTTCGATGTGTACACGGGTGACAGTATCCCGGCCGGGACGAAGAGCCTGGCCTTTGCGCTGGTCTATCAGTCGCCGGACAAGACGCTCACCGACAAGGAGATCGAGAAAGCTCACCAGAAGGTCGAGGGTCGCCTGCGGCACGTCCTCAAGGCCCAGATTCGCGGCAAGGATTCCTGACCGGCGCGTGGATCGGGAATCTCGGATCGCTTGACGGGGTGAGCTGTCTCAGCGACTCAACCCAGTGAAAACCACCCACATCTCACTGGTGAAGATCATGAGGTCGAGTGTCTTGACCTCGAAGAGGTTGAATGCAACCTCTTCGAGGTAAGACAACCGACTGATTCACATTGACTTGGGAAACACAGGCTTTTTCATGCGATTTGGGCGCACTGGGCAGAGCGCGCGCCAGCCAGCCAGCCCCGATCAGCGTCGCACCCTCTTCAAGCAAGTGAGGGGAGGCTGATGGGTCGGAGGTAGGGGCTAACGAGGGAGGAAACTGAGCTGACTCCGACCCTGGCCGGTTGAACCTCGACAGAGGTGGGAGTACAATCAACGCGATTGTGAAGGTGAAGGCACACTGTAACGTACGCGGTGCCGCCCAGTGACAGCCCACCTCGCTCGATCAGCGAGCAGTTGGGTAACCGGGCGGCTCAACTACTGGGACATGAGGTTCATCCGGTGCAGGTCACAGTCTCCGCCCGCCACGGGCACTTAGACGATGCGATCCAACTCGCGCTCCAGGACAAAGCCGAGGGGCTGCTCCGATACTTTGACCGGTTGACCTCGATCGGGGTCACGGTCGATCTCCATCGGGACCGGGGCGAGAACGTTCGGGTCGAGATCCTGGCCAAGGCTGAGCATAAGCACGAATTCATCGCGACCGAACCGGCCGCAGATGTCGTCGCCGCTTTCAACTTGGCAGCGGACAAGATCAAGCAGCAGATCAAGCACTACAAGGAGAAGCTCCAGGATCACCGCCGGGATCCGTCGCATAACGACGCGGCCGGTCACTAAGGCAGTAAGGCAGTCTCGGGTTGTCGGTCTCAACCGCCAGAGCCCGTCTCGGGGGGCAGGCCCGCCGACTCCTGACGAGCCCCGACGAGGACCATTGTGCATGCGGCTGACTAATTTTATCGTCCGGGACGCAATCCTTCCGGCCCTCCGGACGTCCGGTGCGGATATCAACCCTCGTGACGCCGCGGCAGTAACCGGGGTCAAGGAACGGGTGATCCGTGAATTGGTTGGCGGCCTCCACACGGCTGGCTACTTCCGAGACACCGACCTGGAAGAGATCTCGCGCGCGGTCCTCCGACGCGAACAACTCGGGACGACCGGGATCGGGAAAAATATCGCCATCCCGCACTCCCGACACCTGGCCGTCGACCGGTTGATCGGAACCCTGGGGTTGTCCGAACACGGCCTCCCGTTCGATAGCCTTGATGGAGAGCCGGTGTACGTCTTCGTGTTGCTCGTCTCCCCCCAGGATCGACCGGGGGATCACCTTCGAGCCCTGGAGGCTGTCGTCCGGACGATGCGAAACGACGATTTTGTCCGGGATCTCCGGGCGTGCAAGACGCGGGAGTGCATCTGGGCGCTTTTGGAGAACGCCCCGGGGTGGTGAGACGAGAGAAGTGGGAGTCGCGACTCGGCCGAAAAGCGTAGCGGGCTGCCCCGTCGCGACCGGCCCGTGGAGTGACCGGATGACGACGCAGAGGGGAGCCGCAAACGCTGGTGGGTCGGGCGACCGGCCGTGTTCCGGTCCATCCCAGGCTGCGCTGCCACCAGAGACGGCCCCATCCATGCCCATCCGGCGGAACGTGAGGGTCATTGACCCCCGGGGACTTCACCCCCGCCTGATCGCCCCGTTTACAAAAGCGGCCAGAGGGTTCACCTCGACCGTGACCGTCTGGAACGGCGATTTGCGGGCCGACGGGAAAAGCATGTTCGACCTGATCATGCTTGTCGTCTTCCCGGATTCGGAGGTCGTACTGGAGGTGGACGGCCCGGACGCTGCGGCCGCGGTCGAAGCCCTGGCCCGAATTCTCGCTGCCCCAAATGGTGAGGATTACTCGATCTGACCGACCCCCGCCGGGCCTGCCCGCCCCGGCCCAGGAACACCGTCTGACGGGCCACCGGATACCCCGGCGAAATGGAATACAAGTACGGAACTGCTGTCTCCCCTGGGATCGCGATCGGCCCGGCCCTGATGCTGGACACCGAGGGCGTCCACATCCCCTATCGGACCGTCCTGCCAGAGCAAGTCGCTGACGAGGTCGAACGGCTCCGACGTTCGCTGCGTGAAGCTGTCGAGGAGGCCCGAGAAAACCGCCAGCGGTTCACCGCCCGGTTCGACCCGGCTATCGGGAACATCTTCGCGGCCCAGCAGTCGGCCCTTGAGGATCCTTCGTTCTGGGTCAAGATTGAGCATCTGATTACTACTCACAATTATTCGGCGGAATATGCCGTCAGCCGGGGCATCCGCGAGCCCGTGAAGAAGTTAACGGATGCCGCAGCCCGATTCGGGGAGCATGCCGGGGGGGGACTGGCTCGTCGCCAGGCGGCCGAGTTGATCGACATCGAGAGACAGGTTCTGGCAACCCTCCTCGGGCATCAGTCACCGACCGTTGGACCGGTCAGCGGGGAGCGGGTGGTGGTCCTGGCCCACGACCTGATGACCTCCGACACAGCCGACTTCTCTCCCCGCACCGTCTGGGCCTTCGCGACTGAGAGCGGGGGTCCGACCAGCCACACCGCGATTTTGGCCGGAGCCCTGGAGATCCCTGCGGTGGTCGGGGTCGGTCCATTCCTGACCGATGTCTCCGGTGGCGATGTGGTGATCGTCGATGGGGAACAGGGGTTGCTGATCCTCGATCCGGACGATGCGACAATCGCGCGATATGAGGCCAAACGATCGGCCCTGCTCTCCCGGGCGGATCGGTACCACTCACTCCGAGACAAGCCGTCGGTGACCGACGACGAGGTTCCAATCCGGCTCCTGGGCAATATCGAACTGGCCTCCGAAGCTGCTCTATGTCTGGAGCGAGGGGCCGACGGTGTCGGGTTATATCGGACTGAGTTTCTGTATCTGAACAAGACCACCGACCCGACCGAAGCGGAGCACTACGATGCGTATCGGTCGGTGGTCACCACTCTGGGGCCTTCACGACCACTGGTGATTCGTACCCTGGATCTGGGGGCAGACAAGTTCTCCAGTGTCTCCGGGCTTCTGTCGACCGAAAAGAACCCGTTCCTGGGACTGCGGAGCATCCGCCTTTGCCTGCGAAAACTCGACCTGTTCAAGACTCAACTTCGGGCGATTCTGCGGGTGGCTCTGGGCGGGGATGTCCGTGTGATGTTCCCGATGATCAGCACTGTCGACGAACTCCGACAGTGCAAGACCCTCCTCAATGAGGTCAAGGAAGATCTGGACGAGGCAGGAATCCCCTTCAAAACGGACCTGCCAGTTGGTACGATGATCGAAGTTCCGTCCGCCGCCCTCCTGGCCGACGTTCTGGCCAAGGAGGTCGATTTTTTCTCCATTGGAACCAACGACCTGATCCAATACACTCTGGCGGCGGACCGGAACAACGAGAACGTGGCCCACCTCTACAACCCAGCGGACCCTGCAGTCCTGCGGCTCATCCGCATGGTGGTCGAGGCGGCCAATCGAGAAGGGATCGACGTGAATGTGTGCGGGGAAATGAGCGGTGAGCCGCTTTACACCTCGCTTCTCGTCGGCCTGGGCCTGCGACAACTGAGTGTCACGCCCCGGAAAGTCCCGGAGATTAAACGGGTGATCCGGCACCTGCGGGTGCAGGAGGCCGAACAGGTGGCCAACCAGGCACTGCGGATGGATACCGCACGCCAGGTCACCAACTTTTTACGCGACCAACTACGACGCATCCTCCCCGAGGCGATCGACTGACCCGACCACGACACCCCGACCGGGGGGCACCAAACCCCGGCGGGCGGGTGGGATCAATCGACCCGCGAGAGGGTTGAGACCCCGAGGACTACCGAACCACCGCCATGCCCACTCCGCACAACACCGGGCACCGGAACGCCGGCCTCTGTCCAGCCTTCTCCACGGGGAGGGCATGGAGGGGGTGAAGCCGTTCCATCATCCGGAACTCAGAATTCGGAATTCGGAATCGAGGACCGGTCCTTCGGTCTTCTACTCCGTGTTCTGTCTTCCGCGCTCCGCATTCTGGAACGGGTTCCCTGGACCCGATGACCGGCGACAAACTCCGTTTCCGCTTCGCCAAAACCGGCACGCTCCGGCTTCTCAGCCACCACGATCTGATGCGGTGTCTGGAGCGGATGCTCCGTCGCGCCAGTCTGCCGTTCAAATCCACCGCAGGTTTCCACCCCAGCCCTCGTGTCGTCTTTGCTCTCTCACTCCCGCTCGGGGTCGTCGGCTGGGATGAAGTCGTCGAGATCGAATTCACCCAACCTCTCCTCGCTGACGACATCCTCTTGGCCCTGAACGCCCAGGCTCCGGTCGGACTTGCGTTCACCTGCGCGGGGGTCGTTTCGATGAGAGCAACGGCCGTCCCACGGCGGGTGGTGTACCGGCTGGCGATCCCCCCTGAGCGTGTCACAGATGCCGCAACCCGCGCTGCCAATCTGCTCACCCGGGAAAAAGTCTGGATTGATCGAATTCGGCCGACCCCAAAACAACTCAACATCCGGCC
Organism: Gemmataceae bacterium; assembly: GCA_003136315.1. Classification (GTDB taxonomy): domain Bacteria; phylum Planctomycetota; class Planctomycetia; order Gemmatales; family Gemmataceae; genus Urbifossiella. The sequence continues at coordinate 19,936 of PLDW01000075.1, read as the reverse complement.
ATACGTCCGCGGCCTCTGGGTTGCCAATGGCGACCTGATCCTCGACTTGTGGGTGACCCAGACGGGAACCGCCCGAGCCGACGAACTGGTCCAGTTGCTTGACCTCGGCGACGTGATCGAGGCCGGGGCTGTTTTGGAACGGACGATCGTAGAGGTCCGCGACGAGGTGATTGACGGGGATTCCACGGACAGCCCGCCGGACGGCCCGGCGGACATCCTCCCCCTGGATCGGGCGGACAGTACCGCTCGGGCCGGGGACCACGAGAACCAACCCGCCGAGGTTCACTGGGGTGCGTCACCCAGTGGACCTGTGGTGGAGTAGGAGACACGCCCCCCGCTCTGCGGGGGGCAGTGCGTTTTATCGAGTGGATCATGGCCAGGGGGTCAGTCGTCAATCGGGTTCGACCTGCATCACCGCGCCCCGGCTGAAACGGGCGAGGCGGCGAGCTGGCTCGGCTCGGTTGACAACCGGCCACCGACAATCGGCCCACTCACGACCAACGGCCGTCCCAGACGGCCCGACTCAACACAAACAGGGATTCCCTGCCAGGGAGCACACATGAAGAAAGAAATGCTCATTAACGTCCTCCAACCGGAGGAGTGTCGGATCGCGATCGTCGAGGACGGCGTGTTGGAGGAACTCTACGTTGAGCGATCCAGCCAGGAGAGCTACGTCGGGAACATCTACAAGGGCCGGATCGTCAATATCGAACCGAGCATCCAGGCGGCGTTCGTCGATTTCGGGATCGGTCGGAATGGGTTCCTGCACGTGTCCGATGTCGATCCCGCCTACTACAAGCACTTGCTGTCGAAAGAGGTTCTGGCGGAGTACGAGGCGGATCTGGATCGCGAATATTCCGGCGGCAGCGGGGGAAACCGTGACCGTGGTGACCGGGGCGGACGGGGCGGACGAGAGCGCGCTCCGGTTGGGCGGCCTCCGCGGGAAGCGACCTCGTGGCTGGAACCCCAGCCAGCCCCTCCCACCCCAGCAACACTGGGAGGAGGGGATCTTGATGTGGGTTCGCCGGTCAGGGGGACACCGGTCGTCCAGGCCCGGACACCAGTGCCATCGCAACCGGAACCGGTCGAGAAGGTCGATGAATTCGCGGCCGGGGTAATCGAGGAGGCTCCGGCTCCCGTCCCTGCCCCCCCGCAGTTGCCACGTCCCTCAAGTCGACCGGCTCAGGCTGCGCCACCCGCCCGAGCACACGTACCGCCCCCACCAGTGGCAACAGCCCATGCCAGCGGGTTCGCAGACGACGATTCGGACTTCGGAGCGGGGATCGTCGAAGACTTCCAGGCCGAACCCGCTCACACGACCAGTCTCATGACTGCCGAGGACACAACGCCGATCCTGGGGGAGAGTGAGCCCGCCGAACCTGACCTGGGCGAGACTTCCGAAGTGATCGAACCGACTGAACCAACTGAGCTGACCGAACCGGCTGAACCAACCGAGCCAACTGAGCCAACCGAACCAACTGAGCCGAAAGCCCGCAAATCCCGCACCCGGCGAGTGAAGAAGACCGAGGAACCGCGACCTGACCCGGCTCCTGCCGAGGCGGCTGAGGCACCGCCGGAAGGTCGGGCGAAAGGCCGCAGCCGCAAGCCACGCAAGAAGGGGGATGGCGAGCAGGAGGGTGCGGCGGACGCGGCTGGAGAGACACCAGACGAGAAGCCGAAGTTCATGGGTGGGGCCGAGCGGCGGACAACCGGCGACGACGAACCGGAAATCAAGCCCTTCTTCGAAGGGGGGCTGGCAGACGACTTTGACACGGAAGGCCCCAACGACCGGTTCGCGCCAGGTGATTCCCCCTCTGCGGGGGACGACTCGAGCGAGGCGGAGAATGGCCTGACGTTCGAACCAGAGCCCCCGGAAGTGGCGGAAGAAGAGGCTCGCGAGACCGCCCATGATGACCGCAAGGAGCCAGGTCGGGATCGGGAACAGGCCCCTCCCACAGGTCGGGGGTTCAACGACGACTTCGACGACGCCCGTCCCGAACGGCCCGAACGCGGGGGGGACCGGGGTGATCGCAGCCGGGGGAACCGGGATCGAGATCGTGATCGTGGAAGCCGTGGCGGGCCGCCCCGTGGCGGCGATCGGGGAGGCCGTCCCGCACCCGCCCGCAGTGGCGACCGCGGACCGAGGATGGGCGGTCCCGGTGGAGGGCGGAATGGCGGCCGCGACCGTGGCCTGCCGAAACCCCCAATCCAGGAGATCTTCAAGCGCGGCCAGGAGGTGATCGTCCAGGTGATCAAGGAAGGGATCGGGACGAAGGGTCCGACCCTGAGCACCTACATCAGCATTGCCGGTCGGTATCTCGTGCTGATGCCAAGCCTGAACCGGGTCGGGGTGTCCCGAAAGATCGAGGATCACGACGCCCGCAAACGGTTACGGGAGATCATGAGCACTCTGAGCCCGCCGCCGGGGGTCGGGTTCATCGTTCGCACAGCCGCTGTCGACCGGGATGCCCAGGAGTTGCGCAACGACCTGGCCTACCTGCTGCGACTCTGGCAGGTGGTCGTTCGCCGGATCAAGCGGGTGTCGGCACCGGTGGAGATCTACCGCGAGTCCGACATGATTACCCGGACCATCCGGGACATCTTTACCAACGATGTCGACTCCATCTGGGTGGACGAGGCAAATGCGTTCGCTCACGCGAGCGAGTTCCTCCAGATCGTCATGCCCCGCTATGCCAACCGGATTCGCTTCTTCGGTGAGACCGAACCGCTCTTCCACCGCTACGGAGTTGAGGACGAGATCGCCCGGATCCACCAGAAACGGCTCGACCTCCCGGAGGGGGGCTCGATTATCATCGAGCAGACCGAAGCGCTGGTCGCAATCGATGTGAACAGCGGTAACTTCCGAGCGGACAACAATGCCGAGGAGACCGCGTACCAGATGAACCTCCGGGCCGCTCGGGAGATCGCCCGACAGTTGCGCTTACGGGATCTCGGCGGGGTGATTGTCAACGACTTCATTGACATGCGAGATGAGCGGCACCGGCGGAATGTCGAGAACGCGCTGCGGGACGCCATGCAGCGGGATCGGGCGAGGACGAAAATCCTCCGGATTAGCCAGTTCGGGATCATCGAGATGACCCGCCAGCGGATTCGCCCGAGTCTCAAACGGAGTCTGTTCGCCGACTGCCCTCACTGTCGCGGGACCGGGTTCGTGAAGACCAACGAGAGCATGTCGATTGAAGTCATGCGCATGATTCAGTTGGCTGCTCACCGCACCCCGGCGATCCAACTGATCGAGGTGACCGCCCACGCGGAGGTCGCCAACTACCTGCTCAATCGGAAACGAAAGGAAATTGCCGGGTTGGAGGAACGGGCGAAGATGGAGGTGGTGATCTCCGGGCAAACCGGTATCGCCCCGGACACCTGTGCGGTCAAGTGCTTCGACCACAACGGGAATGAGGTCCGGCTGATCCCCCCGCTGCCCCCGAAGTTGGCCGGTGGCCGACCACCCCGCGGACTGCCCGACAGGCGGCACCCACAGCCGCTGGATTAGTCTGCTAGCAGCCGGTAGCTGATAGCTTACAGCTAATAGCCAAACAAACCCCGACCAATGGTCGCATTGGATGCTTGCTGGATTGGCTGTAGGCTGTTAGCTGCCAGTTATCAGCCCATCTCCTGAACCGGCTCGTCCCCGCGTGGTCGGGGGCCGGCCGGCCTGAGTAAGAACCCGCCGGATGTGCTGCCGATGCGCCAGGTTCCCTGGATGCACCCCTCCCCATCCGATCTGCCCTGATACAGCACCCGGTGCTTCCCGATGTACTGCTTCATCATGACGATTTCGCCGGTCTGGACGTCGTCAATCCGGTGAAGGTGAACCGACCGATGATATCCTCGCCACCGCTACTGATCTCGCCGTAGACGAACGCCAGGGTGAAGGCGGTCATGGGCTGACACCCAAACTGCTTCTGAACCCAGAACCCTTCCCATTGCCCAGATGGATACACGCGACACCTCCCCGATTGGTCAGACTCACATTTCCCAACCTCGCGGCTTAGGACCACCGGACAAAACCCCTCGACTGTGGGGCAGAGGGGAGTCAAACTGCCCTTTGGCTCCCCCTTCCTTCTTGGGGAAGGGGGTTGGGGGGTTAGGTTCTGTCCGCTGGTCCTTATGTCTCCCCGCCGGATGGCCAGCCTCGTGGGTTGGGTTATGTGATGATACCCCCCGGAACCTGGGAGGATCGATCTCGACTGTTCCAATGGTAGGGCGGGGGTACGGCCCTGGTGGGCTTTTCCGACTGTCGGCTGCAAAATGTGAGCTGTGAACTCCAAACCGGAGCAGGATGAGATGCAGCCCTCGTGGGCTTTCGTCCCCCCGCTGGCTATAACGATGAACCTCAGGCGCACCGGACCCGCGCCGCCGTTCCCCGGAGAACACTCATGATGCCACGCTTCTGCACCCTGGCGGCCGGGGCCGCCCTGCTGGGACTTCTCATGATCCCGACCGAGACGTATGGCGACGAAGGGATGTGGTTGTTCAACAACCCGCCCCGTGCCCAGCTCAAAGAGCGTTACGGATTCGAGCCCACCGACGCCTGGCTCGATCACGTCCGGATGTCCTCCGTCCGGTTCAACTCCGGCGGGTCTGGGAGTTTCGTCTCGGCCGACGGGTTAGTGATGACCAACCACCATGTCGGCGCTGGCGACCTGGACAAACTCTCCACCCCCGAGAAGAACTACCTCCGCGACGGTTTCCACGCCAAGACCCGCGACCAGGAGATCAAGTGCAAGGGGCTTGAACTGAACGTCCTGCTCGGGATCAAGGTCGTGACCGACGAGGTGACCGCGGCGGTCAAGCCGGGCTTGAGCCCGGCCGAGGCATTCAAGGCTCGGCAAGCGAAAATCGCCGAAATCGAGAAAGCCGCGGCCGACGAAAAGACCAACATCCGGGCGGATGTCGTTACCCTCTACGCGGGTGGTCAGTATCACCTGTACACGTTCAAGAAGTACACCGACATCCGTCTCGTATTCGCCCCGGAAAAGCAGATCGCATTCTACGGTGGCGACCCGGACAACTTCGAGTACCCGCGGTTCGATCTCGATATGTGCTTCTTCCGGGTCTACGAGAACGAGAAAGCGGTCCAGCCACAGCACTACCTGAAGTGGAGTCCAGCCGGGAGCAAGGAAGGCGAACTCGTGTTCGTCTCCGGTCACCCGGGACGAACGAACCGGCAGAACACGACGGCCGAACTGAAGTACCTTCGCGACACTGGTTACCCGTACGTCCTGAACCGGCTGAACCGGCTTGAGGTACTTCTGAATTCGTGGGGTGGGCGGAGCGAGCGGAACATGCAGCGGGCCGAGGAGGAACTCTTCGGCATCCAAAATAGCCGAAAAGCCCGGATCGGTGGGCTCGCTGGGCTAATGGATCCGCAACTCTTTGGCCGCAAGGTCGCTGAGGAGAAACGGCTGGTCGATTACATCGCCTCCCTCGAATCCAAGCTCGGCACTCTGCCCGACTGGTACAAGGACGGGCGGGCAGCGTTCGACACGATTGCTGCCGCCGAAAAGGTGCGGGCTTCGCTCATCCAGGAGGCCACCGTTCTGGAGAACGGAGCCGGCTTCAACTCCCATTCGTTCGGGATCGCCCGAACTCTCGCACGGGCCGCGGACGAGTTGCCAAAACCGCCCGGCGAGAGGCTCCGAGAATTCGCCGATGCCCGGCTACCGAGCCTGAAGTTCCAACTCTTCTCGGACGAGCCGATCTTCGAGGATCTGGAAACTCTGAAACTCGCCGATGGGCTCCAGTTCCTGGCCATCACGCTCGGCCCGGATAGCGAGCTGGTGAAAAAAGTGCTTGCCGGGAAATCGCCGCGGGAGCGGGCTTATGAACTGATCAGCGGGACGAAAGTCCGAGATGTGGAGTTCCGCAAGAAGATGTTCGATGGCGGGAAGGCCGCGCTCGACGAGGCGAAAGATCCACTCATCGAACTCGCCCGACTCGTCGATCCGGCCAGCCGGGCAGTCCGGAAGCGGTTCGAAACGGAAGTCGATGAGCCGAAGCGGACGGCCTACACCGCACTCGCCAAGGCCCGATATGCAATGGATGGCGACAAAGTCTACCCGGACGCCACCTTCACCCTGCGGCTGGCGTTCGGGACGGTCAAGGGCTACACGGAGGACGGCAAGCAGATTCCCGCATTCACCACGATGGATGGGCTCTACAAGCGGTCGGCCGAGCAGGGGAACAAGGGACCGTTCGAGTTGCCCCCGCGGTGGGTGGAGCGGAAGGCGAAGCTGGATCTGGGGACGCCCTTCAACTTCGTCTGCACTGCGGACATCATCGGCGGGAACTCGGGCAGCCCGGTGGTGAACCAAAAGGGAGAGGTCGTCGGGCTGATCTTCGACGGGAATATCGAATCGCTGATCCTCGATTTCATCTACGACCAGCAGACCGCCCGGGCAGTGTCAGTGGACAGCCGGGCGATCATTGAGGCATTGAAGAAGGTGTACGATGCGACCGACCTGGTCGATGAGTTGCTCGGGCCGCGAGGGTGAACCGATTGATTTCGTTTTCGCTCACCCGGGGGCTTCGGCCCCCGGCGTCGTTTCCGGTACACTGTCATTGGGAGGACGACGCATGCCGTACAATGCTTTTACCCTGGATCGGGTTCAATCCGATTTCGGGATCACCGTCGAGACCTGGCGGGACCTATTCCACGACATTCCGCCCGTGACCCTCGATTCAGCGGTCGCGACGATGATCGCACGGTGTCGAGGGCTTGCCGTTGCGATTGGGACTGAAAAAGCCAAATCGGAACTGATCATCGCCCCACTGCTCAGCGAAGTTTGGCGCATCGGGCGGGACCGGGTGGCGCTCTTCTCCGGGGTGTCGTTCCCGGTCGATCCTGCGGCCGAATTGACGGGTGTGTGCGACTTCATACTCGGCTACCCACCCCAGCTCGACTACGTGACCAACCCCGTGATGATGATCACCGAGGCCAAGAATGACAACGTCATGGGAGGTCTGGGACAATGTGCCGCCGCGATGGTCGCAGCCCAGCGGTTCAACGCCAGGCGGAACAGCAGCATCACCACGATCTACGGGTGCGTTTCGAACGGCATCGACTGGAAGTTCCTCCGCCTCAATGCGCAGAAACTCGAAATCGACCTGGATGAGTACGTGATCCACGACCCAGCCCGCATCCTGGGAATCATCCTCCACTTTGTTGGGCTGGCCCCAGCCGGAGCGCCAGCCGCTGCATGACCCAATAGTTCCCCACAACCTCGTTCGTGGAGGTTCCAGTTATTTGTTTTCTTTATCGCACCAAATTTCATCCAACTGTTAGCCCATGTCCCATTCCCCATCTGACCTCCTCTTACAGGAACACGTAGAGACTGTCGCATCTATGGAAAGACGATTGGACGTGTAAACGGGAGGGCGAGGCTCCTGCCGAGCTGCACCACTCAGGCTCGGCAGGAGCCTCGCCCTCCCGTTAGACCAAGAATCGCTCCGGGAATGAAACAGCCTCAGCCGGTTCCTGGATACCAGATAGTCACGACAGCTTCATTCCGCGCCTTTGACCGCCGCCGTTGGTACAAACGTGAGCCGATCATGTGAAGGATCGTATCCCACCTCGACTGTCATCCCGTCAGTGACTTCTCCCCGCAACAGCATGCGCGCCAGAGGCGTCTCGATTTCCTTCTGAAGCGTCCTCTTCAGTGGCCGAGCTCCGTAGGCGGGATCATAGCCAAGAGTCACGATCTGCTTCTTTGCCTCGGCCGACAACACGATCCGGATTTTCCGCTCTGCCAGCCGCTCTCGGAGGCGGCCGAGTTGGATCTCGACGATCTCCGTGAGGTGCTTTTCCGTCAGAGCGTGGAAGACGATCGTCTCGTCCACACGGTTGAGGAACTCTGGCCGGAAACTTCGTCGCAGCTCGTCCATCACCGCGTCCTTCATCCGATCGTAGATTTCCCCAATATGCGTCCCCTTGTACTGGAGGATGCGCTGGCTGCCGACATTCGAGGTCATCACAATAATCGTGTTCTTGAAGTCCACCGTCCGACCCTGCCCGTCGGTGAGCCTTCCATCATCGAGCAACTGGAGCAGGACATTGAATACGTCCGGGTGGGCTTTCTCGATCTCGTCGAACAGGATGACGCAATAGGGCCGGCGGCGGACCACCTCGGTCAACTGGCCCCCCTCTTCATACCCCACATACCCCGGCGGTGCTCCAAGCAACCGCGAGACAGTGTGCTTCTCCTGGTACTCGCTCATGTCGATCCGAACCATTGCCCGCTCGTCATCGAACAAGAACTCGGCCAGCGCCCGTGCAAGTTCCGTCTTCCCGACCCCCGTGGGTCCGAGGAAAATGAAACTGCCGATCGGCCGATTCGGATCTTTCAACCCCGACTTGGCCCGAACAATCGCATCCGCGACAGCCGCCACCGCCTCATCTTGACCGACAACCCGCTGATGCAGTTCATCCGCCAGGTGAAGAAGTTTCACTTTCTCACCCTCAAGGAGCTTGGAGACGGGAACACCCGTCCAGCGGCTCACAATGGCCGCGATCTCCTCGTCTCCAACTTCCTCCTTCACGAGTTTGTTGTCCTTCTCCCGATCGGCAGCCTCTTCCACCGCCTTGAGCTTCATCTCCAAGCCCGGCAGGGTGCCATACTTCAACTCGGCGGCCCGGTTGAGGTCGTACTGCCGTTCAGCCCGTTCGATATCCGTCTTGGTCTGCTCGATCTGCTCGCGGAGAGACTGGACCTGCTGCACCCCCTTCTTCTCCGCTTGCCACTGAGCCTTGAGAGCATCGGCCTCGGCCTTGAGATCGGCCAGTTCCTTTTCCAGCCGTTCAAGTCGGTCCCTCGACGCCTTGTCGGTTTCCTTACGGAGGGCCTGCCGCTCGATCTCCAACTGCATCACACGGCGGGACGCTTCATCGAGTTCGGTCGGCATCGAATCAATCTCGGTCCGCACCTTGGCAGCGGCCTCATCGATCAGGTCGATTGCCTTGTCTGGAAGGAACCGATCGGTGATGTAGCGGTTGGACAGGACCGCCGCGGCCACGAGCGCGGCGTCCTTGATCCTCACTCCGTGGTGGGTCTCATAACGTTCCTTCAGCCCACGTAAGATCGAGATCGTGTCCTCGACAGTCGGCTGGTCAACGAGGACCGGCTGGAACCGTCGCTCCAGGGCCGCGTCCTTCTCGATGTGCAACCGATATTCGTCGAGCGTGGTCGCTCCGATACAGTGTAACTCGCCACGGGCGAGCATCGGCTTGAGCAGGTTCCCAGCATCCATTGCTCCCTCGGCCTTCCCCGCCCCAACGATCGTGTGCAACTCGTCGATAAACAGCAGGATCTGGCCGTCTGAGGTGGTCACCTCGTTGAGCACAGCCTTGAGTCGCTCCTCGAACTCACCACGGAACTTGGCACCGGCGATCAGTGCGCCCATGTCCAGCGCAACGACCTTCTTGTCCTTGAGCCCCTCCGGTACGTCCCCCCGGACAATTCGCTGGGCCAGGCCCTCCACAATTGCTGTCTTTCCGACCCCTGGTTCACCAATCAGAACAGGGTTGTTTTTCGTCCGTCGGGAAAGAACTTGAACGACTCTCCGAATCTCCTCGTCCCGACCGATCACCGGATCCAGCTTCCCGCGGCTGGCGAGTTGCGTCAAGTCGCGGCCATACTTCTCCAGCGCCTGATACGTCTCCTCCGGGTTCTGCGTCGTGACCCGTTGGCTCCCGCGAACCTCCTGAAGGGCCTTCAACAGCCGATCCCGGGTGACTCCGAACTGCTTGAGCGTCTGCCCGGCAACCCCACCATCCTCGGTCATCGCCAACAGCAAGTGCTCGACCGACACGTATTCGTCCTTGAGGGTCTTGGCTTCGGTCTCGGCGTTTGCCACCAGTTTTATGAGCCGATTCGCCACCCGCGGTTCCGTATCACCAGTCACACGTGGGAGCTTGTCCAGATCCCGCTGAACCTTGACCGTGATCGCATCGACCGAGACCCCGGCTTTGGTCAAAATCGCAGCGGCCAGCCCCTTCTCCTGATCGAGAAGTGACAGGAGAACGTGTTCGGCATCGATCTGCTGATGGTTCAAACGGACCGCCAGTTTCTGGGATCCCACCATCGCCTGCTGAGCTTTCTCGGTGAATTTGCTGAGGTCCATATGTCCTCCTCTGTCGCGGACCTGCGGGGAACCGCCGGGGATATTATCGTGGGAATTCGAGCGAGTGTCCGGGCTGGTCACCACAAAACCAAGCGTTCCGACAGAACAGATCGGTGGTGGGTGCTGCCCGGCTGCTTCGCATGATTGGAGGGGCCGGGATGGGCGAACGGTTCAAACGGCGTCAGAGTTCGGCCCGGCTCCGCGCTGGTGGCGGCGAACAGTGGTCGCGTTCTGTAAGGGCTTGTGCAGAGAGGAGTTGCCGCTTGGACAGAGCAGAGGATCACAGCGTTGGTGCGGGTACAGCCAGAGAATCGGTCACTCGGATGTCTGCTGGGTTCGGAATCGTGCTGTGTCGACTCTGGGCGTCAGCGTTTCTCACCTTTCAATTCCAGATACACGGCCTCGGTGTCAGCGCCGGTCTTGAACCCTGCAGGAGGTGCCTTCCCAGCCGGGAGGAAGCAGAGCTTCAGGGTGTCGCCATTCAGGGCGTAAATGCCCACAAGGCCCTCCTTCTTCTCCACGATTGGCGTGACCTCGATCGTCTTCGGTGAGTTCGACACTCCCAGCTTGTAGTGGGATACCTTCGCCCCCTCCTTGCGGGCCTTCGCGATGTCGAACCCCTTGCCCCCAAATACCACCGCGTTGATCGGGATGTCCTTCTCGGTGAGTCTTTTGCCTTTCGATTCCATCACGGTCACCTTCCACTTCCCCTCCAGGAGTGGGATTTCCTTTTTCGCGGCCAGATCGTCTGTATCTGCTGCCAGGAACACGAGGAGAGCGATCGCCTGCATGACTTGCCTCCTGGAGAAAGAGGCCCGGACAAGCCGGGCGCGTGGATCAGTGGCCTGGTCGGTGCCAAATTCCTCTACCGCGTTCACTTCCGGAATGTTTCACGAATCAGTGGACCGGGAACTGCAAGTTTCATGATCATCTGGACGTTTGAGGGCTTGACCTCGGGCTTCTCCTTGGGCATCGGGTCCGGCTTGGCTTTGGGGTCGTCCTTGGGCGGGGGCTTGTCCTGAGCCTTGATCCGCCGCGACAGGCGGCGACGGTCCTTCTTCTCCTCGGGTTTGGGTTCCTCGGGCGGAGAGTCCAGCGTGAGGGTGAGGGCCGTCATCCCGACCACCGCTCCACGGTCGTTCAGCACCGGAGCCCCGCTGGAACCGCTGGCGTACTCGGCGGTGATTCCCATCCACCGCTCACGCTCGCCATCGTCGTTCGTGTATCGGCTGTAGCGGGTGACGTGCCCCTGAGTGAAGACGTAGAAGTGGTCGGCCGGGTGACTGAGCACCCCGACCCACGACGCGACCGGAGCCGGGCCAGCCGCGACCGGCAGTGGTGTCAACCCGGACGCGCCAATCTTAACCACTGCAACGTCGGCAACCTTGTCGCCACCGAGGAAGTCGATGAGTGGGTAGACGTTCCCCTTGTGGTCAATCGCCCCGAACACCTCATCCGGTTCCAGATCCTCGAAGACGTGCCAATTGGTGACGAGAACACCGTCGGCGGAGGCCGCCCACGCGGTGCCATAGATCCCGCTCACCCACTCCCCGTTGTCCTTGTTCGTGTAGATGCTTCCGATCACAAAGACCGAGGGGAGTACCTGTTGGTACACCTCTTCGGGGGAGAGTCGCTTGTCGCCTGGTTTTGCCAGGTTGAGAGCGACTTTCGCCGGTTTCATCTTCGCCTTGAGTTTCTCGTTAGAGAGGGTCTTTCCGCTCTTAGCAAAGCCGGTGATTTTCTCGGTCAGGAGCTCGAGTGTCTTGGCGTCATCGATATACCACGGGTCATCCGGAATCACCCCGGCCGGTGGCGGAACGGTGATCGGCTTCTTCTCGCCAGGGACGGTGGGGTCCGCGAGCAGAACGATCGGGAACAGGACGAGCGGAAGGATATTCAGGTATGGCATAATGCCTCGATTTCTGAAGGAGGTGGTCAGAAGGGGGCCTTGGGGCGGGTTTCCTCGACGAGCTTTCGAACCAGTGCGGCCTGATCCTTTTGCGCGGTCAGGTACTTGACTAACTCGCCGACCATCACTGCGGAGAATTTGATGTGTTCTTCCAGTTCATCGAGGCGAAGTTTCAACTCGGTACGGAGCCGATGCTCCAGCGCTGCGTGTTCGATCAATCCGGACGCATGGCGAGCGAGGTTCGTAACAGGCTCGTCCAGAGCATCGTGAAAACAGATTAGTCTCGCGGCCTCCAATGCCGCAGGAGTGGCAAAGTTTCCTGACGTTGCTGTGAAACGCACTCTCCCAATGGAGTTGCTCTCCGGAGTGACGAACTTCTCAAGTGCCACTACCACTCGTTCCGAGAATGCAGCCGTCTTCGCAGCGTATTCTTGAAGGAGCGGGAGAAGCCGTTCCGCTGACTCAGTTGCAGTGAGTTCCACGATCTCACTCACTTTTCGGCCTCCCACTCGCGCAGTTCGTCGAGACCTTGTCGCCTATGTCGTTGTATATCTAGGTGACAAATTATAAATCATAGATCTATTTAGTAATACGATAGGTTTGAAGCGATGAATTAATATCGAACACCACTGATTCCAACTCTGCAAGACGTAATTGGAGTTCCGCACGCATAAGAGGGGTCACTTTACCTTGATCGACCATACCAGACACTTGCTGGTTGAGTTGCATGACAGCTGGAACGATGCGTTTAGTTTTTTCGGATAGATTATTGTATTCGGCATGAAAAATGATCTTTTTATTTGTACCATATTTCGGTGATTCAGTCTGGTAATCGATCCATAATTGACGGATCTGTTCCTTGAGCGTGAGCAGCTTCTCCAGATATTCTTTGAGAAGTGGTATTGCTCGCGCTGTGAACTCATCCGGGGTGTCGATCAAGGTAGTTTCGCTCATCGCTCGTCTTCCCAGCGTTTCAACCCGGTAACCACCGTGAGCAGTCTCCGGAGGGAATCGGTCATTTGTCGCATGTCGTATCCCGCCTCATTTGACTGGAGGCGTTCGGAGGCCATCGTTTCCAGATTTCTGATGATGAGGGACAGAAATCCCCACTCGTATCGGAACGATCGATTGCCCAAGGTCTGCGAGATCCTCTGCAACTCCGCTGCGTAGTCTCCTCGCAGGTAGTGTTCTTCGACCTCGCGTTGCTGACTCCCCCAAAGATCTTGCTTGGCCACGACCGACAGTAGCCACACCCGTTTTGAGCAGATTGACAGGTGAGGGGCCAGTTGCTTCAGAACTCGGATCTCGTCGGACCTTCGATCAGCGTAATACTCTCGCAGAAAATCAGGCTTCGATCCCTTGTAAAGCCGGTGATTCTGGTAGCTTGGGGTACTGAACGTGTGGTAGCCGTAAGCGTTCATGAGGACGACACCACGATAGGCGCCCGCCGCCACTTGCGACAACAACTCCGGCCAGGTCGAGGGCCGCCGGTAGTCCTGTCCGGGTGCTACGACCACCTCCACATCGGGGTCATCGGAGAGGGCGAAGTGCTCCAGCCCAACACTCTCGGTGTATTGGCCTGTCGTATCCTGAAGCCAGTCCAGTTCCCCGGACAAGAACCTCGCGAATGTCGTCTTGCCAGTCCCGCCCGGTCCAAGAATCAGAATCCCACGGACCGGATCCGAGAACTCCGATGGTTTCCGGTTCCGGCCCCGGAACCAATCCCAGATGCCTTGAAGAACGCCCCGGGTGATCTCCTGGGCAGGCTCTTTCCAGTTGATGGGTTCTTCTTCCGCCACGGGATTTCTCCTCAGACGGATTATGACAGATACCCAAGGGTGTTGTCTACTCCGCCCGTTTCGCCCGGGTGGCGGCATACCCCGCTTCCAGCTTCCGGTTCAAGTCCGGGAGGCGGTCCATGAGCCGCTTGAGAGGCCGCTTCTCGCGACGGGTCAGCGCGTAGGCGGTCAGGAGTGGAAGGGCGGCGGTCGAGTCGATGTAGCAAGTCACCGAGTCGGGGAGCTTGTCCGGATCGACCTTCCCCCAGGTCATCGCTTCGGCCGGGGTGGCTCCGCTCAGCCCACCGGTGTCCGGGCGGGCGTCGGTGAACTGGAGAAAGTAATCGTGCCCGGCTTCCGCCAGCCCCAGAACCTCCTGGATTTGCGGCTCGGTCTGGAGCATGAAGTTCTTCGGTGAGCCGCCGCCCAGGATGAACACCGAACTCAACCCACCGGGCGCTGCTTTCGCATCCCACACGATGGCAGCGCTCTGGTTCACGTCGCGGAGCGGATCAATCCGCAGCCCGGACCCCTCCAGCGACAGGGCCGCGAGGTTCATGCCGATCGAGCTGTCGCCGGGGGAACTGGTAAAGACCGGCACGCCGCAGCGGTGTGCGGCGGCGAGGAGGCTCTTGCCGACCCGACCGGTCTGCTCTTCGCGCTCCGCGAGGTATTTGCCCACGAGATCGTGGAACTCGGCCGTTCCGAATGTCTGCTGGAATGACGGACCGCGGCAAAGGGTGCGGAAGAACTGGTCCGTCCCGAGCAGGTTCTCGTAATCGAAAACGATATCGTAGATTCGGATCACCTGATTGTCGCGCAACTCCCGGTCGGGCAGGTTCGGCCCGGCCTGGAAGAGGTCCATCCCCAGGGCGTAGTGGGTGTCGTGGTAGAGGTTTGCGCCGGTCGATACGATCCAGTCGACGAACCCCGCTTCAACCAGCGGAACGAGGCACGACATCCCGAGCCCGGCCGGGGTGAGCGCACCACTCAGCGCCAGCCCGACAGTGCCGTTGTCCGCGAGCATCTTCCGCACGAAGAGCTGGCACCCCTCCCGCAAGCGGCCGGCGTTGTACGACAGGAACACCGTGTCGAGTAGGTCGGCCGCCGAGACTCCGGGAATCACCGCCGGCGGGTCGATCTTCTCCCGGCTGATTTTGTGCAGATAGGCCTTGTTCTCGGCAGTTCCGGCGTGGCGGTCATGGTGCGTTTTGTGGGGGTGCATTTCGCAGGTGTCGGGGCTCGCAGGGCAGGGGATAGAAACAAGGGGCCATTGTACGCCGCCAGCCTCGTAATGCCCGGCCCCGCAACTCGGCGATCACAGCGATGACGCCCGCCCCCTCCGGTTAATCGTCCCGGCGACGGCGTTTCTTTCGCGGGGCGATCTCATCCGGCTGCTGCTCGGGTATCGCATCGATCAAGGCCACCACATCGCCTGGGTAAGTGGTGTGGCAGAGTTCGCTGATCGACTCCCCTTCTTTGGTTTTTGTCACCTTCTGAAGTCTCACTTCCACCGGGCCGTCGGTCCGACAGTGCGGGCAGACGGACACGATCAGCCGCAGGGTCGTCCCGCCGCCTGGACCGGGGTCTCCTGCCACTCCGAGTTGGGCAACGTCTCCCGCTTCGACAAACGCTTTCGCCTCGCTTGGCTCACCCCGAAATGGGCCGTATGTTCTACCTTTCTTCCAGGCGTTGCATTCCACGCAGAACGGAGACGACGCCTGGGCCAGGCCGAGCGCGAACACAATGACAGCAACGGCCAGCATCTCGATTCCCCAGTAGATAAACGATCCGGTGTATCCGAGATTGATCCCCCCTCCGCGACGACCGATCTGAACACCTTCGGTCGCCTGAAGGTGCATGAACTCAGGAAATGAAACGTCGGGGGGAAGACCCGCAGCCAATGCCCAGAGGTAGTCGGAGAAGTGGACGACCAGCATTGCCACGACACCACAGAAGAAACCGATCACACCCCCGGCCGCGACGCTGTGCATTTTTGATAGCCTGGCCGCCAACGACATCGCCATGCCGACCGCAAACCCGATCACGACAGGGAAGATGAGGATGAGATAGAACAACTGCCCGATCGCGCTGGCGATCAGTCCCATGACCACTGCTGCGATCATCCCGACGACGAAAGTGACGAACAGGCCGGCCATACTTGACCCAGATATCGCCTTGTAGGGTGAGACCACGAATGCTGGGGGGCAGGGCGGTGGCCAGAGGCTCGTCGGCTGGCCGGTCGGCCTCCCGTGCCGGGGTGGAACTGACGGGGCGAGCCACGGGACGGATCTTCAAGACGGCGTCGCAGGTTGGGCATCGTTCTCTTGCATCCCCCAGTGCGGCCCAGCACTCCGGGCACTTTCTCTCGCTCATTCGCAATCCTCCTCGGGGCTGGTGGGGTGATCGAGGTCGCGCAGCGCGGCCTCGTACTCCTCCGGAGTGTTCAAGTTTTGGAGCGACCGGAAGCCGGGGTCAATGTCCTCTACCTCGGCCGGGCCGACAGCCCGGGGCCGCACCTTTTCCAAAAGGGATATGGCCCGCCCCTGGCTGGTGGCAAGCAACGCAAGGGCTGCCTCCCGAACGCCGACCCGGTAGACCGCTGCGAGCGGGTGACGATATCCGGCGATTTCCGGAACGCAGGCATCGAAATCGCCGAGGAGGTCTACCATCCTGCGGACGAACCGGGAATTGAGGAACGGCGCATCACATGCTGACACGTACACAGCGTCTGCCTGGCCTTCGAGCGCTGCCAGCCCCGCGACGAGTCCCTGGAGCGGCCCGCGGCCATCCTCCGCGTCACGGACAATCTCGACCCCTGGCGGTAGCGATGGGAGGTCTTGATTCGTGGCCGCCACGACCACCACGGGGTCGACCACAGCCCGGAGAATGCGGACGACCCGCGGAAGGAGTAATTCCCCATCAAACGGGAGCCACGCTTTCGGCCGCCCCATCCGGCTCGACCGTCCGCCGCACAGTACAATCCCGCCTGTTCGCATTGGAATCCTCTGCCATCCGGACCCAGCGACTGAAGTCTCGCATCGGGTCGGTTGTGCGGGTATCCTCTGCCATCGTATTCACTCATACCTGCCAGGAGTCGCCCGTGCCAGGTCCGTATCGTATCGGCATCGTCGGGTCGGGGGTGGCCGGTGCCACCTCCGCCTACCTGCTTGCCCGTGAGGGTCATCGTGTGACCCTCCTGGAGCGAGCCGGAACACTCGGGCCGGTTGGGGCCGGGGTACTGCTCCAGTGCTCGGGGCAAGAGGTTCTCCGCCGACTTGGAATCCTGGACTCCGTGATCGCTCACGCCGCCCGACTCGACGAGTTGCACGCCCGGCATCTGTCCGGCAGCGATCTGATCCGCACCCGCTACGGGGAGTTGGAGCCAGGGTGTCAAGCCTATGGAGTCCATCGAGGCGTTCTGTGCAACGCGCTGTTCAGTCTGGTCCGGACGCAAACCGTGGATGTTTGCCTCAAGAGCGAGGTGATCGCGCGGGAGGATTCGCCAGGCGGTGTCTCCCTCACCGATCAGGGTGGGAGGCGGCATGGCCCATTCGATCTGGTTGTGGTTGCGGACGGGTCGCGGTCCCAGTTACGGAAGGCGTTTGGGTTTCGGGCGTCGGTCCACGAGTACGCCCACGGGACGCTCTGGATCACCGCTCCATGTGTGGCCGTGCAGCGAGAACTCCTTCAAGTTGTTCGGGGGAATGCGAAGATGCTCGGGATGCTTCCCCTCGGAGACGGATTGTGCTCGATGTACTGGGGGTTGCCGGTGGTGGAGTTCCCGCGGCTGAAGGCGCAGGGGTTGGCCTCCCTGAAAGCCGAGATCCTGAGATTCTCTCCCGAGGCAGCGGGAGTCCTCGATTTCGTCTGTGACTTTGAGCAACTTCTTCTGACGAGTTATCGCCATGTCTCCATGCGCCGCCGGCACGATGACCGGATCATCTTCATTGGCGACGCTGCCCATGCGATGAGCCCCCACCTGGGGCAGGGGATCAACCTGGCAATGGTGGATGCCTGGCGCCTCGCGGAAAGTCTCCGAGACGCCCCGACCCCACTGGCCGCGTTCCGGGCTTTCTCTCGCCGCCAGCGGGAGTATCTCCGCTACTACGCAACGGTGACTTACTTGCTCTCACCCTTCTTCCAGTCGGACTGGTCGATCCTCGGCTGGGGCCGCGATCTGGCGCTTCCGTGGCTTCCAGTCATCCCGTGGGTCAAGCGACAGATGCTCCTGACGGTCACGGGGCAAAAAGGCGGATTCTTCCAGGGTCGGATGACGGTGTAAGGCAGGTGGCGGGAGATTTCCTCTCACCACCTGCCTAATTCCCCTCGGCGATGGTCCTCAGCGTGCCACTCCGAGCCGCCTCAGCACGGTCCGCGCGGCGAAGAACCCGCACATCCCGTGAACCCCGCCTCCGGGCGGGGTGGAGGATGAGCACAGGAAGAGCCCACGATTCGGCGTCGTGTACGGGTTGAGCCGGGCCACCGGTCGGGTGAAGAGCTGGCCGAAGTCAGTGGCTCCGCCACTGATGTCTCCCCCGATGTAATTCGGGTTGTGTTGCTCCATCGCGGCCGGGTTCATGATGTGCCGGGCCAAAATCCCATCGCCGAACCCCGGAGCAAAGCGCTCCACCTGGGCTTCGATTCGGGCCGTCATGTCTTCGGTCGAACCATGCGGTACATGGCAATAGGCCCAGCCAACGTGTTTGCCCGCCGGCGCCCGTGAGGGGTCCACAACTGTCGGCTGGGCGAACAGCACATACGGCTGGTCGACATGTCGGCCGTGGAATGCGGCCCGCTCGGAGGCCGAGATCTCGTCGAGCGTCCCGCCAAGGTGGACGGTGCCAGCGGTCCGGCACGCAGGGGCTGTCCAGGGGACTGGCCCGGACAACGCCCAGTCCAATTTGAAGATCCCCGGTCCATAGCGATAGCGACTGAGCCGCCGGGTATAGCCCTTCGGCAGTCGGTGCCCGGCCAGGGTGATCACTTGCCGCGGGGTCAGGTCGAGGAGCACCGCCTTCGACGGAGGCAACTCATCGACCGACTTCACCCAGTCCCCCGTCTGGATCTCCCCCCCCAGCGACCGGAAATACGATGCCATCGCATCCGCCAGCCGCTGTGCTCCCCCGCGAACGAGCGGCCAGCCGTGCGCGTGTCCGGCCAGCGCGAGCATCAGGGCGATGGCTGCACCGGGTCGCGATTCGAGCGGGATGACGGCATGGGCGGCAATCCCCGCCAGGAGCGCTCGACCCCGATCGGTCCGGAAGTATGCCTCCGCCAGACCTCGACCAGACCGGACCGCCAGCCAGCCGAAACGCAGCGCAGCGATCGGGTGCCGGGGAATGCGAAACGGGCCAAGCAGATCGGCAAAGAGCGAGTCAGCCACCTTGACGAGTGGACCCATCAACTGCCGGTAAGCGTTGCCGTCGGGGCCAAGCTGGTCGGCGGTGGTATCGACGGATTTGTGCAACACCGCGGCCGTTCCATCGTCGAGCGGGTGGGCGAGGAGGGTAGGCGGGTGAATCCACTCTAGCCCATGCCGGTCGAGCGGGAGAGTCCGAAGGAATGGCGCAGCGACAGCCATCGGGTAGACCGACGAGCAAACATCGTGGACAAACCCGGGTAGCGTCAGTTCCTGCGACCGCACCCCGCCACCGATCGTGTCGGAGCCTTCGACCACCAGAACGGACAACCCCCGTTGGGCCAGGGCGATGGCGGCCGACAATCCGTTCGGACCCGAGCCAACCACAACAGCGTCACGGGGTGCTTGGCTCATGGTCGGATCAACTTCGCTTGGGGTGTGAACTCGGCACGGTGAGGTGCTTTGACAACCGCATCCGCCACGGGAGCAACAACATACCAAGGCGTTTGGCAGAAGAAAGAATTCCCACCTTTGCCGGTCGCCANNCGCCCTCCGTGGCGGCCCGGAGCCCAAGCGATAACAGGGAGATTATGACTTGCCAAACGCCCGACACCGTTATGGACAGGATATCCTCTGTGCGTCATTCACTGGCGTGTCTCACCCTTCTCGACCCTGTCCCGGAACCCACAACACGTCCCCTTTCCCGCCATCATTCGCGACCCGCGCCAGAACGAAGAGAAGATC